>CAUZWC010000064.1:0-12674 GCA_963583595.1 Alphaproteobacteria bacterium | reverse complement strand
TGACGGCTACCGCCACTACTTTTTCCGCCTGGGCGACGGCAAGACCCAGGTCGCCTTCTTTGAATATGACGGCGCGCGCCCCATGACGCGCAAATTCCCGGGCGACCGGACGAGCGAGCCGCTGGGCTTCGACCATGTCTCCTTCATCCTCGACAGCCGGGCCGAGCTATTCGCCCTCAAGGACCGGTTGGAAGCGGCGGGCATCCATGTTCATGGCGCGGTCGATCACGGCCTGTTCTGGTCGATCTATTTCTACGACCCGAACAACATCCCGCTGGAGGCGAGCTGGAATTTCATGGAGGTGATCGAGGCGCCGGCCGTGGTCGACGACGATCCCCTTGCCGTCGCCGCCGAAGGTAGCGCGCCCCAGCCCGGCCATTGGCCGGCGGTGGCCCGGCCGACCCCCGCGGCCGAAATGGTCGCCCGCGGCGGCAACGGCTTGCCGCTGCGCGAGCGCCTTCTGGCCGAGGGGCGGGTCCGTTTCAAGGACGGGTTGGAGCCCTATTTCGCGGCGCTGATCGCCGCCAAGTAGCGCGTCGAACTGGCGCCGCCGCCCCCGGATATGCGATAGCTTCCCCCGAACATCGAACCCTGAGGGAGGACGAGATGGAACGCGACACCTCGCGCAGCAACGGCGGCGGCGTGATCGGCATTCTGATGCTGGACACCAAGTTCCCGCGCGTCGTCGGCGACGGCGGAAACCCGGACACCTGGCCCTTTCCCGTGCTGATCGAAAAGGTCCAGGGCGCGACCCCGCATAATGTGGTGGACCGCCAGCTCGACGGGCTGCTCGACCCCTTCATCGACGGCGCCAAGCGCCTGGTCGAACGCGGCGCCAACGGCATCGCCACGACCTGCGGTTTCCTCGCTCTGTTCCAGCGGGAACTGGCCGAACAAGCCGGGGTGCCAGTCGCGGCCAGTTCGATCATTCAGGTGCCCTGGGTCCAGTGCACGCTGCCCACGAGCAAGCGGGTCGGCATCATCACCGCCGATTCGCGCAACCTAACACCCAAGCATTTCGCCGCCGCCGGCGTGGCCCTCGACACCCCGGTCGTCGGCACGGAGACGGGCAATATCCTGACCCGGGTCTTCACCGACAAGGCGACGGAATACGACTGGAAGGATTGCGAGGCGGACCTGATGGAGGCGGCCAACCACCTCGTCACGGAGCATCCCGAGGTCGGCGCCATCGTCCTGGAATGCACCAATATGCCACCCTTCGGCCCCGCCTTGGCGGACGCCCTGGGCCTGCCAGTCTACGACGTCTACACCATGGTCAATTGGTTCCAGATGGGCCTGAAGGCCACGCGCTTCCCCCGCGTCGAGCATGTCCGGGCCGAAGACTGGCAGCCGCGCATCGCGGCGGAGTAACGCCGTGGCAAGACAGCTCGAGGACAAGGTCGTCCTGATCACCGGCGCCGCCGCCGGTATGGGCCGCGAGGACGCCATCCTGATGGCCCAGCGCGGCGCCTCGATCATCGCCCATGACCTGCAGGAAGAGAGCCTGGCCGAGACGGCCGAGCTGGTGCGCGAAGCCGGCGGCCGGGTCGAAACCTTCGCCTGCGACCTGACCAACGCCAAGGCCTTCGCGGCCGGCGCGGCGGCGGCCGAAAAGGCTTTCGGCCGGATCGACGTGCTGGTCAACAATGCCGGAATTCACGGCGCCACGCCGGTCGAGGAGGTCACGGAGGATGCTTTCGATCTCATGATGGGGATCAACCTGACTGGGCTGTTCACCTGCACCCAGGCCGTCTTACCGGGCATGAAGGCGCGGAAGTCCGGCGTCATCGTCAATATCTCCTCGGGCGCGGGCCAACGCGGCGCGGTCAACAATTCGGTCTACAGCGCGTCTAAATCCGGCGTCATCGGGCTGACCAAGGCCTGGGCCAAGGAACTCGCACCCTGGAACATCCGAGTGAACTCGGTTAGCCCCGGCCCGATCATGTCCGAAATGGCGCTCCGCGCGCGCGGCATCGAAGGCCTGAAGAAGCGCGCCGAGACGGAAATTCCCCTCAAGCGCATGGGCGAGCTGATCGAGATAGCCTATGCCGTCTGCTACCTGGCCTCAGAGGACAGCGCCTTCGTCACCGGCCAGCTCGTGCCGGTCAACGGCGGCACGCATATCGTGGGGATTTAAGCTCGGGCGGCCTCGGCCAGGAAGGTCGGGTCCTCACCCCGGCGGACCATCACCAGGATCTCCCGATTCACCGCGAAATAGCCCGGCGCGACCTCGTTTACGCCCGTCAACGGCGAATCCGGCCGGTCGCGCAGTTCGCGGGACAGCGCGCCCAGCTTGTGGAAGGGCACGCCGGGAAACAGGTGATGCTCGGTGTGGTAGGGCATCTGCCACATCAGCCAGCGCAGGATCGGCCCCGCCCGGGTCGTGCGGGTGTTCTCGATCACGCTCGGACGGTTCGGCCGCCCGTGATGCTCCGCCGCCGTGTAGAAGCGGTAGAAGGGCGTGGCGGCCAGGATCGGCCCCCACCAATAGATGACCGCCGCCCAGGTCTGGAAAGTGACCGACAGGGCCGCGATCAGAGCATAGCCGAGGAGGTAGAGCCGCGCCTCGCGGATCACGATGCGCCGCTCTTTCTCCTTCAGGAAGGGCTCGGGCGCTTGGCCCAAAGCATGGCCGACGGTGATGCGGACCTGCCCGATCCAATAGCTCGGCCCCGCCAGGAAATTCAGGTATCCCCAAATGGTCCAGGGCTTCTGCGCCAGCAGTTCGGGGTCGAGGCCGGCGATCTTGGTGTGGCGGTGGTGGGTGAAGTGCAGAAAGCGCTGGTAACTGTTCGGGTATATCCGCAGGAAGCTGGCGAGATGGCCAAAGAAATCGTTGCACGCCCGGCTGCGGAAGACCATCAGATGGACCAGTTCATGCTGGCCCGCATAGGTGAAGCCCCAGAGGATCGCGCCATGGGCCAGGAACGGGATAACCACCCAGGCCGTGCCCCAGAGCGCATATATCCCGTAGCCCGTGACCCCCAGGGCGGCGAACTGGCTCAACACCTGAAGCCAAGCCAGCGCATCGGAGCGTTGCGACAGGGCCTTGAGCCGCCGCGCGTCGATCAGATCCTTGCGTGAAATCCAGTCTTCCATCGACAGAGTGTCCCTCGCCTTACGCTGATCGAATCATTCCGCCACGATCCAG
Source organism: Alphaproteobacteria bacterium (assembly GCA_963583595.1). Taxonomy (GTDB): domain Bacteria; phylum Pseudomonadota; class Alphaproteobacteria; order CADEGL01; family CADEGL01; genus JABIRQ01. The sequence continues at coordinate 9,523 of CAUZWC010000064.1, read as the reverse complement.
GGGCGTTTCAACAGATTGAAGCGCCTCCCTCGCCGCTAGTTCGGCACCTCGACGCCAAGCTTCGCAGCATATTGGCCCGCAATCTCCCAGGTTTTTTCCAGCACCTCAACCCCCTGGGCCAGGCTTTCCCGGCGGCGGGTCAGGGCGCGTTCGCCCGGCATCCGGATCGATTCGACCCCCGGCGCCTTGCGCGACGATTTGACTTCGTCGATATAGCTCTGGGAATTTGCCCGGAAGACATCGGGATCGCCGAAGGCCGCCGGATCGATCGCCATGAAGGTATGGCCGCGCACCCCGCGATCGCCATCCTCGGAGAGCCAGCCGTCGATCGCCTTGCCCGCCAGACCGCCGACCAGAGGACCGGACAGCAGGGCGACGCATAGGCCTAGGCCGAAGCCCTTATGGCCGGCCAGGGGCGCAATCGCCCCTTCCACGATCTTCACCGCCTCGGTCGTCGGATTGCCGTCCAGATCGACGCCCATGCCCTCCGGCAGATGCTCCCCGTGATAGGCCGCGAATTTGACGCGCGAGAAGGACAGCGCGCTGGTCGCCATGTCCAGCACAACAGGATCGTCGCTGCCGGTCGGGATGCCGATGGCGATCGGGTTGGTCCCCAGGCGCCGCTCGACCCCGCCATAGGGATGGACCAGCGAGGGCGCGGCCGAGAAGACGAAGCCGGCCAGGCCCGCATTTGCCATGCGTTCGGCGTAATAGCCGACCATGTAGATATCCGCGCCGTTGATCAGCCCAACCGTCGCGCAGCCGGCCTCCTTGGCCTTGCGGATGGCGACATCGGTGGCGAAGACGCCACCCGGCTGGCCCGGGCCGCGATGGCCGTCGACCAGGGCGGTGGCGGGCCCTTCGCGGGTGATCTCGGCCCTGCCTTGGCCGTCGATCGTGCCACGCCGCAGATCGTCGAGCATGGCGAACATATGGTCGAGACCCTGCATCCCGACGCCGCGCAGATCGGCCTCGAGGAAAACTTCGGCCGTTTCGGTCGCGTTCACATCACTGCAACCCGCGGCGCGGAGCATCCGCGTCATGAAATCGCGCAGCACCTCGGGCGCCATCGTTCGGGTAGGACGGACTGACATCTTGGCTTTCTCCCCTATAGCGGTCCCTGGCCGGATTGCCCGGCAGGCTTTTTGTATCCAATTGCCGGATCATAACCATTCGTTGCCATGAGAAGAGCGCCCTTTTGCGTTCGACCGAAAGGCCTCTACCTGTCTCGTTCGGCTTCGCGGATCATGCTCCGGGCGATGACCAGCTGCTGGATCTGCGAGGTGCCTTCGTAGAGCCGGAACAGCCGAACGTCGCGGTAGAACCGCTCGACCGGAAAATCGGCGACATAACCCGCCCCACCATGGATCTGCACCGCCCGGTCGGCGACCCGGCCGACCATCTCGGTACAGAACAGCTTGGCACAGGCGGCCCGCCGGGCGACATCGGCCCCGGCGTCATAGTCTCGTGCCACCGCCTCGATCAGCGACTTGCCGGCCAGCCATTCGGTCTCGGAATCGGCCAGCATGGCCTGGATCAGCTGGAAATCGGCGATGCGCTGGCCAAACTGCTTGCGATCCATCGCATAGGACAGAGATTCGTCGATCAGGCGCCGCGCCGCGCCGACCGCCACCGCGCTGAGATGCAGGCGGCCCCGATCCAACACCTTCATCGCCGTCTTGAAGCCCTGGCCCACCTTTCCGCCGATGATCGCCTCGGCAGACACCCGAACATTGTCCAGGTTTACGTCGCAGGTATGGGCGCCCTGTTGGCCCATCTTGCGGTCCGGCTTGCCCAGGGTGATGCCCGGCAGATCGGCATCGACGAGAAAGGCCGTGATGCCGCGCGCGCCGTCCTCCTGGCTCCCCGTGCGCGCCATCAGGGTGAAGACCCCGGCGCGCGGGGCGTTGGTGATGAAGCGCTTGATCCCGGTGATGCGGTAATGGGCGTTGCCGTCCTTTTCGGCCCGGGTGCGGACCGAAGCGGCGTCGGACCCGGCCTCGGGTTCCGTCAGAGCAAAGGAGCCGATCAGTTCGCCGCTCGCCAGGCGAGGCAGATAGGCCCGCTTCTGCTCGTCCGTGCCGTCGATCAGGATGCCCTGCGAGCCGATGCCGACATTGGTGCCGAAGACCGAGCGGAAAGCAGGCGAGGTGCGGCCAAGTTCCTGGACCACCCGGACCTCCTCGGCGAGATCGAGGCCCAGGCCGCCGTACTCTTCCGGGATCGACAGGCCGAACAGGCCTAGCGCCTTCATCTCCGCGATCAGCTCGTCGGGCACAAGATCAGCCTCGGCCACCTCGCGCTCGCGCGGGATCAGCCGCTCCTCAACGAAGCGCCGCACGGCCTCGACTAGTTGGTCCATCACCTGTGCATCCGATGCCATCGCCGGTCCTCTCGATATCGCTGGTTCCGCAGATCAGCCCCAACCGGTCAATATCCCGAGGGCAAGGCCATTTTGGCCCGCCTCATGCTGAGCCTGTCGAAGTATGAGGCCATGGCACGACGCCGGGCCGTGCCACCCTCGCCCTTCGACAGGTTCAGGACGAGGACGGGCCGACCGTGTGGCAAACCGAATTTAAGTCGTGAAAATACGCCGTTCCAGGCTGTTGAACGACTCGCATCCCTCTGCCGTCACCCGGATCACTTCCGACAGGCCCACGGCCGCCTTGCCGGAGATCTGCAGGAAGGGAATCAGATGGAAGCACATGTTCTCGCGGAAGGGCCTCTCGTCGCCCGGTTTAATGTCGATGATATGGCCCTCGCCCCAGCCGGGGGTACAGGCGATGCCGACGCTATAGCCGGCCCGTGTGTACTGCGTTGCGCCAAAGCTGTTGCGCGCGATCACCGCGCGCGCCGCAGCATCGGCCCCGCCCGTCGGCCGGCCAGGCGCGATCTCGGCCTTCGCCGCCGCGACCGCCTCGCGCACCAAAGCCTCGGCCTCCTCCATCTCGGCCGAGAGATCGCCGACGATCACCGTCGACATCATCGGCGCGTTGTAGCGATGGACGGTCGCGCCGATCTCGAAGAACACGCAATCCCCCGCCTGGATGGTCCGGTCGCGCCAGGTCGCATGACTGACGAAAGAGCGCGGGCCTGACACGACGAAGGGCTGCATCGAGCAGTAATGGCCGCCCGCCGTCAGCATGCCGCGATAGACCTCGACCGCGACCTCGTTCTCGGTGGCCCCGGCATGAACAGCGGCGATGCCGGCCCGGGTCCCCGCCTCGGTCGCCTTGGCTGCGCGGGCGATCATCGCGATCTCGGCGGCGGATTTGACGACCCGGCCCTCCTCGACGATCCAGGAGCAATCGACGAATTCGGCTTTCGGACAGCGCGAGAACAATCCGTCCTGCTCATGCGCGCGGAAGAAATAACTCGTCCGCTCATAGCCGATGCGTTTGCCGTCCAGGCCGAATTCGGCCAGGGCACCGGCCAGCACGGCCATCGGTTCCTGATTGTCGTGGAACGGCCGGCTGACCTCGACCCAGGTATCGGACTCGACCACCGTGTCCTCGGCATGACGGGTCGCCATGAAGGGCTCGCCCGCCGCCGGCACGACGAGGCCCGCGAAATACCACAATCCCTGGGTCTCGTAGCCGGTCAGGTAGAACAGATTCTCCGGCGTCGTGACCAGCATGGCATCGACCCCACGCGCCGCCATGCGGGTACGCAGAGCGTCCAGCCGGGCATCGTATTCCGCCACCGGGAAAACCAAGTCGTCGCGCCGCCGCATTCGCCCTTACCCCCTGCCCGAATGCCGAGAAGCCGCCGAGCTCGCCTTGCCCAGGATCTGCTCGGCCAAGGTCGCCCAATAGCTCGCGCCGATGGGCAGGGCCTCGTCGTTGAAATCATAATGGGGGCTGTGCAGACGGCAGCCGTCCTCGTCCGAGCCGTTGCCCATCCAGATATAGGCGCCAGGCTTGGCTTCGAGCATGAAGGCGAAATCCTCCGCTCCCATGGTCGGGGTCGGATCGCGATCGACATTGTCCAGGCCGACCACGGCCGCCGCCGCCTGGGCCGCGACTTCGGTTTCGGCTTCCCAGTTCACCGTGGGCGGATAGCGCCGCTCGTAGCGGAACTCGAAATCCGCGCCCATGCCCTGGCAAATGCCCCGGGCGATGCGCTCCATCGAAGCCTCGATATTGTCCCGCACCTCGGGCTTGAAGCTGCGGGTCGTGCCGCGCAGCACGACTTCTTCCGGAATCACGTTCCAGGTATCGCCGCCATGGAACTGGGTCACACTGACCACGGCCGCGTCATAGGGATTGGTGCTACGGCTGGCGATCGTCTGCCAGGCCGTGACTATCTGGGCGCCGCAGACCACCGGGTCGCGGCCCTGATGGGGCATGCCGGCATGGCTGCCCTTGCCGATGATCTTGGCCTCGAAAATGTCATAGGCGCTCATCATCGGACCCGGGCGGATGGCGAAGGTGCCGACCGGGCGGCCGGGCCAGTTGTGCAACCCGTAGACCGATTCGCAGGGGAATTTGTCGAACAGCCCGTCCTCGACCATCACCCGGCCGCCGCCCTCGTTCTCCTCGGCGGGCTGGAAGATGAAATGGATCGTGCCGTCGAAATCGCGGGTCTCGGCCAGATAGCGGGCCGCGCCCAGCAGCATCGTGGTATGGCCGTCATGGCCGCAGGCATGCATCCGCCCCTCGTGCCGGCCGGTGCCGACCGAGGCATAGGGCAGGTTGGTCTGCTCGTGGATATGCAGGGCGTCCATATCGGCGCGCAGGCCGATGGCGCGGCTGTTCTTGTCCACCTTGCCCTTCAGGGTGCCGACGACCCCGGTCCCGGCGAGGCCCCGATGGACCTCTATGCCGAAGGATTCGAGCTTCTCCGCCACGAAATCGGAAGTCTCCTCCTCCTCGAAGGCGGTCTCGGGATGCTGATGGACATGGCGCCGCCAGGTCGTCATGTCCTGGTGAAGCGCTTCGATTTCTTTTTTGACGGCCATGCTCTGCCCCTATCTTGTCGCCCGCTGCTTTCGGCCGACAAGATTAGGCGCGCGCGCACGGCCGCTCAAGCGGCCTCGCGCGATTACAACCGCCGCCTAATGCGACATCAGCACCGGCACGATCATGTGCTGGAGGATATAGCGGGTGGCGCCGCCCAGAACCATTTCACGCAGGCGCGATTGGCCATAGGCGCCCATGACGATCATATCCGCCCCGGCATCGGCGGCGCGGGACAGGATCATGTCGCCGACCTTCATATCCTCGGCCACGACATGGGCCGCCACGGCCTTCAGCCCGTGGCCCGCCAGATGGACCGAGATATCCGCCCCAGCGACATCGCGATCGGCGGGCTTGCGGCTGGGCGGATTGACCTGCAGCACCGCGATCTCGGCGCCCTTCTCCAGGAAGGGCAGGGAATCGCGCACAGCCCGCGCCGATTCGCGGCTGCCGTTCCAGGCCAGCATGGCATGGCTGCCGATCGTCTCGAACGTGCCCGCATAGGGGATCAGCAGCACCGGCACGCCGGCGTCGAGCAGCAGGCGCTCGACGATATCCATGCTGAGGCTGCCGCCGGGCGCGTCCGGATCGGGCTGGCCCAGCACCGTCATATCGGCATGGCGCGCATGCAGGGCGACCACCCGGGCCACATCGGCCACCGGCTCCTCGATGGAGCGCCATTCTACGCCGATTCCGGCCTTGCCAGCCGCCTTGCGGAATGACCCGCCGGCCGCTTCCGCTTCGGCGCGGGAGGCGTCGATATGCGCCTACATGATTTCGGCTGGCAGTTCGGCATCGACGAAAGTCGGCATGCTCGAAAACCCGCTGACCCCGAGACCGGTCAGATGCGCCTCGTGACGGCGCGCCAGATCGACCGCAAAGCGCGCTCGGGCGGCGCCGCGCTCGTCATTGTCGACATGAACGAGAATATCCTTGAGAGCCATGGCTCGTCTCCTTCTTGGTGGTGCCGGCGAGATACCTTGAGGCTATCCTGCAGGAGCAGGGTGGGGCGGGCGTTGTTCTATATCAATCTCCGCCTCCACCGCGGCATGCCGGCCGGCCAGGCTTGTCTTGGCTTGCCCTCGCCCCGCCGAACGCTATGCTGCGCGCCAACATGAGAGGTGCCGATGGCGACCATCACTCCCGTCATCCTGTCCGGCGGCGCGGGAACGCGCCTCTGGCCGCTCTCCCGTCCGCACTTCCCCAAGCAGTTCATCGCCCTGACCTCGGGCCGGACGATGCTCCAGGAAACTGCCCTGCGGGTCTCCGATCCCGCCGTCTTTTCGGCCCCCGTCGTGGTGTGCAGCGACGAGCACCGCTTCGTCGTGGCGGAACAGATGCGCGCCGTCGGCCCGGCCCCGGCCGCCATCATGTTGGAGCCGGTGGCGCGCAACACCGCGCCGGCGATCGCCGCGGCGGCCGACTGGCTGGGCGGCGGTGATGCCCTGATGCTGGTGCTGCCCTCCGACCATGTCATCCGCGATGCGGCGGCCTTCCAAGAGGCCGTGCGCCGCGCCGCGGTCGCCGCCGAAGCCGGCTGGCTGGTCACCTTCGGCATCGCCCCCGACCAGCCGGAAACCGGCTATGGCTACATCGCCCGGGGCCCGGCCTTGGAAGACTGCGACGGCGCCTACAAGGTCGCGCGCTTCACCGAGAAGCCGGATGCCGAGACGGCCGCGCGCTACCTGGCCCAAGGCGATCACGCCTGGAACAGCGGCATGTTCCTGTTCCGCGCGGATGCCTATCTGGCCGAACTCGAACGGCTGCAGTCCGCGATGGCCGAATCCTGCCGGCGCGCGGTATCCGCCGCGCGCGGCGATCTCGATTTCCTGCGGCTGGACGAGGCCGCCTTCGCCGCCTGCGATTCGGCGTCCATCGACTACGCGGTGATGGAACATACCGAAAAGGCGGCGGTCGTCCCGGCCGATCTGGGGTGGAGCGATGTCGGCTCCTGGTCCGCCCTCTGGGACGCCGTCGAACGGGATACCGACGGCAATGCCTCGATCGGCACGGTGGTCGCGGTCGACAGCCACAACAACTATCTCCGCGCCGACGGCCCCCTGATCGCAGGGCTGGGCCTCGAGGACATGGTGGTGGTCACGACCGCCGATGCCGTCCTGGTCGCACCCAAGAACCGGGCTCAGGAGGTTCGCGCGCTCTACGACGCCCTGCGCGCGGCCGGCCATGACGAGGCCGATCAGCATCGCAAGGTGTTCCGCCCCTGGGGCAGCTACGAGGGCATCGATTCCGGGGATCGCTTCCAGGTCAAGCACATCACCGTGAAACCAGGCCAGAAAATCTCGCTCCAGAAACACCGCCACAGGGCCGAGCATTGGATCGTCGTGCACGGGCGCGCGCGCGTGACCCGCGACGAAGAAAACTTCGTCCTGGAAGCGAACCAATCGACCTATATCCCCGTCGGCGCCGTGCACCGGTTGGAGAATATCGGCGCCGACCCCCTCGACCTGATCGAAGTTCAATCAGGCGACTATCTGGGCGAGGACGATATCGAGCGGATCGAGGACCAATACGGCCGCAGCTAGACGCCAAGCAGCGCAGACCGGCGAAATCTCCCCACCGGCCAAACGGGAGAAGTCCCGACATTTAGATCGGAACCAGCATGTCTCGCCTGCTTCTGTTCATCCTGTTCTTCACGGCGATCTTCCTGCAGGCTGGGGCCTATGGCCTGACCTTCATGCTGCCGAGGCTCTTCGCGGCCTTCGGCGCGAACGAGAAGACGGTCGGCGCGATGCTCTTCGTGACCACCGTCTCGACGCTGATCACCGTCTATTTTTCCGGCCATCTGGCGGACCGGTTCGGGCGCGTCCATACCCTCGGCCTCGCCTGTGCGGCGATCGCCGTGGCGCTGCTCCTCTACGGCCGGTCCCAGTCGGCCGGCCCGGCGCTGGTGGGGGCGAGTCTTCTGCTGGGGATGGGCTGGGGCCTCACCTATTCTCTCGCCCCTGTCGTCCTGACCCGGCTCGTCGGCACGGAGGAGCGGGTGCGCTTCTTCGCCCTGCTCTCGGTCTTCGTCATGGCGGGCTTCGGCCTCTCGCCCGTCATGGCCGCGGCGATCGAGGATGCGGGTTTCGCCGTCTCGGATGCCTTCGTCATCAACGCCGCGCTTTGCGCCGTCAGCGCCCTGCTCTTCTTCGCCCTGGTCGGCCCGGTGCGCGAACATTCCCGCGCGGCGGGGGTCGAGGCCCGGTCCCGCCTGACCCTGTCCTCGGTCGGCTCGATCCTCGGATCGACCGCCCTGGTCCCGGTGGTGATGGTTTGCCTGGGGGCGAGCGTCTTCGCCGGCATCAACAATTTCCAAACCGTCTTCGCCGATGCCCGGGGCTTGGACTATTCCGTCTATTTTCTGGCCTACACGGTGACCGTCATCGTCTTCCGCCTGCTGCTGGTCGGCTTTCGGGGCGGATCCTCCCCCTATCTGACCATCGCCGGCCTGCAATACGTCATGTGCGCCAGCGTCGCTCTGTTCATCTTCATGGGCGGCGACAAAACCCTCTACATCCTCTTCGCCATCCTGTTCGGCATCGGCTACGGCGCGTCCTATCCGATCCTCGCCGCGATGGCCGCCAACGACGCGGCGGAAGGGTTGATGCCGCAGACCTTGCAACTCTTCGCCCTGACCTATTTCGTCGGCATATTCGGCTTCCCGCTCATCGCCGGCTGGCTGATTGTCGAAACTGGGCCGATGCCCCTGTTGGTGCTGGTCGGCGCACTCGCGGGCATCGAAGCGACCATGGCCGCGCGGCGCGCGCGTGCGCGCGCCTGACACCGCTCGCAATCAAGGGTGGTTTCACGCGCATGCTCTGAAAGGTTGATGCGACAGCCACGCCAGGGAGGAGACACCGAGATTAGCACCACCGATCCCAACCGCGTCATCGTGACCGGAGAGAACCCTTTCATCCGTCTCGGCCCCGCGAATGGCGGCGAGAACACGACGGAAGCCAGCTATTGGCGCATCCTGTTCAGCCCTGCCGGACCCGGCCATGTCCTCTATATCAAGAGCGAGCTGACCGACGACCGCTGGCGCATCTATTCCGACAATATCGCCATGACCCGCTGGCTCCAGGGCACCGTCCAGGGAATGCTGAACCCCGCGACGGGCGACCAGTCGATCCCGGTGATCGACGCCTGGTTCGAGAAGCAGGGCGACCCGCGCTATTTCTGGACCGAAATGATCGAGTCGCGCGACGACGAGATTTCCGTGACCTGGTACGATATCGGCGATCCGCTGCTCGTCCATACCCAGCCCGGTCAGGACCCGAAACGCCCCTACGGCGTCTGCACCGTCCTGATCCCCGCGCTCGGCGCGCGCCTGACCGCCAACGGCACCCAGGCCGCCGGCCAGCCCCATCCGGCCGAACGCGACGGCCGCCCCTTCAGCACCTGCGCCCTCGCCTTCTCGGAAAGCTGGACCGAGACCAGGTAAAGGTCGTCCCTGCATGGTCTGAGCGCCCCGCATGGGAGCCATCCGGGGCCATTTTCATCCTTGGACCGGCAACGGCGCGGCGCTAAAGTGGCAGCGAAACACGCCCTCTGGATTCTCGGAC
>CAUZWC010000063.1:0-12698 GCA_963583595.1 Alphaproteobacteria bacterium | reverse complement strand
CCGGTGTCACGCCACCGGCGTATCTCGTCCCGCCTGTATGCGGCCCTTCCAGGCGCCGCCCCGGCCGCGCGCATGGGCCAGGGCAGAATCGACGGTCATGGCTGTGTAGAGCAGGCCCGATACGGGCAGCAACAAGCCTTCCCACAAAGGGCGGCCATAAAGGCGCAGGGTCGGGGTGAGCGTGGCGGCCATGATGGCCCAGGCGGCCAGTCCTGCCGATGCCGCGAAGCCCCAACCTGCGAACAGGCTCCAGAGGCCGAGCACCGGTGGCGCGAGATAGAGCAGGGTCATGCCCAGCACGGTGCCGATCAGCAGCAGCCATGAATGGCGCAATTGGGCGAAGGCGGAGCGGGTGATCATCTGCCAGAGCCGGGCCAACCCGCCATAGGGCCGGAGGCTGCGATGGTCCTCGGCGAGGCCGAGCCAGATCGGCCCCTGGGGTTTGAGCGCGGCGGCCAGGGCGCAGTCGTCGATGATGGCGTCCCGGATCGCGGCGATCCCGCCCGCAGTCTCCAGGGCCGAGGCGCGGACCAGCATGCAGCCACCCGCCGCCGCGGCGACCGGTGAGCACGGGTCGTTGACCCGGGGAAAGGGAAACAGTTTCTGGAAGAAATAGACGAAGGCGGGCACCAGCAGCCGTTCCCACCCGCCGCGGCAATGCAGGCGCACCATCAGGGAAGCGAGGTCGAGACGTTCGGCCTCGGCCTTGGCGACCAGGCGGCGCAGCCCGTCCTCGGGATGGGCGATATCGGCATCGGTCAGCAGCAGATAGGTCGGGCGTTCGGTCTGGTTCGCTGTGGCGGCCGCGACCCCGGTGGCGACCGCCCACATCTTGCCGACCCAGCCCGGCGGCCGAGCTTCGGTGCGCAGCACGGTAAGTGCATTCTCCCGGCCGGCGGGCGCGGCCGCGCGGGCGGCCTCGACCGTGCCATCGGCGCTTTCGTCATCGACCAGGAATACCTGGTACCGGCCCGGATAGTCCTGCACCAGCAGGGACCGGACGGCCGCGCCGACGACATCGGCCTCGTCGCGCGCCGGCACGACCGCCGCTACGGCGGGCCAGGCTTCGGGAGCGGCGTCATGGCCCAGGCGTTGATCCGCGCGCCAGAACCGGCCGTGAAACAGGATCAGGTAGAGCCAGGCGAGAAGCGACAGCGCGGCGACGACGGTCGCCGCGGTCTCGACCGCACCCCCGGTCATGGCTTCAGGCCGCGCCAGGCTCCGGCGGCGAAACAGCCGAGGAAAGCGGGTTTGGACAGCTCGACCCGTTCGGCCATGGGGTCCTGGCGGCGCAGCTTGACGGTCAGCCGTTCGGCCATCGCCACGATGGCTGCCGATTCCATGGCCAGGCGACGGTCGGTCAGCGCGCCGGGCAGGCGGCGCGCCTCGATCATCAGCTCGGACGTGGCGTCCAGGCAGCGGTCCAGCACCCGTCGCAGCCCGGCGCTCGACGCCCGCGCGTCCAGGTCGTCGACCGTCACGGCTTCCGCCGCCATCCAGTCGCTGGGCAGATAGACCCGGTCGAGCGTGCGGTAATCGTCCTGGCAGTCCTGCAGATGGTTGATGACCTGGAGCGCGTTGCACAGAGCATCGGACTGGCGGTAGCCCTCGCGCGCCTCGCCATGCAGATCGAGCAGATAGCGCCCGACCGGCGAGGCCGAAAGGTAGCAATAGCCCATCAACCCTGCCCAATCCTCGTAGCGGGTCTTGACCGCGTCCTGCTTGAAGGCCGCGATCAGGTCGACGCAGTGGCGCTCGGGCACCCCGGTGGCGTGGAGGCTTTCGCGCATCCGATGGGCGGTGACCAGACCGGGATGCTCCGTGTCGCGGCCCATGATTGCGGCTTCGAAGGCCTCCAGCCGCATCAGCTTGTCGTCGGGCGCCAGGTCCGGATTGTCGGCGATATCGTCGATCGCCCGGGCGAAGCGATAGAAGATGGCGACATGGGGCCGCAGCCGCGCCGGCAGCAGCCAGGAGCCGACGGGGAAGTTCTCGTCGCCCGCGCCCTTGCCCGAGGGCGTTTCGAAGGCCTGGGTCGAAGGCGCGGAAGCGCCCGCTTTAGCCATATGCGCCTTGTCCTGTCCCAGCCCTATTCGCCAAGGGAGACCGGGTTGAAATCGGTGTCACGATCATAGACGTCCAACTGCTCCCGCCGTTTGAGGAAGCCTACCACGAGATAGGTGAAGGGGGTCGCCAGGGTTTCGTAGGCGGTCTTGATCAGCCATTGGGAAACGATGGTGACCAGCAGGGCATCGAAGGGAATGACGCCGATGAAGGCGATGGTGGCGAAGACCACCGAATCCAGGCCCTGTCCGACGACAGTGGAGCCGATTGTCCGGGTCCATAGCCAGCGTCCCTGGGTCATGATCTTCATCTTGGCCAGGATATAGGCGTTGGTGAACTCGCCGATCAGATAGGCCACGAAGGAGGCGAGCAGCAGGCGCGGGGCATAGCCCAGGATCGCTTCATAGGCCTTCTGGCCCTGCCAGAACGAGGCCGCGGGCAGCCATTGGCCGATCATGATCGCAGCCGTCGCGATTAGGTTGCAGCCGAAGCCGAGCCAGATGACCCGGCGCGCCTGGCGGTAGCCGTAGACCTCCGTCAGCACATCGCCGATGATATAACTGATCGGGAAGATCGTAATTGCTGCCGTGACCACGATCCCTTCGACCGAGATCAGCTTGACCGCGACGATGTTCGAGATGATCAGACAGGTCACGAAAACGGCGGCGACGATGACGAACCAATGGGAATGACGCGCCTGGGCGCTGATCGGCTCCGACTGCGGGCTCATCACCCAGTCTCCTAACTCGTTCGTGGCATGCGCTTCGTGTAAGGTCCGCGCCAGATGCGGTCAAGCGCCGCCATTTCCCAACTGTTCTGCCTGGGTCCCGTGAGCCGCGATCCCTATGACATCGCCACCTACGATTTTGACCTGCCGCGCGATCTGATCGCCGAGCGGCCGGCCGTACCGCGCGATTCCGCGCGCCTGCTGCATGTCGGAACGGCGTTGTCCGATGGGCGGATCGGCGATCTGCCCGATCTGCTGCGGCCCGGCGACCTGCTCGTCGTCAACGACACTAGGGTGATTCCGACCCGCCTGACCGGCCGTCGGGGCGATGCGCGGATCGAGGCGACCCTGGTCAAGCCTCTCGGCCCGGCCGAATGGCGGGCCTTCGCCCGCCCCGCGCGGCGTCTGCGGCCGGGCGACCGGATCGACTTCGCCACTGATTTTTGCGCCGAAGTGACCGGCAAGGGCGAGGGCGGCCTGGTCGATCTGCTCTTCGATTTATCGGGTGATGCCTTGCGCGCCGCCATGGAACGCCATGGGGAAATGCCCTTGCCGCCCTATATCGCGCGGCCCGAGGGGCCGGATGCGCGCGACAGGGCCGATTACCAGACGGTTTATGCCGCGCGCGAGGGCGCGGTCGCAGCCCCGACCGCGGGCCTGCATTTCACGGAAGAATTGTTCGCGGCCCTGGAGGCGCGCGGTATCGGTCGGGCGGTCGTGACCCTGCATGTCGGGCCGGGCACCTTCCTACCGGTCAAGGTCGAGGATCTGCGCGCCCATGCCATGCATGCCGAATGGGGCGAGATTTGCGAGGAGAGCGCCGACCGGATCACGGCTACCCGGGCGGCGGGTGGGCGCATCGTCGCGGTCGGCACGACCAGTTTGCGCCTGCTCGAGAGCGCCGTGGATGAAGACGGTGCCGTTCGGGCCCATCAGGGCGAGACGTCGATCTTCATCATGCCCGGCCGCCCCATTCGCTCGGTCGATATGCTGCTGACCAATTTCCACCTTCCGCGCTCGACCCTCTTCGTGCTGGTCTGCGCCTTCGCCGGAACCGAAAGGATGAAGGCGGCCTATAGCCATGCGATCGCGTCCGGCTATCGCTTCTATTCCTATGGCGATGCCTGTCTGTTGGAGCGCGCGGCATGACCGCCGATTTTGCTTTCGAACTGCTGGCGAGTGATGGCGCGGCCCGGCGCGGCCGCGTCTCGACCGCCCATGGCACGGTCGAAACCCCCGCCTTCATGCCCGTCGGCACGGCCGGCACGGTGAAGGCCATGACCCCGGACGCGGTGCGTTCGACAAGGGCCGAGATCGTGCTCGGCAACACCTATCACCTGATGCTGCGGCCGGGGGCGGAACGCGTGGCCCGCCTCGGCGGGCTGCATCGCTTCATGAACTGGCCGGGGCCGATTCTGACCGATTCGGGCGGCTTCCAGGTCATGTCCCTGTCGGAACTGCGCAAGCTGGACGAGGCCGGCGTCACCTTCCGCTCCCATATCGACGGCAGCCATCACCGGCTCACGCCGGAGCGCGCCGTCGAGATCCAGAACCTGCTCGATTCGACGATCACGATGGTGCTGGACGAATGCACACCCTTCCCGGCGACGCGGGACGAGGCGGCATCCAGCATGCATCTCTCCATGCGCTGGGCGGAGCGCTGCCGCGCGGTCTTCGAAGCGCGATCCGGATATGGCCTGTTCGGCATCGCCCAGGGCGGCGTGCATGAGGATCTGCGCGACGAATCGGTCGATGCCCTGACCGGCATAGGTTTTGAGGGCTACGCCATCGGCGGCCTCGCGGTGGGCGAGGGGCCGGAACTGCAGCGCGCCATGGCCGCCCATACGGCGGCGCGCCTACCCGTGGACCGGCCGCGCTATCTCATGGGCGTCGGACGGCCCGAGGATATCGTCGATGCCGTGTCGGTGGGCATCGATATGTTCGATTGCGTCATCCCGACCCGCTCGGGCCGCACCGGCCAGGCCTTCACCCGCCGCGCCGTGCTCAACCTGCGCAACGCCCGGCATGCCGAAGACCCCCGGACGCTGGACGAGGATTGCGCCTGCCCGGCCTGCCGCGAATTCTCCCGCGCCTATCTCCACCATCTGGTGCGGGCGAAGGAGATTCTGGGCAGCGTCCTGCTCACCTGGCACAACCTGGCCTATTATCAGGACCTCATGCGTGGGTTGCGCGACGCCATCGCAGCCGGAGGGCTGGCCGCTTTCGTGTCGGGTTTTCGCGCCGCCCGTGAGGCCGGGGATATCGACCCGATCTGAGGCCGGATCAGGCGTAGGCTATCAGGCCGATGATGCCGACGACGATCAGATAGGCGGCCACGAAATAATTCAGGAACCGCGGTACGACCAGAATCAGGACACCGAGGGCCAGGGCCAGGATCGGTTGCAGGGGAAGGGTCGCCATTGTCCCGTCCTTTCAGGAGATTGCAGGGTCGCAGCGCATGCTCTTCTCATCTGGGCCGTGCGGCATTGACCTATGACGCGCGGAAGGATGAGTCGGGGACTCGGCCCCGACGGCAAGGTGACGTAGATTGATCGCATGACGAAAGACGCCCCCACGTTGACCCAGCTCGGCCGGTCCGTCGAGATGCCGGCCTCGCCGGACGAGGCCCTGCTCGAATCCGTGCCCAACGGTCAGGCGGGCGCGCTTTATCTCGTGCGCTTCACCTGCCCGGAATTCACCTCGGTCTGCCCGATGACGGGCCAGCCCGATTTCGCCCATCTGGTGATCGATTACGCCCCGGCCGACCGGCTGGTCGAGAGCAAGTCGCTCAAGCTATTCCTCGGCTCCTTCCGCAACCACGGGGCCTTCCACGAGGATTGCACGGTCATGGTCGCCAAGCGGATCGAGGCCGCCATCGAACCGCAATGGCTGCGCATCGGCGGCTATTGGTATCCGCGCGGCGGCATGCCGATCGACGTCTTCTACCAGTCCGCCCCGCCGCCGGAGGGGCTCTGGCTGCCGGACCAGGGGGTCGCACCCTATCGTGGTCGCGGCTGAGGCCCCAAACGGGATCGGGCGCCGGGCGCTGGCGCGGCCGGATGCCCGCGACACCCTCGATCCCAAATCGGCTATCCGCGACCGCGCCCTGGCGGTGGGTTTCGATGCCGTCGGCTTCGCCCCCGCATTCCTGCCGGAGTCGGCCCGCGCGGGCCTGCAAGCCTTCCTGGCCGACGGCATGCAGGGCGATATGGGCTGGTTGGAGCGCCGGGCGGACGAACGGGGCGATCCGCGCACCCTCTGGCCGGGCGCGCGCTCCGTTGTTGTTCTGGGGGTCAATTACGGGCCGGAGCGCGATCCGCGCGACGATCAGGCCAGGACGGAGCAAGGCGCGGTCTCCGTCTATGCACGGGGCCGCGACTATCACGATCTGGTCAAGAAGCGGCTCAAGGTGCTGGGTCGCTGGATGGCCGAAAGTTTCGATTGCGAGGTCAAGGTCTTCGTCGATACCGCGCCGGTGATGGAGAAGCCCCTGGCCCAGGCCGCCGGGCTCGGCTGGCAGGGCAAGCACACCAATCTGCTGTCGCGCCGGCACGGCTCCTGGCTCTTCCTGGGGGAAGTCTTCACCAGCCTCGATCTGACGCCCGATGCGCCGGAATCGGATCATTGCGGCGCCTGCCGGGCCTGCCTCGATGCTTGCCCGACCCGAGCCTTCCCCGCCCCTTACCGCCTGGATGCCCGGCGTTGCATCTCCTATTTGACCATCGAGCATCAGGGGCCGATTCCGCGCGAGTTCCGTGTGCCGATGGGCAACCGCATCTATGGCTGCGACGATTGCCTGGCCGCCTGCCCTTGGAACAAATTCGCCCAGCCTCATGACGAGCCGGACTTCGCACCGCGCGCGGCGCTCGACCCGCCCCGCCTCGCCGCCCTCGCGGCGCTCGACGACGCGGCGTTCCGCACCGCCTTCTCGAAATCCCCGATCAAGCGCACCGGGCGCGACCGTTTCCTGCGCAACGTGCTGATCGCCATCGGCAATAGCGGCGCGCCCGCCCTGATCCCCACGGCTCAGGGCTTGCTGGGCGACTCTTCGCCCCTGGTGCGGGGCATGGCGGTCTGGGCCTTGTCTCGCCTGCTGCCGCCGGCCGAGTTCGCCGCCCTGCGCGCCGCGCGGATGGCGGGCGAGAGCGATCCCGACGTCCTCGCCGAATGGACCGAAGGGAACCATGGCTGACGGCGGGCCGTTTTCGAATCCCAAGCGTTTCGCGCAGGTCCGTGGCCCGCTCGGCAGGGCGCGCGGTCCGCGGGCGGAATGCTATACCGATCCGGCCTTTCGTGCGGCGGAACTGCGCCAGGTCTTCGCGGCGAGCTGGAATATGGTCGGGCGCCTCGACGAATTGCCGGCCCCGGGCGACTACCGCGCCGTCTACACCGCCTTCGGCTCCGTCCTCCTGCTGCGCGGCGAGGACGGCGCGATGCGCGCTTTCGCCAATACCTGCCGCCACCGGGGCACCCGTCTTGCCGAGGGCAGTGCCGCCGCCCTGGTCTGCCCGCGTCATGGCTGGATCTACGGGCTCGATGGGCGGCTGACCGCCGCGCGCGGCTTCACGCTGGGCGACTACGGCCTGACCGCTCTGCCCATCGCGCATTGGCAGGGCTTTCTATTCATCGGGATAGAACCCCCGGCGGAAGAGCCGGAGACCGCCTTCCACGACCTGACCGCACTGCTCGGCTCCCACCGCCTGGGCCAGATGGTCTGCGTCCACCGGGTCGAGCGTCGGATCGCCCGCGACTGGAAGCTCGCGGTCGAGAATGGGCTCGCTCGGTCCGGCTTATGGCGCGATAGTGCAGGACGGCGTGGGCGCCGACCTGGCGGAGGATGTGATGGCGCCGCCGCCGATCCCCGGCCTGTCCGCGCCCGGGCGACGGGCCAGTTATGTCGCGGTGCTGTTTCCCTCGACCATCCTCCATTGCGCCCGGGACAGCGCCTGGTGGCTTTCGGCCCAACCCGACGGTCCCGGGGCCTGCCGGATCGTGCTCGGCGCCTGCGTGCCGGAGTCCAGCGCCGCCGAGGCGGATTTCGACGCCCGTATCGCGCCCTATCGCCGCCGCTGGGATACCGCCCTGGAGGCGGATGTTGCGATCATGGAAAGGCGGCAGGCGGGCTTGGCGGGCGGTTTGGCGGTCGAAGGCGAGAGCGCCGGCGGGACAGGCGGCCCCTTCGCGCCCTCCGAAGTCCTCGTCCACCACTTCGCCAATTGGTTGCTCGACCGAATTTTGACGGGTTCGAGTTGAGCCATTCGACCCGTTGGTGCGTGCCGCGACCGTCCCTATAATGCCCGGCCTTGCACAATGGCCTGGACGGGGAAGAGATGGCTGAGCCGATCGTCGGCATCATCATGGGCAGTCAGTCGGACTGGGAGACGATGGGTCATGCGGCCGAGACCCTGGACGCGCTCGGCGTCGCCCACGAGGCGCGTATCGTTTCGGCGCATCGCACGCCCGCGCGCCTCTATGACTACGCCACCGGGGCCAAGGAGCGCGGCCTCAAGGTCATCATCGCCGGAGCGGGGGGCGCGGCCCATCTGCCCGGCATGGTGGCCTCGATGACCAGCCTGCCGGTCTTCGGCGTGCCCATCGAAAGCAAATCCCTGAAGGGCATGGACAGCCTGTTGTCGATCGTCCAGATGCCCGGCGGGATACCGGTCGGGGCCTTGGCCATCGGCAAGCCGGGGGCGATCAATGCCGCGCTGCTGGCCGCCGCCGTCATCGCCCTGGGCGATCCGGCCGTCGACAAGGCTCTCGCAGCCTGGCGCCGCCGCCAGACCGAGGCGGTGGCCGAAACTCCCTCCGACAACGCCTAGCTTTGCAAAACGCACTTATTTTTCCCACCACCCTAACCCTCCCCCACAAGGGCGGAGGGAATAGGCTGCGGTGTGCACTGGCTTCCCCCTCCCCCTTGATGGGGGAGGGTTGGGGTGGGGGTGAGAAGAGCCGAGTCTATCGGAGACATTCGGCATCGTGACCGACGGCCGACGGAGCATCGCGCCGGGCGGGGTGATCGGCATCATGGGCGGGGGCCAGCTCGGCCGCATGACCGCTCTGGCAGCCGCCGAGCTCGGCTATCTCTGCCATGTTTTTTGCCCGGAAGAGAACGGCCCGACCGAGCAGGTCGCGGCCGCGGCCACGATCGCCGCCTATGACGATGCCGACGCCCTGGACAGCTTCGCCGCCGCCGTGGACGTGGTCACCTTCGAATTCGAGAATGTGCCCCATGAGAGCGTGCAGCGCCTCGCCGGGCGGGTGCCGGTGCGGCCGGGCTGGAACGTCCTGCGGGTCAGCCAGGACCGCCTGGTCGAAAAGCGTTTCGTCGAGGCCGCCGGCGTGCCCGTCACCCGCTTCGCCGAGGTGACCGGCCCGGGGTCCCTGGCCAAGGCCCTGGTCGAAACCGGCACGCCCGCCGTCCTGAAGACCACCCGGATGGGCTATGACGGTAAGGGCCAGGTGCTGGTCGAGCCGGGCATGGACCCGGCCGAGGCCTGGGCGCGGATGGGCAGACCGGTCGGCATTCTCGAGGGCTTCGTGGATTTCGAATGCGAGATCTCGGTCATCGTCGCCCGTGGCCCGGATGGAACGACGGCCCATTTCGAGCCCGTGCGCAATGTCCATCGCGACCACATCCTACACACCACCACGGCGCCCGCCGGCCTCGCGGCGGAGACGAGCGCGGCGGCGGTCGATGCTGCCCTGCGGATCACCAGGGCGCTCGACGTGGTCGGCCTGCTGGCCGTCGAAATGTTCGTCGCGCGGGATGGCCGGGTCCTGGTCAACGAGATCGCGCCACGGCCCCACAATTCCGGCCATTGGACCATCGATGCCTGCGCCTGCAGCCAGTTCGAACAATTCGTGCGCGCCGTCTGCGGTTTGCCCCTGGGCGATCCGGCGCGGCATTCCGATGCTGTCATGATCAATCTGATCGGGGACGAGGCCGATGCCTGGCCGGCCTTGCTCGCTGAACGGGGCGCCTGCCTGCACCTCTACGGCAAGACCGAAGCGCGGCCCGGCCGCAAGATGGGCCATGTCACGCGGCTAGGTCGTAAAACGTAGCGAAACGCCGTTCGCGCAGCGGATGACGAGGGCCTTGCGGGCCGCTAACGTCTGACTTGGAAAAAAGGGAAGAGTTTTATGGGACCGTTGGCAGGCATGAAGGTGGTGGAACTCGCGGGCATCGGGCCCGGCCCGTTCTGCGCCATGCTGCTCTCCGATATGGGCGCCGAAGTGGTGCGCATCGACCGACGCGAGCCGTCGGGCCTGGGCGTGCCGCGTCCGCATGGCTCCGACCTGCTCAACCGCGGCCGGAAATCCGCCGCCGTCGACATGAAGACGCCCGAGGGCGTGGAGACCGTGCTGCGTCTGGCCGCCCAGGCCGATGCGCTGATCGAACCTTTCCGCCCCGGCGTGGCCGAACGTCTGGGCGTCGGCCCCGAGGAATGTTTTGCCCGCAATCCGAAACTCGTCTATGGCCGCATGACCGGCTGGGGCCAGACCGGACCGCTGGCCAAGGTCGCAGGCCATGACCTCAACTACATTGCGATTTCGGGCGTGTTGCACGCCATCGGCCCGCGTGGCGGCCCGCCAGTGCCGCCGCTCAACGTTGCCGGGGATTTCGGTGGGGGCGCGCTCTATCTCGCCTTCGGCATCATGTCCGCGATCTGGGAATCCCAGCGCAGCGGCAAGGGTCAGGTCGTCGACGTTTCTATGGTCGAGGGCGCGGCCTCCCTGATCACCGGTTTCTACGGCTTGCGCGGCTTCGGCGCCTGGACCGACAAGCGGGGCGACAACATCATTGACGGCGGCGCGCCCTTCTATTCGGTCTATGAGGCGAAGGACGGCAAATACGTCACCCTCGGCGCCATCGAAGCCAAGTTCTATGCCCTTATGCTCGAAGCCTTGGGCCTGGCTGGCGATCCGGTCATGGACGACCAGATGAACAAGGACAAATGGCCCGCCCAGCGCGAGAAGATTGCCGCCGTGATGGCGACCAAGACGCGCGACGAATGGACCGCGCTCCTGGAGGGCACGGATATCTGCTACGCCCCGGTGCTGGACATGGGCGAGGTCAAGGACCACCCGCACAACGCTGCGCGCGGCAGTTTCGTCGAGATCGGCGGCTACCTGCAGCCGGGCCCGGCGCCCAAGTTCAGCCGCACCAAGGCGGAGATTCAGGGCCCGCCCGTGGCACCCGGAACCCACACGCGCGAGGTTCTGGCGGGCTGGGGCTTCGGCGAAGACGAGATCGAGGCGCTGGAAGCCGCCGGTGCGGTGGGCTGGCGCGGTGATGAGAAGGAAGCGGCGGAATAGTGCGCCGCGCTTTGCAAAGGGAGAGGAAACGATGGCGCATTCGGTCAAGATGAACATTCATAGCGGGCTGGCTTTCAGCGAGGGCGAGTTCCGCCGGCGCTGGGGCTTGGTCCATGACGCGATGGCGGAAAAGGGCGTGGACGTGCTGCTCGTGCGCACGCCCGAAAATATTTGCTACCTGACCGGCTACGAGACGCCGGGCTATTACGGCTATCACTGCCTGATCGTCGCGGCCGACCAGGATCCCGTGCTCGTCGTCCGGCGGCTGGAGCAGGTCAATGTGGCCGAATTCTCCTGGCTAACCGAATCCGCGCCCGTCGACGATCACGAGATTCCCTGGGAAGTGACGATCCGCGAGGTGCAGAATCGCGGCATGGCCGACAAGCGGCTCGGCGTGGAAAAGGCCTCCTTCTTCTCGACCATTGCCGAATACGAGGCGGTCATGGCCGGGCTGACGGGCGCGACCGTGATCGACGCCACCGGCATCATCGAGGAAGCCCGCCTGGTGAAGTCGGATGAAGAGATCGCGTTGATGCGCGTCTGCTCGGACATCCTGGACAAGGGCATGCAGGCCGGCATCGATGCGACCAAGGCCGGGCGCACCGAGGACCAGATCGCGGCCACGGTGCACGAGGTGCTAGTCGGCCTGGGCAGCGAATATCCCAGTCTGCCGCATTTCATCTGTTCGGGGCCGCGCGCCTCGGTCACCCATGCGACCTGGCGAGGGCGGACGGTCGAGAAGGGTGATGTGGTCTTCTTCGAGCTTTCGGCCGTGAAGCATCGCTACAACGTGGCCATCCTGCGCTGCGTCTGCGACGGCAAGCCGAGCGACGAGGCGCGCAAATTCGCCGACGCGACCGAAGCGGCCCTTGCTTCGGCGATGGATGCGATCAAGCCCGGCGCGACCTGTGACTCGGTCTACTGGGCCAGCCACAACGCCATCGTCGAGCGCGGGTTGGGCCAGTACAATCCGCACCGCGCGGGCTATTCCATCGGCATCAGCTTTCCGCCCGACTGGGGCGAGGGCCAGATCCGCAGCCTGCGCAACAAGGAGATGCGGACCCTGGCGCCGAACATGTGCTTCCACATCATCCCGGCGGTGCAGCGCTACCGCGAGGTCGGCGTCTGCGTCAGCCAGACGATCCGGGTGACCGAGACCGGCTGCGAGGTTTTCTCGAAGTTGCCCTATCCACTGATCGTGAAATGAGGTGTGTAAACCTGCACCCGTGAGGAAGGGCATGCTCCAAAGGCTGTTCATCATCAGCCTTTTGGTGACGCTTTCTTCTGCGGGTGCTGCCCTGCTTCATTCACATGGACTGACTGCCTCTTCTCTCCGCCCAAGGTAAGTACAATCGATCGTGTTCCCTCCCCAAATTACTATTGGATTTGGGGAGGAAGATCCTGTTTGCTCTAAGGTTCTTGAATATTTCGCTTCAGATATTCTGAATAATTCGAATATTATCGAGTTCACATGGTCACAACTCGATAATGTAGTGTAGTGTAGTGTAGTGTAGTGTAGTGTAGTGTAGTGTAGTGTAGTGTAGTGTAGTGTAGTGTAGTGTAGTGTAGTGTAGTGTAGTGTAGTGTA
>CAUZWC010000062.1:0-12905 GCA_963583595.1 Alphaproteobacteria bacterium | reverse complement strand
GCTCGTTGACCACGACATAGAGGTCTTCGGTGCCGGGGCGGAAGGCGATACCCACGGGATTGCGCAAGCCGGTGGCGAAGCTGCGCCGGTCGGAGCCATCGGCGGCGAAAGACTGCACGCTGGCCCGGAGCGCCGCCTCTTCCCCGATATTGCCGCGCGAACCGATCGCGACATAGAAGCGCGTGCCGTCCAGGGCGAAGACTATATTGCGCGTCCAATGGCCGGAAGACGCGCCCAGCGCGCCGTCGGCCGTGACCGCCTCGGCCGTCGCGCGCGCGACGGTGTCGCCGGGCTCGTAGGGAATCCGCCAGACCCGCTCGACATCCGCGACGTAGAAGATAACTGGGGCGCAGCGCCAGCCCGTGCGGCCGCTGGAAGCCCTCGGCGAAGACGGTCTTGGCCTCGGCCACGCCGTCGCCATCGGCATCGCGCAGCAGGCCGATCCTGCCGGATCCGGACATGGAAACGAAAACGTCGCCGTTGGGCGCCGTGGCGAGCCAGCGGGCATGAGTCACGCTGGTCGCGAAGGCATTCCAACGGAAGCCACCGAGCCTCTGGAACCGGAAAGCCTGCGCCTCGACGCGGAGGCCCTGGCCGATGGCGAGGTCACCGCCCGGCATCTGGTCCAGCTGCTGCGCGAGGGGTGGATCAGACTGTTCGAAATGCTCTTCGCGCGCCGCTGCGTGCTGCGCGCGAAACTGATCCGGCGCTTCCTCTATGAACCGGGCGGCGAGGCCCTGGCCGTCGCTTGCCGCGCCGTGGCCATCGACAAACCCGTCTTCGCCTCGATTTTTCTGTTGAGCCGCCAGGCGCAGCCCGGCGACAAGCAGGCCGACCCCGCGGAACTCGTCAGGGTTCTTTAACTCTTCGACAGCATCGATGCGAAAGCGGCGGCGCGCATACTGCGCCGCTGGCAGCGCGACCCGGACTATCTCAACGCCATCCGCCTGCTTGCCGACAGCCCGGCCGAAATCGTCTGCTGAGGGCCCGGCTAAGCCGTCTCCAAGGCTGCCACGCCCGGCAAGGTCTTGCCCTCGAGCCATTCCAGGAAGGCCCCGCCCGCGGTCGAAACGTAGGAGAAGCCCGTCTCGGCCCCGGCATGGGCCAGGGCGGCGACCGTGTCCCCCCCTCCCGCCACGGAGAGCAGGGTGCCGCGCCGGGTCAGGGCGACGGCGTGGCGTGCCACGGCATTCGTGCCTTCGTCGAAAGGCGCCGTCTCGAAGGCCCCCAGCGGGCCGTTCCAGACCAGGGTCTTGGCGGCGTCGAGCTCGGCTTTCAGCAGGGCAACCGTCTCCGGCCCGACATCCAGGATCATCATGTCGCGCGGCACGTCGCGGACCGCCACGGTCTCGCAAGGCACCCCAGGCTCCAGGGCGCGGGCGATGACCACATCCACGGGCAGCAGGATTTCGCAGCCCTGGGCCTCGGCCGCCTTTTCGATCGCGCGCGCGGTCTTGGCCAGATCGTGTTCGCAGAGAGAGCGGCCGACCTTGATGCGCCGGGCGTTCAGGAAGGTATTGGCCATGCCGCCGCCGATGGCGAGCTGATCGACCTTGGCGACGAGATTGCCGAGCAGGTCGAGCTTGGAGGAAATCTTGGCGCCGCCGACCACGGCGCAGACCGGGCGTTGGGAATTGTCGAGAGCCTGGGCCAGGTGATCGAGTTCGGCCTGCATGAGCCAACCGGCCGCCGCCGGGAGCAGGCGGGCGAGGGCCTCGGTCGAGGCATGGGCACGATGCGCTGCCGAGAAAGCGTCATTCACATAGGCGTCGCCCAGAGCGGCCAGAGCTTCGGCGAAGGCTGGATCGTTGGCCTCCTCCCCCGCATGGAAGCGCAGGTTCTCCAGCACGAGGATGCCGCCTTCAGACAGCGCGGCGATCGCGGCTTCAGCCTCCGGCCCCACGCAATCACCGGCGAAGGCGACGGGCCTGTCCCCCAGCACTTCGGCCAGCGCCTCGGCGACCGGCCGCAGGCTCATCGCCGGATTGGGCTTGCCCTTGGGCCGCCCGAAATGGGACAGCAGGACGATCTTCGCGCCCCGGTCCGCAAGGGTCAGCAAGGTCGGCGCGAGGCGGTCGAGGCGCGTCGTGTCGCCGACTTGGCCGTCGCGCAGAGGGACATTCAGGTCGCCGCGCACCAGCACGCGCCGGCCGCGAAGCTCGCCCAGATCCTCGCCCAAATCCTCGATCGTCTTGAACTTTGCCATGGCCGTTTCCCTTCGTCTTGCCCCTGGAACCCCCACGCGGCGAAGAGGGCGGACGGAACCATAAGGCCCCCGGCTTTGCAACACGGCCGCCGACCCATTGCGGCTCGAATGCGACCGGGGCGCGACACCTGTGGACAGAATGCGCGGTGAGGTTATGATCGGCATTATATGCCGCAACGTTTCAGGCGCAGGGGCCTTGGGGGAGGCATCGAATCGGTGGCAGGGAAATGACCTTACGGGTCGCCATTATCGGCACCGGCCCGGGTGGGTTCTACACGGCGGCCGCGCTGCTCAAATCCGCTCTCGAATCCGGCTTGGATCTGGAAATCGATCTGATCGACCGGCTGCCCACGCCTTTCGGCCTGATTCGCGGCGGCGTCGCGCCCGACCATCAGACGACCAAGCGCGTCATCAAGGCCTATGACCGCACGGCCCAGCACGGCAAGGTCCACTTCTACGGCAATGTCGAACTGGGCAGGGACGCCTCGCTCGACGCCCTGAAAGCCCTCTATGACGCCGTAGTCCTGGCCGTCGGCTCGCCGCTCGACCGGCCGCTGGGCATTCCCGGCGAGGACAAGAAGGGCGTGTTCGGCGCCGCCGCCTTCGTCGGCTGGTACAACGGCCATCCCGATTTCCGGTCCCTCGACCCCGACCTGTCCTGCTCCACCGTCGCGGTGATCGGCAACGGCAATGTGGCGATCGACATCGCCCGGGTGCTGGTGAAGACCCCGGCGGAGATGGCCGAGACGGACCTGCCGGACTATGCCGCCCGGGCGATCCACACCGGCGGGATCAAGGACGTCACTATGTTCGGGCGGCGCGGCCCGATCGAGGCCAAGTTCACCAATGTCGAGCTGCGCGAGATGGGAAATCTGAGCGACGCCCATCCGGCGGTCGACCCGGCCGATCTGCCTGCCGAGGTGGAAGGCGAGTGGAGCCCGCGCGACCGCCGCCTGCGCGAGAGGAATCTGGAAACCCTGCGCGAATTCACCGCCCTGGACCCGGCCGGCAAGTCCAAACGGGTGCATTTCGCCTTCTATGCCAAGCCGGTCGAGATCCTGGGTGGTGATCGGGTCGAGGCCCTGCGCCTGGAACGCACGGCGGTCGAGGACGGGCGGGCGCACGGCACGGGCGAGTTCTTCGAGGTCGAATGCGGCCTGGTGCTGCCGGCCATCGGCTATCAGGCGGTGCCCGTCGAGGGCCTGCCCTTCGACGCGGACAATGGCGTCATCGTCAACGACGACGGCCATGTTGAGGACGGAGTCTATTGCGCGGGATGGGTCAAACGCGGCCCGACCGGCGTGATCGGCACCAACAAGCCGGACGGCGATATCGTCGCCCAGCGCATTCTGAGCGATCTGGGCGCGGGCGTGGGCAAGGAGGGCCGGGCCGGCCTCGAGAGCCTGCTCGACGGCAAAGGACACCGCTACGTCTCTTACGAGGATTGGCAAAAGATCGACGAAGCGGAAAGATCGGCGGCCGCCGAGCCGGCGCCACGGCGCAAATTCGCGGCCGTGGAGGAGATGTTGGCCGTGCTGGGTTCCTGACCGGGAAAACGGCGGGCCATGGACGAAGACGAGCGAGCGATCTATCTAGTGCCGGGGCGCCCGGGTCATCACGGGACGGAACATTGCGGATAGGCACTGGTGATCGGCAAGGTCCACATGAACGCCTGCTATGGACCCGTCAGAAGAATGCGGGTCCATAGCAGGCGCGACAGGGCAAGAGACCGGAGATAGAGGAATCATGGAAGGATCGATCGCAGGCCGCGAAAGCCTCGATTCGGTCGTCGTGCGTTTCGCAGGCGACTCGGGCGACGGCCTGCAACTTACCGGCAACCATTTCACCCTCGCGACGGCGCTCGCGGGCAACGATCTGTCCACCTTTCCGGATTTCCCGGCAGAGATCCGGGCTCCTGCCGGCACGACCTACGGCGTCAGCGCCTTCCAGATCAATTTCGGCGCGCGGGAGATTCGCACGGCCGGCGACCAGCCCGACGTTCTGATCGCCCTCAACCCCGCAGCCCTGATCACCAATATCGGCAATCTGCGCGCCGGCGGGTTGGTGATCGCCGATTCGGGCGCCTTCAGCGACCGCAATCTGAAGAAGGCCGGCTACGAGACCAATCCACTCGAGGATCAGAGCCTCGACGCCTATCAGGTCTGGCCGATCGACGTCTCCAGGCTGACCCTGGAAGCGGTCAAGGAATTCGGCCTGACCCAGAAAGAGGCCCTGCGCTGCAAGAACATGTGGACCCTGGGACTGGTCTACTGGCTCTACAGTCGCGAGCGCGACGCCAGCGTCAAATGGCTCAAGACCAAATTCGCAAAGCGCCCAGATATCGCCGAGGCCAATATCGCCGCGCTCAATGCCGGCCATGCCTTCGGCGAGACGGCCGAACTGCCGGGCGACGTCCATGCCTATGCCGTGCCCGAGGCGGAGATCGCGCCGGGCGAATACCGCACGGTGACCGGCACCGACGCCATGGCCTGGGGTCTCGTCGCCGGCACGCAGCTAGCCGGGATCAAGCTGGTCTTCTGCTCCTATCCGATCACCCCGGCCTCGTCCCTGCTGCACACTCTGGCTGGGCTGCGCCAATTCGACCTGACGACCTTCCAGGCGGAGGACGAGATCGCGGCGGTCTGCGCCGCCATCGGCGCCTCCTATGCCGGATCGCTCGGCATCACCTCCAGTTCCGGCCCCGGCGTGGCGCTGAAGACCGAGGCGATCGGCTTGGCCATCGGCACCGAACTACCGCTGATCGTGGTCGACGCCCAGCGCGCCGGCCCCTCGACCGGCCTGCCGACCAAGACCGAACAGTCGGACCTGCTGCAGGCCGTTTGGGGCCGCAACGCCGACAGCCCTCTCGTCGTCCTGGCTGCGCGCGCGCCGGGCGATTGTTTCGAGGTGGGAATCGAGGCGGTACGTCTCGCAACCAAATATATGACCCCGGTAATCGTGCTGACCGACGGCTATATCGTGAACGCGGCCGAACCCTGGCTGCTGCCCAATCTGTCCAAGCTGGAGCCCTTCCCGGTCCATCATCGCGAGGAGGTGGAGGGTTTCCATCCCTATCTGCGCGATCCCGAGACCCTAGCGCGGAATTGGGCCAAGCCGGGCACGCCGGGCCTCGAACACCGCATCGGCGGCATCGAGAAGGATTACGACAGCGGCCATATCTCCTATGACCCGGCCAACCATCAGCGGATGACCGATGTGCGCGCGGCAAAGATTCTCGGCATCGCCAAGGACATCCCCGAACAGACGGTCGATCAGGGCCGCGAGGGCGGCAAGTTAGCCCTGGTCGGCTGGGGCTCGACCTATGGCCCGATCAGCCGCGCGGTGGTCAATCTCCGCGCCGAGGGGCTGGACGTTTCGCACATCCATCTGCGCCATATCTGGCCGCTGCCGCGCAATCTGGGCGAGCTGCTGGCCGGCTACGACCAGGTGGTGGTGCCGGAGATGAACAACGGACAGCTCGTCCAGGTGCTGCGCGCCGAGTATCTCGTCGCGGCCGAGGGCTTCAACAAGGTGAACGGGCTGCCTTTCAAGATCGCGGAAATCGAACAGGCCGTCCGCAGCCGATTGGAGAGCTAGGATGAACATCGCCACCCCGCCCAAAAAGCTGACGGCCAAGGACTTCACCTCGGACCAGGAGGTTCGCTGGTGCCCCGGTTGCGGCGATTACGCCATCCTCAAGGGCGTGACCAAGACCCTGGCCGATATCGGCACGCCCCGGCACAAGACGGTCTTCGTCTCGGGCATCGGCTGCGCCGCGCGCTTTCCCTATTACGTCTCGACCTACGGCTTCCACACGATCCACGGCCGCGCGCCGGCCGTCGCGACGGGCATCAAGCTGGCCAATCCGGAGCTCGACATCTGGGTCGTCTCGGGCGACGGCGACGCCATGTCGATCGGCGGCAACCATTTGCTGCACGTTTTGCGCCGCAATATCGACCTGCAGTTCCTGCTCTTCAACAACGAGATCTACGGCCTGACCAAGGGCCAGTATTCGCCGACCTCGCGGGTCGGCACCCGTTCGCCCTCGACGCCCATGGGCTCGGTCGAGCAGCCGGTCTCGGCCTGCCGTTTCGCGCTGGGCGCGGGCGCGCGCTTCGTCGCCCGGGCGGTCGACACCCAGCAGAAGCAGATGCCCGGCATCCTGATGCGCGCCCATGCCCATAAGGGCACCTCCTTCGTCGAGATTTTTCAGAACTGCATCGTCTACAACGACGGCGCCTTCGACAAATTCACCGACCGCGCCGTCGTCGAGGACACCCAGATCGAAGTGCGTCACGGCGAGCCGCTGATCTTCGGCAAGGACCGGGACAAGGGCCTGCGCCTGAAGCCCGGCGCCCTGCATCTCGAAATGGTCAAGCTGGGCGAGAACGGCATCACCGAGGCCGATCTGATGGTCCATGACGAGACCGACCGCATCCTGGCCGAAATGCTGGTCGGGATGGAGCCGCCCATGCCCGTCGCGGTCGGCGTGATCTATTGCAATCCGGGACCGGTCTACGAACAGAGGCTGGCCGAGCAGACCGCCGCCATCCGCGAAAAGTCGCCGATTGCCGATCTCGCCGCGGTCATGCATCGCGGCGATGTCTGGACGGTCAAGAAACATTAGCGGCCTGTCGAAAATCACGGCCAGACCCTTCGAGACGGCCCTGCGGGCCTCCTCAGGGTGAGGCTGCGGGATTCTATCTCCTCTTCCTGAGGAGCTCGCGCGAGCGCGCGTCTCGAAGGATGACTGGCACGACATCACGTTTTCAGCCGCCTGCTAGGGGCGATTCCACCGATTCCCCCTGCGCAGCGGGCGTCCGACGGCTATTCTGACCGTGTGACGCGCTTGCCGCCGAGAAGGATAAAGACATGAGCGAGGCATTCCCGACCCAGGCCCAGGTGGTCGTGATCGGCGCCGGCGTGACCGGCTGCAGCGCGGCCTATCACCTGACCCGCCTCGGGGTGAAGGATGTCGTGGTGATCGAGCGCAACCAGCTCGGCTGCGGCACCACCTGGCATTCCGCCGGCAATATCACCCTGCTGGAAAGCCTGCCCGCGGCGATGGCCCTATACCGGCGCACCCGCGACACGATCCCCGAACTGGAAAAGGAGGCCGGCCAATCGATCGGCTGGCGCAATTGCGGGCGCGTCGTGCTCGCCCGCTCCGAGGCGCGGCTGGACGATCTGCGCCGCATCCGCTCGCTCGGCCGGGTGATCGGCGTCGATATCGAGATCATCGACCCAGCCGAGGTGAAGCGGAAATTTCCCCTCATGCGCACCGACGATCTGGTCGGCGCGGCCTGGAGTCCGGGCGACGGAAGGGTCAATCCGACGGATATTACCAGCGCCTATATGCGGGTCGCGCGCCAGCGCGGCGCGAGGCTGGTCGAGGAGACCAAGGTCACGGGCTTCGCCATCGAAAGCGGCCGGGTGACGGGGGTCGAGACGGACAAGGGCAGGATCGCCTGCGAATCGGTCGTCCTGGCGGCCGGGCTGTGGAGCCGCCGGATCGGCGCCATGGCCGGGGTCGGCGTGCCGCTCCACGCTGTCGAGCATTTCTATGTCCTGACCAAGCCGATCGAAGGCGTGACCCCCGACTTGCCCGTGTTCCGCGACCCCGACGCCCTGATCTATGGGCGCGAGGAGGTCGGCGGGCTGCTGGTCGGCTGTTTCGACCGGAATGCGAAACCCCTGTCCCTCGATACTCTGCCCGAGGATTTCGCCTTCGGCCTGCTGCCCGAGGACTGGGACCAGTTTGCCCCCTATATGCCGGGCGCCATCGAACGCATCCCGGCTCTGGAGACGGCCGAGATCCGCACCCTGCTGAACGGACCGGAAAGCTTCACCCCCGACGGGCTGCCCCTGATCGGCCCGGCGCCGGGCCTGGCGGGTTTCTGGGTCGCGGCGGGGATGAATTCGAGCGGCATCACCTCCTCCGCCTCCGGCGCGGTGGTCGCGGAATGGCTGGTCGAGGGCGAGGCGGAGATCGACACCACAGCGATGGATATCCGCCGCTTCGCGCCCGTCCAATGCGGCGAACGCTTCCTGAAGGCACGAGTCAGCGAGATGCCGAGCTTCCATTTCGACATCCACGGCCCGGGCCATGATTTCAAGACCGGACGCGGGCTGCGCCGCTCGCCCCTGCACGAGCGCATGGCGGCTGCGGGTGCGGTCTTCTCCGCCGCCGCGGGCTACGAACGCCCGGTCTGGTTCGAGACCGGGACGGCCGAGGGCTGGGACGCCTGCCTGGGCGAGGAACTGGCCGCCGCCGCGACGGGCGTGGCCCTGTTCGATCTTTCCTCGATGACCAAGCTCGCCCTCACCGGACCGGATGCCTCCGCGGTCCTGGCCGGTCTGGCCGGCGGCCCGGTGCCGGAGGGTCTGGCGGCGGGTGCGATCATGACCAATGATCGGGACGGGATAGAAGCCGCGCCCATGGTCCTGCCCTGGGAAGGCGGACATCTGCTGCTCGACCTGCCAGAACAGACCGTCCGCCTGCCTGACTGGATCGCGCACAACCGGCTCGCCGGATCGCGCTGTGCCTGCACCGACCTGACCGGCGGGCTTGCGCTGATCTGCCTTCAAGGGCCGCCGGCCGGCGCTCTGCTGTCCGCCGCGGGCGCTCTGTGGGACGGCATGACCGCGGGCCAATCGCGCTCGGTCGAAATCGGCTATGCCACCGCCCGGCTGGTCTGCCTGGGCGCCGGCGACGGTAGCTGGCTGCTGATCCTGCCCGCCGAGATGGCAGTCTGCGCCCATGACGCCCTGGTTCTGGCGGGCAACGGTCTGGGCCTGCGCCATGCCGGCCATCTGGCCGCGGAGGCCCTGCGTCTGGAAGCCGGCCGTCCGACCTGGGGCCTCGATTTCGGCCCCACGGTCTCCGCCGCCGAGATCGGCCTCGCACCGCCCGCCGAACGGCGTCGCGCGTTGCGGACATTCTCTTTCCCGGCGAGTGGATCGAAGCCGATGGGCGCCGAGCCGATCCTGAAGGACGGTGTGCCGGTCGGTCTCACCTCCTCCGCCGCCTGGCTGCCCGCATCCGGCCTCGCCCTGGTCATGGGTCTGGTCGCGGGCGACGGCGAGGAGGGCTGGGCCATCGACCTGCATGGCGAGGAAATCGCCTTGCAGCCGCATGCGGCCGGTCGGGTCACGGCATGAGCGTACGCCAGATCGGCCGCCGCCTGGCGCGCAAGGAGGACCGCCGCCTGCTGACCGGCATGGGCCGCTTTGTCGACGACCTGCGCTTCGAGGGTAAATTGCACACGGCCTTCCTGCGCTCGCCCCATGCCCATGCCCGGATCGACGCCCTGGACACGGCCGAAGCCGCCGTGATGCCGGGGGTCGTGGGGATCTTCACCATCGCCGATCTGACCGCCGATGGGGTTCAGGATATCCCGCCCTTCTTCCTGCCCAAGGGCGTGGAGGGGCGCGAGATTTTCGCCCCGGCCCAGCCCGTGCTGGCCCGCGGCCATGTCCGCCAACTCGGCGAAGCCGTCGCCATGGTCGTGGCGGAGAGCGCTTCGCAAGCCCGGGACGCGGCCGAACGGATCGCGGTGACCTATACCCCTCTGCCCGCGACGGTCGAGACCGCGACGGCAGATGCGCCCGGCAGCGCCGCCGTCTGGCCCGAGGCACCCGACAATCTTTGCTATATCCACGAACTCGGCGATGCCGCGGCGACGGCGGCAGCCTTCGCCTCGGCCGCCCATATCGTCGAGCGGCGCATCGTCAACAACCGGCTGATCGTCCATTCCATCGAGCCTCGCGCCGTGATCGCCCTGCCGCCGGACGGGGAGGGCCGATCGACCATCTACACCAACGGCCAGACCCCGCATCGGGTGCGGGACAAGTCGGTGGAGCTGCTCGGCCTGCCCGCCGGCAGCCTGCGCTGCGTGATCGGCGATGTCGGCGGTGCCTTCGGCATGAAGAACATGATCTACCCAGAGACCTTGTCGGTCCTTTGGGCGGCCCGGCGGCTGGGCCGTCCGGTGCGCTGGCCGGGCAGCAACGGCGAGGGCTTCGTCACCGATTCCCAGGCCCGCGACCATGTCTCCGACGCCGCCCTGGCGCTGGACGCGGAGGGCCGCATTCTGGGTTTCCGCACGGTGAACCGGGCTAATCTGGGCGCCTATGCCACCAATATGGGCGCCCTGTCGCCGGTCGCCGGCATCCCCGCCTCCTGCGGCCCCTACCGCATCCCGGTCGCCCATGTACAGGTCCGCGCCGTGCTGACCAACACCGTGCGCACCGATGTCTTCCGGGGCGCCGGACGGCCCGAGGCTATCAACCTGATCGAGCGCCTGATCGAGGCCGCGGCCGAGGAGTTAGGCATCGACCGGGTCGAATTGCGTCGGCGCAACATGATCGGCCCAGCCGATCTGCCCCATGAAACGCCGACCGGACTGGTCTACGATTCCGGCGATTTCCCTGCGACCCTGGCCCGGGCGCGCGAGATCGCGGATCTCGACGGCTTCGCCGCACGGCGGGCCGAGAGCGAGGCGCGCGGCTGCCTGCGCGGGTTGGGGCTCGTGCCCTATGTCGAAGCCAATGGCGGCCCGGGCATGACAGAGCCGACCGATATCGTCACCCGGCCCGACGGCGGCACGATCGTGCTGTCCGGCATGATGGCGAACGGCCAGGGCCATGAGACGGCCTTCGCCCAGATCGTCGCCGACCGTTTTGGGCTGGACCCGGATGAGGTCGAGATCGTCCAGGGCGACACGGACCGGGTCCCGCACGGCATGGGCACGGCCGGGTCCCGCTCTCTCGTCCTCGACGGCACGGCGATGCATCTCGCCATGGAAACCCTCGTCGATCTGGCCCGGCCCATCGCCGAGCATCTTCTCGAAGCCGCGCCCGCCGATTTGGCCTTCGAGGATGGCGGCTTCGTCATCGCGGGGACGGACCGGCGCATCGCCATGCGCGAGGTCTTCCGCGCCGCCCACGATCCGGCGCGCCTGCCCCCGGGCCATGCGACAGGTCTGGAGGCCCATGCCGAATTCACCCCCGGCAAGCATGCACATCCCAATGGCTGCCATATCG
Source organism: Alphaproteobacteria bacterium (assembly GCA_963583595.1). Classification (GTDB taxonomy): domain Bacteria; phylum Pseudomonadota; class Alphaproteobacteria; order CADEGL01; family CADEGL01; genus JABIRQ01. The sequence goes on along the minus strand of CAUZWC010000062.1, from coordinate 1,654 downwards.
CCGAACTCGAGGTCGATCCGGACACCGGCCGGGTCCGGGTGCTGCGCCACAGCTGCGTCCAGGATATCGGCTTGGTGATCAACCCGATGATCGTCGAGGGCCAGATCCATGGCGGAGTCGCCCATGGGCTCGGCCAGGCCCTGTTGGAAGACACCCGCTACGACGCGGCCGGCCAGCTTCTTTCAGGCTCCCTGATGGACTATTGCCTGCCCCGGGCGGACGACATGCCAGATATTTCGATTCTTCTCGAAGGAACGCCTTGCCCCAGCAATCCGCTGGGGGTGAAAGGGGTCGGCGAATCGGCCGCCATGCCGTCCCCGCCGGCGATCACCGCCGCCCTGCTCAACGCCCTGGCTCCCTTGGGGGTGGGCGATATAGATATGCCGGCGACGCCGCAGGCGATCTGGCACGCGATCCGCGCCGCCGCGCCCGCCCAACCCGCATAAGGCACCATCCATGAGCCCGAGGAAGGGACAGGAACTTCCGCCCCGCAACGGAAACCCGGAAGAAATGCCCGCCGCCCGGCCCGCCGTGGGCGCGGCCCTGGTGCTCGGCGCCGGGGTGCTGTGGAGCCTGCAGAGCCTGGCGATCCGGCTGACCGACGCGGCACCCAGCGAGGTCATCGCCTTCTGGCGTTTCTATGGCCAGTTCTTCCTGCTCATGATCATCCTGATCCTGACCCAGCGCGGCCGCATCATCACAAGCTTCCGCCGCGCCGGCCTGCCCGCCGTGCTGGGCGGCATCTGCCAGGCCTGCGCCTCGCTTTTCATGGTCTTCGCGGTGGTCCATACCTCGACCGCGAATGCCGTCTTCATCATCAGCCTGGCCCCCTTTCTCGCCGGCATGATGGCCTGGGCCCTCATGGGTGAGCGGCCCTCGGCCGTGACCTGGATCGCCATGGGGGTCGCCATCGCGGGCGTTACCGTGATGGTCTCGGGCAACCGGACCGATCTACAGGTTCTCGGCAGCCTCTACGCCCTGCTGGTCGCCTTCGGCTTCGCCGGGCTGACCGTGATGCTGCGCTACGGCCGCCAGGTCGAGATGCTGCCGACGGTCTGCTGGGGCGGGCTGATCGGGCTGGTCGTCAGCTATTTCATCGCCCTCGGCCAGGGCACCAGAGATCTCGACATGCCCCTCGACGACGTGCTGATCGTGATCGTGATGGGCGGCAGCCTGATCGCGCTAGGGATGCTCTGCTTCGTGCGCGGCGCGCGCCACATCCCCGCCGGGGTGCTCGCGCTGCTCAGCCTGTCGGAAATCGTGCTCGCCCCGATCTGGACCTGGATTTTCGCCGGCGAGGTCATCGCCCCGCGCGAGGCGCTGGGCGCGGGCATCGTGCTTCTGGCGATTGTCGGCCAGACCGTGGCGACCAGCCGGCGCCGCTGAACTAGCCCTTCGGGCGGAAAGCGACCCCGGCCGCGTCCTCGTAGACCCGCGCGGTGACCAGATTGCCGGCATCGTCGCCATAGGCCGCCCGCGCCTGTTCCACGATCTCCTGCATGACCGGGAAGAGACGGAGCGGCACACCGAACTCCCGCGCCATGGCCAGGCCGAGCCCGGCGTCCTTGGCCACCAAGCCGATGGCGAAGGTCGGGTCGTAGCTGCCGTCAAGGACTTTGGGGCCGTCCGTCTCGGCGACGAAGCTGCGGGCGTA
>CAUZWC010000061.1:0-12969 GCA_963583595.1 Alphaproteobacteria bacterium | reverse complement strand
GCCCGTGTTCTCGAGCAGCGATATCAGCCCCGTGGTTGCGGCGAGGGCGAGGACGGCAAGGATCGGCAGGCCGCGATTCCAGAGGACCAGGGCGGCCGGCCAGACCAGCAGCGCCAGCACCCCGGCCGAGCGGTTGGAGGCCACCGAATAGATGAAGGGTGATCGTTCGGCCTGCAGATGGTCCTGCAGGAAATGGCGCAGGCCGCCCTGGGTCGCGATCTCGACCGCCAGCAGGCCGAGGCCGAGGCAGAAGCCGGCGAGGAGGCTGGTGCCGACCCATTCGCGTTCGGCCGTGTCGAGGTTGTGGGCCAAGGCGATAAGCGCCAGCTCGCCGACCGCGCCGAGGCCCATGCGGATGCTTTCGAACAGGCTTTCGCCGGGATCGATGGACCAGAGCGCGCTGGTCGCCGCCCAGAGGACCAACGCCACCAGCAGGGCCGCGGCGGTGAGCAATCGCGGGCCCGGCCGGGGCCGGTGGCGCAGGCAGAACAGCACCGCGCCCAGCCCGGCCAGGGCCTGAAGGGCGGCGATCTGAACCGGTCCGTAAACAGCGAGCAGTGGAAGCAGGAAAACGACGGCCGCGATCAGGCGGCCGGGCGTCATCCATCGTGCCAGCGTCATGCCGGTCTCCGCTGCTTGTTTCTGGGCGGCCCCGCTCTATGGCGCGGGCGCCCGGCGGTCAAGCTCGCGGCCGGCATCAACCCCAGCCTCGCGCGATCTTCTCCCGCAGGCCCGTGTCGAAGCTGCGCGGGCGGACGCCCAGCCGCGCCGTCATCGGCGCGATGTCGAAGGCCTTATCCTCGGCCGCGCGGCGCAGCTCGACCGCGTTGAAGGGAACCGCAAGGCCGAGCGCGCTGGCGGTCCTGGCGATGACGGTCAGCAGAGCGACCGGAACGGGCAGAATATGGATGCGGCGTCCCAGGGCCGTGCCGCAGGCGCGGATCATCCCGGCATAGGAAATCGGCTCCGGCCCGGCCAGGACGACGGGTTCGCCGGGGGCTTCGGGCCGGGTCAGGGCGCCGACGAAGGCGGCCACCACATCGTCGACGAAGACCGGCTGCACGCTGTGGCGCCCCCCGTCGGGCAAAGGAAGAAGAACCGGCAGGAAAACCGGCCAGCGGCGCAGCAGGCGCAGGACGCGGTTGACGTTGCGATCGTCCGGCGCGCCGTAGACCATCGAGGGATGCAGCATCACGCCCGGCTTGTTGGCGGCACGGAAGGCCGCCTCGCCGGCCCGCACGGCATCGGCGGCCGGATCGGGCAGGCTGGTGAAATGCCGGGTCGAGCCGGTGAGGACGACGCGCTCGCAATGCGCCGGCAGAGCGGCGAGGACCCGGGCGGCGAAACGGGCATGGGCCAGGCTGACGACATGGCTGGCATCGGCCAGGGCGGCGCGCAGGCCCGGCGCATCCTCGATATCGGCGAGCCGCTTTTCGGCCCGGGGATCGACGGCGGCCAGCCTTTCGGCGCTGCGCCCCAGGGCGATGGTTTCGAGCCCGGCATCGCACAGGGCCGCGACCAGATAGCGGCCCGTCTTGCCGCTCGCGCCCAGGACCGCGATGCGCATCAGGCCAGTCCGAGAAGGGCGAGCTGACGGTCGACCACGCGCGCCTCGTCGAATTCGGCCAGGGACCGGGCACGGCCGGCGGCGCCCTGGGCGGCGCTCAGGGCGGGGTCGCCGATCAGGCGGTCCAGGGCCTCGGCCAAGGCGGGCGCGTCCTGCACCGGGACCAGGGCCCCGGTCTCGCCGGGCACAACCTCTTCCCGGCTGCCGCGGATATCGGTGGCCACCACCGGCAGGCCGCAGAACATGGCTTCGATGATCGAGCGGGGCATGCCTTCGCGATGCGACGGCAGGGTGAAAATATCGGCGGCGTGCAGCAGGTCCGCGACATCGGTGCGGTAGCCGAGCAGGCGGATGCGCTTGGCCAGAGCCGGATCGCTTTCGACCCGCGCCAGACTCTCGTCGATGGTCGAGGCATGATCGCTCGCCAGCCGCTCGCCGACGACCCAAAGCTCGGCATCCAGCCCGGCCATGGCCTCGAACAGTTCGGGATAGCCCTTCTCCGCGACCAGCCGCCCGACGACGGCGATGACGACGGTGTCCTCCGGCGTGCCAAGGGCGGCGCGGATCCGGGCGCGGTGCGCGGCGGGATCGGCGGGCGGGGCGAAGCGCGCCGGATCTACGCCGTTGCCGATCGCCTCGATGATCCGCGCCCGGGTCAGGTGCAGCCGCCGCGCCGTCTCCGCATCCTCGCGCGCCTGGGTGAAGAGGACATGGGTGAGGCGCCCGCCCAGCCATTCGAGGGCGATATGGGCAAGGCGCTTGGCCGCCGGCATATGGTCGTGGAAATAGAAGCCATGCGCCGTGTAGACGATGCAAGGCACGCCTGCGCGCGCCGCCGCCAGCCGCCCGATCAGGGCGGCCACGGGAGTATGGACATGGACGATGTCGAAGGCCTCGCGCCGGAACAGCGCGACCAGCTTCCGGTAGGTGCCGATATGGCGGAGCAGGTTGTAGCTGCGCGCGATCTCGACCGTCTCGATCCGGAAGCCGGCCTCCCGCACCGGGCCCAGCAAGGGACCGTCGCTGCACAGACCGACCACATCATGCCCGGCGGCGCGCATACCTTCCATCAGCGGCGGCAGGAAATGGCGCATGGTGAAATCGACGGCGCAGAGCTGGCAGATCTTCATCGCCCGGCCGCCCGGATCCCCGCCCGAGTTTCGGCCAGAATTTCCCGATGCAGCGCGGCGAAGGCTTCGGCCGCCCGGTCGAGGGCGAATTCCGTCTCGATCCGGTGACGCGCCGCGTGGCGGCGGGCTTCGCGCGCCCTCGGCTCTTCCGCGATCAGCTCGGCCAGGGCGGCGGCCAAGGCGGCGGGGTCGCGGGGCGGCACGATATGCCCGGTCTCGCCGACGATGACCCGGGCATCGCCGACATCGGTGGCGACCGCCGGGCAGCCCATGGCCATGCCCTCAGCCAGGGCATTGGAGAAACCCTCGCCGAAGGCCGAACTGTTGACGATAAAATCGGTGGCGGCGAGCAGGCGCGGCACGTCGGTGCTCGGGCCCATGCGGCGCAGATTGGGGCGGTCGGGCAGGTTCTTCGTGCCCTTGCCGATCACCATGCCGACGGCGCCGGGCAGCCGGTCGAGCGCGGCGAGGAAGCTGGCATGATCCTTCATCGGATCGACCCGGGCGATGACGGCCAGAACCGGGGTGTCGGGGCCTGGCAGGGCTAAAGACGTACGACTCGCCGTACGTGCAGCCGGGTTCGGGCGGAATCGTTCGGTGTCCAACCCGTTGGCGATATAGTCGAAGCGCCGCGGGTCGAAGCCCAATTCCCGGTGCACCGCGATGCCTGCCTGGGAATTGGCGATCACGCTGGCCGGGCGGCGGGACAGGCGTACGCTGGCCCGGATCACGGCGCGCAACTGCCAGCTATAGCGGCTGGTGTCCATGTCCGAGCAGCGGATGCCCCAGAGCACGGGGATGCGCGGCGCCATCGGCAGGGCGGCGGCCAGGGTGGCCGCCAGATTCGCGTGATACATCCAGCCTTGAACGATATCGGCCTGGCTTTTCCGCATATGCCGGGCCAGGGCGAACAGGGCGACCAGGCGTCCCCGTCCCCGTGCAAGGCCCAGATCCGTGACGGCGATCCCGACTTCGGCCAGACGATCGTGGTTGGCCCCGCCGGGCACCAGGCTGACGACCTCGGGCAGGATGCCGGGCACCGGCGCCTTGGTCAGCATTCCGGTCAGCATGGATTCCGCTCCGCCGAGGCCAAGCTCGGTGATGACATGAAGAACCCTGACCGGCCGGTCGTTCACGGCGCGGCCCTCCCGCAACCCAGCAGGACGGACCAGCGATCGACGACGGCATCGAGAGCGAAGCGCGATGGCAAAAGACTGTCCGGTAATTGGTCTGTTTGGGGATTGCCGCCGACCGCCGCCATGGCGGTGTCGAAGGCTTCACCCCATTCCGCCACCGATACTGCACCCGGGGCGGCGTCCTTGGCGACCTCCGCGATGCCCCCGGCCTCGGAAGTCGCGATCACCGGCGTGCCGCAGGCCAGGGCTTCGAGGGCGGCATTGGGCATGCCCTCCCAGCGCGAGGGCAGCAGGAAGGCGTCGGCCCCGGCGTAGTCGCGCCAGGGCTCGGCCTGGAACCCTGCCAGGGAAATTTGTTTCGCCAGTCCGAGGTCGTCGATCCGGCGGCGCAAGGCGGATTCGTCCGGCCCTTCGCCCAGGATCGTCAAATGGCTGTCGGGGGAAAGCCGCGCGAAGCTCTCGACCAGCCGGTCGAAGCCCTTCTGGCGCGTCAGGCGTCCGGCGGCAACGAAACGCGCGCCCGGCCCCGGTGCGCGTCGGGCGGGCTGGGCGCGGGCGCGCAGGCCGGCGATATCGACCGGATTGTCGATGCGGTGGATGCGTGCCGGTTCCACCAGGAAATCCAGCTCCAACTCCTGAGCGACGATACCGGCATTGCACACCACGCCGGTGGCCTTCGGATAGAGCATCCGGTAGCCACTTCGCATCAGCAGGTTGGCGAGGGGCGGCAGATTCGCGAGATTGCGCGAGGGCGTGTTGGTCTCGCGCAGATAGACCGCCATGCTCGCCGGCAGGACCGGGCGCAGCGCCGCGACGGCGAGGTTGAGCTGGCTGATGGTGGAGACGAGCGCGGTCGGGCGCAGGCGGCGGATCGTCCGGACCAGGGCGGGCAGCGCCTGCCGCACCCGGGGCCGCTCCAAGACATGGACGGGCAGGCCGGCAGGGGCGAGGCTTGCCAGGGGGCCGGCACCGCTCAGGGCGATCAGGTGAATGTCGCAGCCGCGTTGCGCCAGGGTCCCGGCCACCGTAACGACGACCCGCTCGGCGCCGCCTCCGGCGAAGGAAGGCAGGACGAAGACAATGCGGCCGCCTCTCTCTCCGGTGCCAGCGGCGGCCTGCCTATCCTGGCCGCGAGTCGGGATCAGTCCGTGTGCCTCTCGAGGATTCCGCATGCCGTGGAGAGGCCGACCCCGAAGCCGCAAAGCAGCAACCGCCGGAGTTCCTCGTCGTGGAGATGGCTTTCGAGCAGCAGGGGAATGGAGGAGGAGACCGTGTTGCCCTGATCCCAGAGACGGCAGGGCACCTTGTTCTCGGCCAAATTCAATCGCTTGCGGATGGTCTCGACGATATAGCGGCTGCCCTGATGCAGCAGGAAGAGATCGATATCGTCGAAGCTCAGCCCCGCGCTCTCGACCAGGCCGGTGATCTCGCCCGGCACGGTGGTCGCGGAATAGATGAAGACGGCGCGGCCGTTCATATGCAGCCGGCCATCCCGGTTGCACAGGGCGGGCGAGAGCGAGCCGTCGCTGCAGAAGGAAAAGCGCTTGGGCACGAAATTGCCGTTCGCGCCGTTCGCCGCGGTGGACAGCAAGGTCACCGCAGCGGCGTCGCCGAACAGCAGAACGGTGTTCTTGTCGTCGGGATCGACGATCTTGGAATAGGGATCGGCGGTGAACAACAGCCCGGTCTTCAGCCCGTTCGCTTCCATGAAGGCGCGCACAAGGGACAGGCTGTACACATAGCCGGAGCAGCCCAGAGAAATGTCGAAACTGGCACAGCGGGTCGGCAGACCCAGCTTTCCGTGCACGATGGCGGAGGTATGGGGCAGGCCGTGCCCGTCCGGGTTCTGGGTGCAGACGACGATACAGTCGACCTGCGACGGGTCGATATCCGTCTTGGTTTCGAGACGACGAAAGGCCTCGACGCAGAGATCCGAGGTCTCCTGGGCCGCATCCTTGCGGGCGACCTTGTAGACGCCGATCTTCTCGTCGATGAACTCGCGTCCGATATTGAACTTATCGAACTTGTCCAGGTTCGACTCGAAGCCCTCCGGCACGTAGCTGGCGATTTCGGCGATGGAGATCATGAACTTGGACCCGGTGGGCGGAACGGATTGGCAAAATCAAGAGAATCGCGCGATTGAAAACGGGCCACTCCGCAACCGCGAAGGCGAGAATCGCCAATTTGTTTTAACGGAGAGCGCGGCTCAACGCCACACACTCGTCATCATCGGCCGGCGCCCCTTTGGGCCTGGGCGTCCCTTGCAGGCTAGCGCGTCTTCCGGACGACCAGGAGAAAATCGTTCGGAAGATAGGAATGATCGAGCAGAACGGCCCCACCAAAGCGGACGATCGCCTCATTGACGACCTCGCCCGGGTCGCAATAGCGCGTGTCTTCGTTACGCTTGGGCGAATTGGTCGAAATGATTGTATAGGCCATGCCGATCCCGGCATGGCTCCACATCTTGTCGGACAGGCGGCGATACCGCGCCCACCAGCCATCACCGGCCTGGGCCAAAGCGAATATCCCGTTGGCGATGATCCAATCGGCGCTGTCGATAGGCCAGCCGCCCTCGATCACGTCGCAACAATGAAACCGACCGGGCAAGCCGCGCGCCGCGCCTTCGGCCACGAAGCTCTCGACGATGTCGAGTCCGTCGTATTGAGCCGGTGCGACGCCGTTGTCGATGGCATGCTGCAGCAGGTCCCCCGTGCCGCAGCCGAGATCGATGATCGACCGACCGGCCAGTTCGGTATGCCGGATGATGGCGTCGAATCTGCGATCTCGGCCATGCCTCGAATTCCAAAAACGTGTTTTCGGATCGCGCTGTTCCTTGGCCTCGTAATAGGCTCTCTCGTCGATGAAGCGGTCGGTCATGGGAGTTTCTCGCTGCCGTAGGGGGCGTATGCGTTCAGAAGGGCCAGAGTTTGCGCCGGCCCGCAGTTCAGCAGGGCGTCGACGACCGAAAGATTCAGCTCGAATTCGCCATGACGCTGCGGATAGGGATCGAAAGTCGAATCAACGAACACGGTCTCCACCCCGCCCGCGGCCAGGGTGTCCTGGTCGAGATAGCGCATCGACCCCGCGCCCGACCCGGTCAGGTAGGTCGTTGCGCCGGTCTTGTCGAGAATTTCGGCGATGCTGGCCCCGCCTTCGGCGGTTAGGCCCATCTCGGAGGCGCGTAGATACTGGGCCGGGCCGAAACCGATATACCCGGCGATGCGCGTGACAAGATCAATATTCAGCGACGCGATCGCTCGATGATCGGCGGCCAATGCTTCTTCAAGGATGCCAAGCACGCCATCCAGCCAAGGCGAATCGGTATAGGCCGTCTGCAAGGTCATGAGGTGCTTGCGGCTCCAGTTCCCCGGTGCGAGCGGCGTCGCGGCGATGCTGGCGCCGGCGCTGTCGCGGTGTGTGGGGGCGGTCAGCCAGCGCACGCCTTGAGCCGTCTTGATCCGGTTGCGCGTCACGAGGCTCTTGCCGATGGGCATCTGGACATTGTCGAAGAAGACGAAGACGTCGCTTTGGGCGATCTTTCGAAAATAGCCCAGCCACGGCAAATAGTTCGGCTGATGAATTGAAACGGTGATGCCCATCAGATTGCCGCCAGGGCACGCTGCATGCGCGCGACGAGGTCGGGGGGATACGAGGTTTTCGGCCCGGATTTGGGCGCCGGTACGATCCCGGTTGTCGGCACCCGGTCGCCGGTGATCCCTTCGATCTCCGCGGCGAGTTGCCCGAGCGTTGGCTCGGGTTCCTCGACCAGCCTGTCGTAATCGACATGAACGACTGGCAAGCGCCCACTCGCCTGCGCGACCTGATCGTCGAAAAAGTGTCGCAAGCCGACGATCTGGGCGACGATCTGTTCTTCGGGCGGAAGCGTCAAAATGCTTTCGATCTCCGGTGGATGCAGGCTAAGCCAGGCTGTCGGATCGCCGAAGAAGGCCTCGCGCGCGCGGTATAGTGATAGCGCCTGGGGCAAGATTGCACGGTGCATGATCACGAAGACGGATTTGGGAATCTCGCGCGCGAAATCAGCCATGAAATACGACGGGTAGTAGCCCTTGAACAGGAAGGGCTTCCCGGCGGCATCCTGCAGGCCGGCGAGGTGATGCCGGATTGCCCCCCAGGAAACGCTCCGTTCCGCCGGCGGCGAGAAGAGGTCCGCGACCGCGTCGAGCTTCAGGAGATGCATCCAGAAATAATGGAAATTGTGGATTCCCGGGGCGGCGGTCCGTCCGTAATGGGAGGAAAAATCGCCGGACTGTTCCTCGCGGGGCATGGTGCGTGACAGCCGGAAACCGGTGACCGGCGCCAGCCAGAAACGGGCTGCCAGATTGTCGATGAAACCGACATCGAGAAATTGGCTCAGGGCCTGGGCCATGAAAGTAGTGCCCGATCGGGGGCCGCCGGAGACGAAAATGGTGGGCCGCGTCGGTCGCGCATTGCCGGACGGTGCCTCCGCGAGGCGCTCGTTCAACTGCTGCAAAAATGCCTCGTTTTGGGTCGAAGGTTTGAATACACCGATGCGGCCGGTTTTGTTCGAGATCTTCACGGGTTGGCACTTCCTCCGATGAGACTGCGATAAAGGGCCGCGACATCCCCGGCCCGGGTCGTCGCATCGAACATGGCGCGCGCCTTCGTGCGATTGGCCTCGCGCATCGCCAATCGGAGCGCAGGATCGTCGCGCAGCCGGATCAGATGGGCCGCGCTTTGCTCGGCATCGAAGTCCGGATCGACGAAACCGTTCCTGCCGTCCTCGACATAACCCTGGAAGGCGCCGACGGTGACGACCGGCAGGCCGACCATCATGGCCTCGATGATGTCGCGGCCCCAGGGGCTGGGGCGCAGGCGCGTCAGCCGCAGCAGGGCGTCGCAGGACGCGAGCGCGCGAAGCGGTTCGGAGACATAGCCGTGGAACTTGATCCGGTCGTCCAGGCCGTGTTCGCGTACCCGTGTCAGGATATCGTCGAGATAGGTGTTTTGCATGCCGGGCATGAGCCGGGTATGGGCCAGGCCCCCACAGACATGGAAGACGATATCGCGGCGATCCATTCGTTCCAGCGCCAGCGCGACATCGACGACCCGGTCGACGCCTCGGTTGTGGGAGATATTGCTCAGGATCAGGACCCTAAACCCGTCGGCAGGGGTCATGAGCGCGGGCAGGGGCGGAATGACGTCCGGCAGGTCGGGAGCGGGGTTGTAAATTCTTGTCATCTTCGCGATCGCCGTTGGCCGGTTCGCGAGCGCGACGAAATGCTCGGTGACCGGCTCGCTGATCGGCACGATCGCTGTCGCGTAGCGGGCGATCAGCCGGTTGACCAAGCGGGCGGACAGGGTCTCGGTGAGCTGGGTTCGGATGTGACAGACGCAGGGCAGACCGAACCAGCGCGCGATCAGAAGCCCGGTCAGGGCGATATTCTCGTGGTTGACATGGATCAGCCGAATGTCGTGCTCGGCAATCAGGCGGCGGAAGACGGGGATCAGCCCGATCAACCGGCGCAAATGCCATAGGTAACGGAGGGCGGAAAACAGATTGTGCCGATCGGCCGGGCGGAATTTCGGGATATGGCGGACAATCCGCGTGGCGATATCCGCCCCGCGAAAGCCCTCGACTTGAGCGTTGGTCTCCAGGAGCACGACAACCGGCTGCCATCCGGTCGCGGCCAGCTTCTCGACGATGTAAAGCAGCGAGCGCGATGCGCCGCCCTTCCCGGTATCGGCATCGAGATAGAGAATGGCCGTCTCGCGTTCGGCTCCGGCGCCGTCCAAGGGTTTACCCCGGAGAGAAATCGCTTCGGGGAGGGCCTGGGTCATGCCAGGGCCTGGCGCAACAGCGCCTTGTAGAACGGTCGCTGCGGTGCCAGAGGCTGTCCCGCGTGGTAGAGCAGGGCCAGAGTGCCGCCATAGTCCCGGCACACCGCCTGGGCCCTGGCGGCCTCGGTGAGCGCTTCCTCGATCGTGAGGTCGCGATACTTGCCGCCGAAAAAACCGAAATCCATGACCGCCGTGGAATGCTGGACCAATTGCCGCGGCTGTCGCCGCCGCAGGCTGTAACCGTGAAACGGTCGGCAGGTACCGGCGCGGAAGCTGCTGGTTTCCGGGTAGGAGAGCGTGCAGTCCATGGTCATGCCGGCATCCTCCCAGATATCCGGGGTCACCGTGCTGTCGTAACGCAACGTATGCTGGCGGCCTTCTAGCACGGGATAGCCGAGTGCGGCCTCCAGGCCCTCGCGCTGGCGTGTCCATTCCGCAGGGTCGGTGGCGGCCGCGTAGCCGGGATGGAAGCCGACGATATGTCCCCTGCGCCGGACCGCGTCGCCCAGCTTGCGAAGCAGGCGTGGCATGGTGTGGACATAGGGGCTGTCGTTGCTGAGCCAGGTCGGACCCATGAAATAGAAACGGCTCTGCTGACCGAAGTGTTCCGACAGGTCCATGATTTCGTTGAACGAGGACCAGGGCAGGCGCGAGAGGTAGCCGACCACGATCCGCTTCCAGGCCGCTTGCGGGTCGCGCCGCCGGACCAGGTCGCCCGCCGCGTAGCGCAGTGGCAGATGGGGCCGGTGATAGCCGCGCAGGCGGTCGACGTCATGGGTCAGAAGAACGCCGTATTGCGTGCGATTGGCCGGCTTCTCCTCGCCGCGAATCAGGGACGCGAGATCGTGGGCCGCGCGGTCGGCGAGCGGCGCAAGATGGCTGTCCTGGCGCGTCGCGAGGGCACCTTCGATCGAAAACCGGCCATAGCGGTCAGTATAGGCCGAATCGCGCTCCTCGATCCGGGAAATCTGATGAAAGATCAGGCCCAGGGCGTCATAGGCGAGGCGCGCCCCGGCAACCGCAACGCCCGCCGGCGGCAGCAGCCGGTTCGGACCCTGCCCGGCCTCTATTCCGGCCAGGGCATCATGGGCCGGATAAATACCTTCCGTGTCGAGGGTGACGCCGCTCGGGAAGATAGCAGCCGGCACGGCCAGCGCGCCCGCCGGGGGCCGATCCCCATAGTGCAGAATGCGGTCCGCCTGCTTGACCCTTTGCACGGCATGGGCTCGGTCGAGAAAATCGCAGGCATAGGCGATTTCAGGCTCGAAGAGCTGAAGCTCGGGCGCGATGGACAGCCGATAATAGGCGGTCGTCGTCATGGTGCCGGTGTCCGGCCCAGTCGATCCGATCTCGATTCCATCCCGTCAGGCTCCGGCTTCGAGGGCGGCGAGGACTTCCGCGCCGATACGCGCGCTCTCGCCCGCTTCGAGGTAAGGATGCATCGGCAGGCTCAGCACTTGATGGGCAAGCGCCTCGCTCGTGTCCAAGGGCACCGGCGTTTTGCAGATCTCGGCATAGGCCGGTTGGAGATGGAGCGGGCGCGGATAATAGATCTCCGTCGGAATGCCGCGCTCGCGCAGGCGCGCGGCGACGGCATCCCGAATCGGCGTGCGGATCGTGTACTGGGCCCAGGCATGCCGGCCGTTCGCCGGGCGAGCGGGCCGCTCGACCGCCTGGCCCAAGGCCCGATCGTAGGCGCCCGCCACGCATTCGCGCGCATCCAGTTCCGCTTCCAGAACCGCCAGCTTGGCCATAAGAATCGCCGCCTGCAGCGTATCGAGCCGCCCGTTCACGCCGATCCGGACGATGTGGTATTTTCCGTTGCCCTTGCCATGCGCACGGATCGAGCGCCAGCGCGCGGCGCGCTCGGCGTCGTCGGTCAGAAGGGCGCCGCCATCGCCGTAGCAGCCGAGCGGCTTGGCTGGAAAGAAGCTCAGTGCCGTGGCCGGCGCGAGGCTGCCGACGCGGCCGTCGCCCGTCGCGCCGCCGAAGCTCTGCGCGCCATCGGCCAGCAGGAACAGCCCGTGGCGCTCGGCGATCGGCGCGATCGCGCGGTAATTCGCCGGAAGGCCGTAGAGATCGACCGCGATCGCAGCGCGCGGGCGCACGTGGCCGGCATTCGCAACCGCTTCGACCGCGGCCTCCAGAGAGGCCGGTTCGAGATTGCATGTGGCTGGGTCGACATCGACGAAGACCGGGACCGCGCCGAGCAGACAGATAACCTCCGCGGTCGCCGGAAAGGTAAAGGTCGGAACGAAGACCGCGTCGCCCCGGCCGATTCCTTCGGCCATCAGGGCGATGAGCAGGGCATCCGTTCCGCTTCCGACCGCGACCGCGTGGCCGCCACCCGCAAAGGTGGCCAGCGCCGCCTCGAGCTCGGCGACTTCCGGCCCCATGATGTATTGGCCGTGTTCGAGCACCGCGGCGATGCGTGCGTCGATCGCGGGCTTCAGGCGCGCATATTGGGCCTTCAGATCGATGAAGGGCAGAGGAGCCGGTGACTCAGTCATCGCAGGAAATTCCATTCTCGGTTTTCACGTGGCGTTCGCCCGTGCGCGGGCAGATCAGGTCTTCTCCAAGGCGTTCGCCCGCCCGGCTGACCCAGCCGACAAGGCGCGCGGGCGTGCCGATTGCGAGGCCGTGATCCGGCACGTCGTGGGTCACGACCGCGCCAGCGCCGATCATGGCGTAGCGGCCGATCGTAACGCCGCAGACCACGGTGGCGTTGGCGCCGATCGTGGCGCCCCGCCGGACCAGGGTGGGTGAGAATTCGTCGCGTCGATTCACGAAGGCGCGGGGCCGCAAGACGTTGGTGAAGACACAGGACGGCCCGCAAAAGACATCGTCCTCCAGGGTCACGCCTTTGTAGAGGGCGACATTGTTCTGAATCTTGCAGTCATTGCCGACGATCACGTCGGGCCCGATCATCACGTTCTGGCCGATCACGCAATTCCGGCCGACGGCCGTGCCGGAGAGCAGATGCGCGAAATGCCAGACCCGGGTTCCGGCGCCGATCTCGACGCCGTCGTCGATGGCTGCCGTAGGGTGAAGAAAGGGCGCGGCGGTCATGGCGATGTTGCCTCTAGCGCGATCGGTTCGCCGCGGGACAGGGAGTCCTGGCAGGCGGACAGGACGCGCAGGACATTCAGCGCCTCACCGGCATTCGACAGGGGCTCGGTCCCGGTCGCGATGCATTCGAGAAAATGAGCGCATTCGACGGCCAGCGGTTCGTCCTTGTCATAGGGTATCGGCAGGGCCGCGGCCTTCTCAACCGATGGCAGGTTTCCCTGCCACCCCACCGCATGGGGGTAGAGCA
>CAUZWC010000060.1:0-13090 GCA_963583595.1 Alphaproteobacteria bacterium | reverse complement strand
GATGGGGTATTGGCCCGTGGTTCGTGCGACGCTTGCGGCCCTCTGCCTGCTCGCGCTGGCTGCCTGTGCGGAAACAGAGGTCGTCGCCCATGCGGCCAAGGGCGTCGGACCCATTAACCAGACCGGCAACTATAAAGTCGGCACGCCCTATCAGATCGCTGGAACCTGGTACTACCCCGCCGTCGACATGGCCTATGAAGAAACCGGTATCGCCTCTTGGTACGGCGCCGATTTTCACGGCAAGCGGACCGCGAATGGCGAAGACTACGACATGAACGAACTCACGGCGGCCCATCGCACGCTTCCCATGCCGAGCATCGTGCGCGTCACGAATCTGGAAAACGGGCGGAGCATCAAACTGCGGATCAACGATCGCGGCCCCTTCGCGCGCGGCCGAATTCTGGATGTCTCGCGGCGCGGCGCGCAGCTTCTCGGCTTCGACACCAATGGCACCGCGCGGGTGCGCGTCCAGATTCTGGAGAACGAGAGCCGCCAGGTCGCTTTGCTCGCGCAGGGTAAGGCCCTCCCGCAGACAGCCGTCGCCGCAGTTCCGCCGCCCGCTATCCAAAGCACGTCGGTCGCCGCCCCCGGCGGCGCGACACCGGCCAAGTCGCCCGATCCGACCTTGCGGGCGGCCGGGCCGAAACCCGGCGCCACGAGAGAAGTGGCCTCGAAGGCGCCGACCGACGAAGAAATCCTGGGACCCAAGGGCAAGGTCGCCCTGGTGCCGGTGCACCCGACCAAGCTGTATATCCAGGCCGGCGCTTTCGCCGAGATCGTCAACGCAAATCGGACCAGCGCCAAGCTGTCGGGTATCGGCCCGGTGCGCGTGGTCCAGGTCGAGAATGGCAGCATTCCGCTGTTTCGCGTTCGCATCGGACCGCTGGCCTCGGTGGAGGAGGCGGACCGGGCCCTCAGCGCCGTCGCCAGCGCCGGTTTTCCCGAAGCCCAGATTGTGGTTGATTGACCGTGATGATTTTGACCATGAGGCCGGACGCCAACCCGGCCGTGGCGCCATCCCATTTCGGTCGTTTTTCGACCTAGAATGAAACAGATGCGCCGGTCCGGCGGCCGCAAGATCCGGAATGAGAAGGGTAGAATCGCAATGCCGCATAGCGCGGAAAGCAGAACTATACGTCGCACAGGCACAATCTTCGACCGCCGCGCGCTAACCGGTCTGACCGCCGCCTTGCTGCTGACTTTCGGGCTGGTCGCGACGACACTGTCCCCGGCAGCAGCGGTCGCGGCGGAAATCGACACTGCGGCCACCCATGCAGCGGTCGTCGATATGGAGACCGGCGCTGTCCTGCTCGACAAGCGGGCCGAGGAGCCCATGCCCCCGGCCTCGATGAGCAAGATCATGACCGCCTATATGGTCTTCGATCGCCTCAAGGAAGGCAGCCTGAAGCTGGAGGACACCTTGCCGGTCAGCGAAAAGGCCTGGCGTATGGGCGGCTCCAAGATGTTCGTCGAAATCGGCTCGCGCGTTTCGATCCAGCACCTGCTGCAAGGCATCGTCGTGCAGTCCGGCAACGATGCCTGCATTGTCGTGGCCGAGGGCCTGGCGGGTAGCGAATCCCGCTTCGCCAAATTGATGACCGGGAAGGCGCGCGAAATCGGTCTGCATGACAGCCATTTTTCCAATGCCACGGGCTGGCCCGATCCCGGCCAGCTCATGTCCGCCATGGATCTCGTCCGGCTGGCCAGCCTGACGATCCGGAATTTTCCGGAATATTACCATTTCTATAGCGAGAAAGAGTTCACCTATAACGACATCAAGCAGGGCAACCGGAACCCGTTGCTCTACGGCGCCAGCGGCGCCGACGGCCTCAAAACCGGGCATACGGAAGCCTCCGGCTATGGCCTGACCGGCTCGGTCGAACGCGACGGCCGGCGCGTGACCGTCGTCCTCAACGGGCTCGAAAGTGCCAAGCAGCGGTCCAGAGAATCCGAGCGACTGATCGAATGGGCGTTCCGCGAGTTCGAGAATATTTCACTGTTTAAATCGGACGACACCGTGGAACGGGCTTCGGTCTGGCTCGGCGAAGCCGAGACGGTGGGCTTGCGCATCGACCGCGATCTTCTGGTCACAGTGCCGCGCCGCGACAGAGACAAGATGAAGGTCAGCGTCGTCTATGACGGCCCTATACCCGCACCGATCGAAGCGGGTCAACAGATCGCCACCCTGCGGGTCGCGGCCGCGGACACCGATCCCGTCGAGGTGCCGCTTTTCGCCGCCGAATCGGTCAAGCAGCTCGGTCCGCTCGGCCGCATGGGCGCTGCGATCGAGCAATTGATCTGGGGGAAAGACTGAATACCGCCGCCAAACGCGGGCGCTTCGTCACGATCGAGGGCGGCGAGGGCGCCGGAAAATCGACCCAGACCGCGTCCCTGGTCGCCTGGCTGCGCGGGCGGGGCGTCGATGCCGTTGCCACGCGCGAACCCGGCGGTGCGCCCGGCGCCAACGAGATCCGCGCGCTGCTCGTCACCGGTGCCATCGACCGCTGGTCTCCCGTCACCGAACTGCTGCTGCATTTCGCCGCCCGCACCGAACACCTGGCGCGGACGGTGCGGCCCGCGCTGGAACGCGGCGCCTGGGTCGTCTGCGACCGCTTCGCCGATTCGACCATGGCCTATCAGGGCTATGGCCACGGCCTGGGCCCCAAACCGGTCGAGGCGGTCGCCCGGGCCGCAATCGGCGATTTCGCGCCCGATCTGACCCTTTTGCTCGACGCGCCGATCGAGGTCGGCCTCAAGCGGACGGATGATCGCCCCCATGTCGAGAACCGGTACGAGCGCATGGATCCGGCCTTTCATCGCCGGGTGCGCGAGGGCTTTCTCGACATTGCCGCGCGCGAACCGCGGCGCGTCGTCGTGATCGACGCCACCGAGGATCAGGAACGGGTGGCCGGCGCGCTGCGCCAGGCTGTGGAGGCCCGCCTCGGCGGCGATCTGCCGTGAGCCCTCCGGCCAAGGACGCAGCGGACAGCCACGGCCCGTTTCCGCCGCCGCGCGAGAATCCGGCCCTGTTCGGCAATGGCGATGCGGAACGCAGCGTATTGGAAGCCTGGGCCAGCGGCCGGATGCCCCATGCCTGGTTGATCTCCGGCCCCAAGGGCGTCGGCAAGGCGACCTTCGCCCATCGCATGGCCCGCTTCGCCCTGGCCGGCGAGGCAGAAGGGCTGTTCGGCGCGCCGGAAAGCCTTGCGCTCGATCCTTCCCATCCGGTGTTCCACCGTGCGGCTTCGGGCGGCCATGCCGATCTGCGCACGGTCGAAATCGGGATCAATCCCAAGACGGGCAAACTGCGCACCGAAATCGTCGCCGAGGATGCGCGCGAACTGGCTGGCTTTTTCCATATGACGGCGGCGGAAGGCGGCTGGCGCGTCGCCATCATCGATGCCGCCGACGACATGAACAGGACGGCCGCCAATGCCGTGCTCAAGATCCTCGAAGAACCGCCGCCGGATGCCCTGCTGCTGCTGGTCAGCCATGCCCCGGCGCGCCTCCTGCCGACGATCCGGTCGCGCTGCCGCAAGCTGATCCTGCGCGCCCTGGACGAGGGGGATGTGCTCCGCATCCTGAGCGACGGGATGCGGGAAATTGGCGAGGAGGAGGCCCGGCTGCTCGCCCGATTGAGCGAAGGCAGCCCCGGCCGGGCCATCGAACTCGCCCGGCGCGACGGGCCGGCCCTGTACCGGGAGCTGCTCGCGCTGCTCAACGGGCTTCCCGTGCTGGATATCCGCGCGATCGCGGCCTTGGGCGACAAGACCACCGGTCGGGGCGGGGACAACGAAAGTTTCGAAACCGTCGTGGAACTGCTGCGCGGCGTGCTCGCCCGGCTCCTGCGGGCCAAGGCGACGGGCGAGGTCATGGCGCCGGACCCGATCGAGGCAGCGCTGCTGTCGCGCCTGATCGAACGCGGCGGAGTCGAGGCCTGGGCCGATGCGATCGCGTCGGCCGAGGATCTGCTGCGCAGCGCCGATTGGCAGAATCTCGACCGCCGCCAGGTTCTCCAGACCGCCCTGTTGGGCCTCGAAGCGCCCGCGCGGGGCTGACCCCGGCGAGTCCGACTTTCACCGCCACAGTTGAAAGCGGCCCCGCGATGACTATGGTTTCGCGCGGCGGCCCATGCCGGGCGCGCTTAAGGAGCCGACAACAATATGGCCAAGGGTCAAGACAGCGGGGAAGAGAGCGTAGGCGGCGGCAGGTCGTTCTACGTGACGACACCGATCTATTACGTCAACGACGTGCCCCATATCGGTCACGCCTATACTACCCTGTCCTGCGACGTGTTGGCGCGGTTCAAGCGCCTGGACGGCTTCGACGTGCATTTCCTGACCGGCACGGACGAACACGGCCAGAAGGTCGAAAAGGCGTCCCAGGTCGCGGGCATGACGCCCCAGGCCTTCGTCGACAAGGTTTCGGCGAATTTCCGCGATCTCGCCGCCGCGATGAACGCCTCGAACGACGATTTCATCCGCACGACCGAGCCGCGCCATATCGAGTCCTGCCGGGCGCTCTGGCGCGAACTCGCCGAGCGCGGCGAAATCTATCTCGGCAGCTATTCCGGCTGGTACGCGGTGCGGGACGAGGCTTATTACGCCGAGAGCGAGCTGATCGACGGCCCGGCCAGCGAGAAGATCGCGCCGACCGGGGCCGAGGTCGAATGGGTCGAGGAGCCCAGCTATTTCTTCCGCCTCTCGGCCTGGCAGGAGCGCCTGCTGGCCTATTACGAGGCCAATCCCGATTTCATCGGCCCCGACAGCCGGCGCAACGAGGTCGTCAGCTTCGTCAAGGGCGGGCTGCTCGACCTTTCCGTCTCGCGCACCAGCTTCAACTGGGGCGTGCCCGTGCCCGACGATCCGGCCCATGTCATGTATGTCTGGATCGACGCGCTGACCAACTACATCACGGCCGCCGGCTATCCGGACACCGAGAGAGCGCTGTACCGCCGGTTCTGGCCCGCCGATCTGCACATGATCGGCAAGGACATCATCCGCTTTCACGCGGTCTATTGGCCCGCCTTCCTGATGGCCGCCGGGCTGGAGCCTCCCAAGCGCGTCTACGCCCATGGCTGGTGGACCAATGAGGGGCAGAAAATCTCCAAATCCCTCGGTAATATCATCGATCCCTACGACCTGTTCGCGCGCTACGGCCTCGACCAGACGCGCTATTTTCTGATGCGGGAGGTGCCCTTCGGCAATGACGGCGATTTCTCGCCGCGGGCGATCGCCAATCGGATCAACGGCGATCTGGCCAATGATCTCGGCAACCTGGCCCAGCGCGTCCTCAGCATGATCGGCAAGAATTGCGGCGCGGCCGTGCCCCAGCCCGGGCCATTCACGGCCGAGGACGAGGCCTTGTTGTTCTCGGCCCGGGGCCTGCTCGTCGCCGTCCGGCCGCTGTTCAATTCCCAGGCCTTCCACAAGGCGCTCGAGACGATCTGGGCAGTGATCGGCGATGCCAACCGCTATGTCGATGCTCAGGCGCCCTGGGCCCTGCGCAAAACCGATCCCGACCGCATGGCCACCGTGCTCTTCGCCCTGGCGGAGACGATTCGCCACCTGGCGATTCTGATCCAGCCCTTCATGCCCGAGTCCTGCGCCAAGCTGCTCGACCAGCTCGCGGTGGAGGAGGACGCGCGCGGCTTCGCCAATCTCGGCCCCGCCGGCGCGTTGCAGCCCGGCACGACCCTCCCCAAGCCCGAGGGCGTCTTCCCGCGCTATGTCGAAGAAGAGGGCAGGGAGGGTTGAGCGATGGCGATGCTGGTCGACAGTCATTGCCATCTCGACTTCCCGGACTTCGCCGAGGAGCGGGACGAGGTCGTGCGCCGCGCCCGCGCCAATGGCGTGGGCGCCTTCGTTACGATCTGCACCAAGTTGAGCCACGCGGCCGAGATTCGCGCCATCGCCGCCAGCTATGACGACATGTGGTGTTCCGTCGGCGTCCATCCTCATGACGCGGACGAGGAAGGGGTCGAGGACCCCGCCGTTATCGTCGCATTGACCGACTACCCCGAGGTCGTCGGGATCGGCGAATCCGGCCTCGATTATTTCTACGACAACAGCGACCGGGCGGTCCAGCGGCGCAGCTTCCACTCCCATATCGAGGCCGCGCAGGATACCGGCCTGCCGCTCATCGTCCATACCCGCGATGCCGATGAGGACACCATCGAAATGCTCCGCGCCGGCACCGCCGACGGCCGCCTGAAAGGATTAATTCATTGCTTTAGTACTTCTCGGGAACTTGCTGAAAAATCTATAGAACTTGGATTCTATATTTCTCTGTCCGGAATTCTCACTTTCAAGCGGGCGGAGGAGTTGCGCGAGATCGCCCGCGACCTTCCTTTGGACCGTTTGCTGGTCGAAACCGACGCGCCCTATCTGGCGCCCGTGCCCAAGCGAGGCAAGCGTAATGAACCAGCCTTCGTGACCCATACCGCGGCCTGTCTGGCCGAGGTCAAAGGGATCGCGCCGGAGGCTCTGGCCGAGGCAACGACGGCCAATTTCTTCCGCCTGTTCGAGAAGGCCAGGCCGATCCCCGCGGCGGCGCAGGCGATTTCCGCGCGATGAAGGTCACGATCCTCGGCTGCGGCGCCTCGCCGGGCGTGCCCATGCTCGGCTGCGACTGCCCGGTCTGCACTTCGGCCGATCCCCGCAACACCCGCATGCGGTCCTCGATCCTCGTCGAATCCGGTGGAGGCGAAGTCGGGGAGGGGACGGCCATCCTGGTCGATTCCGGCCCGGATGTGCGCCAGCAACTGTTGCGCCATCAGATCCTGCGTCTCGACGCTGTACTCTACACCCATGCTCATGCCGACCATGCCCATGGTATCGACGAGCTGCGCGCGTTGAATTTCCTGACGGACGGGCCGCTCGATGCCTGGGCCGACACGGAAACCATGACGAATCTGCAGGAGCGTTTCCGTTATATCTTCGAGGCAGGCGGGCCCGCGCCGGGCGGCTTCTGGAACCGCCCCAAGCTGATCGCCAATGTCATAGAAGAACCGTTCGAGATCGGCGAAATCCGGGTCGAATCCTTCGTTCAGGACCATGGTCCGGGGCGCGGCGACACATTGGGATTCCGCTTCGGCAAGATCGCCTATTCGACCGATGCCTGGGCCTTGGACGAAGCGGCCTTCGCCGCCCTGGAGGGTGTCGATACCTGGATCGTGGACTGCCTCACCGAAATGCCCAATCCGGCCCATGCCCATCTCGAGCGCAGCCTGGAATGGATCGCCCGGGTGCGGCCCCGGCGCGCCGTCCTAACCCATATGAACCATCGGCTCGAATACCACGATCTGGCCCGCCGCCTGCCGCGCAGCGTCGAGCCGGCCTATGACGGCATGGTCATCGAGGTCTAAAGACAGTCGATCGCCCGAACTCGCGGCGGCATTATTCGATCGAGGCGAAATTGCCGTGTGCGAGCACCATCCATTGGCCGTCGATCTTGCGGAACACGGTCTCAGGCGCGGCGCGCGGTTCGCGACCGTCTTGCCTTGGAACGGCATTGCCTAGATATCCCAGGGGAGAAGGCCAAGGAAATGGAGGCGAATATCATAAGCCCTGGTAAAATATCATCTATATTATTTTCCATAATATACCTTATGCGCCCTATCGATGTTTATCCTCAGACTGGACTAGCGGGCATCATTGCCCTCCCCACCGCAGGACCAGTCGGCTAGTCTGCCCGTCATGATCGACGATCCGAACCTTCCCAATATCCAGCGACTACTCAACATCATGGCGCGGCTGCGCGATCCCAATGGCGGTTGCCCCTGGGATATCGAGCAGACATTCGAAACAATCGCGCCCTATACGATCGAGGAGGCCTACGAGGTTGCCGATGCGATCCAGCGTGGCGACACGGCCGATCTGCACGACGAGCTGGGCGACCTGCTGCTCCAGGTCGTCTTCCATACGCGGATCGCGGAGGAAGCCGGGCTCTTCGCCTTCGAGGATGTCGCGGGCGCCATCTCCGACAAGATGGTGCGCCGGCACCCTCATGTCTTCGCAGATGACACGATCGAGGACGAAGCGGCCCAGCGCGTCGCCTGGGAGGATGTGAAGGCCGCCGAACGGGCGGAAAAGGCCGGCGCAGGGCCGGCCAGCGTGCTCGACAATGTGCCCCTCGCCCTGCCCGCCCTCCTGCGCGCCGAAAAGCTACAGAAACGCGCTGCGCGGGTCGGCTTCGATTGGGCCGAGGCGGCACCCATCCTCGCCAAGATCGAGGAGGAAATCGCCGAGCTGCGCCACGAAATGGAAACCGGCGGCAGCAATGCCCGCCTCCAGGACGAAATGGGCGATGTCCTCTTCGTCGTCGTCAACCTGGCGCGCCATCTGCGCCTCGACCCGGAAACCGCCCTGCGCGGCACCAATGCCAAGTTCGAACGCCGCTTCCACCGCATCGAGGCCCTGTGTCGGGAAAGCGGCCGCGATCCCGACGCGATGAGCCTGGACGAGCTCGACGCCTTCTGGGACCGGGCGAAGACCGAGGAACGCGCGGCCGAAGCCGCGGACTAGGCCCCCCCACCACAGTATCGTCACCACCGAAGCCGCCAACAGCAAGCCCCCATCGCGATCGAGAACACGCGTTGGGCGCTCTCCCCCGCCAGGATCCGTTTCATGCCTGCGCCGAAGGCCACAGCCAGAGGAAACCGCTGGGCAGAAGCCGCGCGACCACGAACAGCAAGGCCAAAGCCCAGGGCCTGGGCGAAGGCCCCGCCCGCGCATCGGCCTGGAGACAGGTGCGGACGGCCCCGGCCGTCACGGTCCAGCACTTGGGATTGATCCATTGGAAGCCGGCCGCGACCACCAGGAAGCCGATCGGCGGCCCCTCCTCCACCGCCGCGCCGCCGCCCTTGGCCGTAGCAATCCGCCAGGCCAACCAGAACAGGAAAGCCGCGCCGCACCATTGCAGGGCGCGCAGAATTTCCGGGTTTTCCAGCACGAACTGGCCCAGCCCATAGGCGACGAGAAACATCATCACCCCCATGCTGGTCGAGACGCCCAGCAGGCAGGGCGTGCTCCGCCACTTGAACGATCGTGCGCGCGACGGCGAACGGAGATTGGATTCGAAGCGCCAGCCCGGCCGAGGAAATCGAGGTCATGGGGGCCCGCTTCGGCGGCCGTGCCTTCGCGCCGCATCGGCACGACACCTATTGCCATAGGGGTCACCGAATACCGCGTTCAGGGGTTCGATTATCGCGGCGCGGCGCGCATAAGCATGCCCGGCGAGGTCGTGATCCTGCATCCGGACGAACTGCATCACGGCCGCGCCGGCGACGAGAGGGGTTTCGGTTATTCAATCGTCTATATCTCCTGCCCAGCCTTATCGCCGCCGCTCTCGAAGCCACCGCGGGGCAGCCCCTCACTCTTCCCTTCGTGCCCGAATCCGTCGGCCGGGACCCGGCGCTCGCTGCCACCCTGGCGGGCTGCCATGCAGGCCCCCCGGCCGCTCCCCTGTTCGCCGAGGCGCTGAGACAACAGCGCTGGCCGGATGCTCTGCTTCGCGGCGATCCTTCGACACCCGATCGCACGGAACGTGTCGCGCGGCTGGCTGCCCCTGCTCTCGCCCGGGTTCGGGACTATCTCGATGCGGAATGCGCTCGCGCCGTGCGGTCGGAGGAATTTGAAGCGATCGGCGGGCTCGACCGCTATTCCCTCGCGCAGCAGTTCCGCGCGGTCTACGGCACCAGCCCCTATCTCGTCGTTACCTGCTGATGCGCCGCCTGGACCGGGCGCGCCGCGGTCTCGAGGAAAACACCCTGCCCCTGGCCGGAATCGCCGCGATGGCCTGTTTCGCCGATCAGGCCCATATGACCCGCAGCTTCAAGGCAGCCTTCAGCATGACGGCCGGGCGCCACCGCAAGCTTCGGCGGTCCACAGGGCCGGCACCGTTGGAGCTTGTCGCGCACCTGAATTGATCGGCGGCGGCACGCGCCAGCACGCCTTTCTCACCGGATCGCTCCTACGACCTATCGGCGTCGATCGAAAGGAGCGACGCCGAGCGGCGGATGGTCGTCGGCGCATTGCTGATCGATTTCGCGAAGCTGGGCAGTCGAGGCGAACTGAATGTCGCCATCGATCACCTGACCTGGACCGGCAGCCGGGACTACGAGGGCCGGCCTAGGCCCGACAACCCCCTATCCGCAAATGGGTCGCGCAACCCTCGCCTGCAGCGACGGGCGCAGCTACGCTGGCGACTACTAAGCGATTTACAGTGACGGCGTCGGCCGGACGCTCCTGACCGCCGCCGACGGCAGCAAAGTGCGAGCCCTCTTTTCCTTCGATGACGCAATCAGGGTTCTGGACCCAGAGACCTTCGACCGGGCTTGGGACGAGCGCGGCTAAGGCCCCCCCCCCCCGCAATGCCTAATGCGACAGGATCTGGCTGAGGAACAGCTTGGTCCGGTCGGATTTCGGGTTGTTAAAGAATTCTTCCGGCTGGTTCTGCTCGATAATTTTGCCCTCGTCCATGAAAACCACGCGGTCGGCCACGGTGCGCGCGAAGCCCATTTCATGGGTCACGCAGAGCATGGTCATGCCCGATTCGGCCAATTCGATCATCACGTCCAACACTTCCTTGATCATCTCAGGATCGAGAGCGCTGGTCGGCTCGTCGAACAGCATGATCTTGGGGTTCATGCAGAGCGCCCGAGCGATCGCCACCCGCTGCTGCTGGCCGCCTGAAAGCTGGCCGGGGTATTTGTCCGCCTGTTCGGGGATCTTGACCCGTTCGAGATAGTTCATGGCGGCCTTCTCGGCCTCGGCCTTGGGGGTCTTGCGCACCCAGATCGGCGCGATGGTCAGATTCTCCAGCACGGTCAAATGCGGGAAGAGATTGAAATGCTGGAAGACCATGCCGACCTCCCGGCGAATCGCCTCGATCTGCTTGATGTCATTGGTCAGTTCGATGCCTTCGACGACGACCTCGCCCTTCTGATGCTCCTCGAGCCGGTTGATGCAGCGAATCATGGTCGATTTGCCCGAGCCCGAGGGGCCGCAGATCACGATCCGCTCCCCCTCGTCCACACTCAGGTTGATATCGCGCAGGACATGGAAGTCGCCATACCACTTATGCACATTGACCATCTGCACGGCGACAGTCGGATTCGTATCGGTGGCGGTTTGGGCCATGGTCGTCGTCTCCCCGTCCTTAATGCGTTGTCCGGCCGTACAGCTCGTATTCGAGATACTGGCTGTACTTGGACATGAAGAAGCAGAAGCAGAAATAGATCAACGCGATGAAAAGATAGGCTTCGATGAAGGCGAAGCGCCATTCCGGATCGCCGTTCGCCTGGCTCGCCGCCAGCAGCAGATCGGTCAGGCCGACAATGGCGACCAGCGAGGTGTCCTTGAGCATGCCGATGAAGGTGTTGACGGTCGGCGGGATCACCAGACAGATGGCCTGGGGCATGATAATCTTGCGTATGGTCCGCCAGTAGCCGAGGCCCATCGCCGCCGCCTCGAACTGGCCTTTAGGGCCTGCAACACTCCTAACCGTTTCATAATACCTCTCTCCCATTTATCTTTGCGACCCGACAGCGGGCGGAGCATCCCGATGCGCAATTCGCGGCCGAGCGCTTGCATAGAGCCTCGCCATCATTGATTGCATGGTAATAGAGGGATTGCGTCGATCCGACACCGATATCGCATTAGAGACAATTTTGGTCGCAAGTCCGAGCAACCTATGTGGGTAGTCCGTCAATTGGCGGCGTTACCGCGATCTTCCGGGTGACAGGACGGCCGCACAGCCGTATGAAAAAGAGCTGACTTATCCGAGGGAGCCCAATTCCAAATGGCCAAAAACTCTTCGTCCAGCCCGCGTGGCGAGAACACCGTCCTGACCACCGCCGGGCGCGATCCTTTCGCCAATCACGGCATCGTCAACCCGCCCGTTTATCACGCCTCCACCATTCTCTCGCCGACCTATGCGGCCTTCGAGGAATCGCGCAAGCCAGGCTATGACGGCTATCGCTACGGCCGATACGGCACGCCGACGACGCGGGCGCTGGACGAACTATCGGCTGCCCTCGACCATACCGATCACGCGATCAGCGTGTCCTCTGGCCTGGCCGCGATCAGCTGCGCCCTTCTCGCCTTTGTCGAAGCCGGCAGCCATATCCTGGTCAGCGACAGTGCCTACGGACCGACGCGAACCTTTTGCGAATCCGTGCTTCGCCGCTTCGGCGTCGAGACGGAGTATTACGATCCCTGTATCGGGACCGGAATCGAGCGGCTGATCCGGCCGAACACCAAAGTCATCTATATGGAGTCGCCAGGCTCCCACAGCTTCGAAATCCAGGACGTGCCGGCGATCGCCGAGGTCGCCCGCGCCCGCGGGGTCAAGACGATCATCGACAACACCTGGGCGACGCCAATCTATTTCAAGCCGATCACCAAGGGCGTGAACGTGGTCGTCTATGCGGCGACCAAGTATCAGGTCGGCCATTCGGACGCGATGATGGGCATCATCACCATGGGAGACGAAGACCGCGACGCGATCCGCGACACGGTTCGCCGCCTGGGCAACACGGCCGGGCCGGACGACGTCTACCTGACCATGCGCGGCATGCGGACCATGGCCGTGCGCTTGCGCCACCACATGGCTGCCGGCATGGAGATGGCCGGCTGGCTGCGCGACCGGCCGGAAGTCGAGCGGGTCATCCATCCCGCGCTGGAAGACCACCCCGATCACGCGCTATGGAAGCGCGATTTTACCGGCGCGTCGGGCCTGTTCGGCACCGTCTTCAAGCCGTGTTCCGATGCCGGCTTCGCGGCCTTTTTCGACACGCTGGAACTGCACGGTCTGGGAGCCAGTTGGGGCGGTTTCGAAAGCCTCGTCCTGCCGGCCACTCTCGGCAAGTCGCGGACTGCCGTGCCCTGGACCGAGGCTGGCCGTGTGGTCCGCTTCCACACGGGTTTGGAGGATCTCGACGACCTCAAGGCCGATGTCGACCGGGCCTTCGCCGCGATGAAAGCGGCCGGTTAAGCACGCCGCCGGTTCATATTCTCTCAAGCGCGCCGTCGCCGCCCTGATCCGGCGGCGGCGCGGCATTGGGATCGCCGCCGGCGAATGATGATGT
>CAUZWC010000059.1:0-13204 GCA_963583595.1 Alphaproteobacteria bacterium | reverse complement strand
GCGCCGCCGGTCCTTCCTCGACCGGCCTTGGCCTTTTTCGTCTCGGGCCATAGCGAGGCGGCTTTGCGCCGCCGTTGCGGCGATCTCGCTGACTGGCTGGCGCGTGGCGCGAATGTGGACCTTGCCGCATTTTCCGCGACCCTGCTGCTGGGCCGCGAGCATTACGGGCATCGGGCGGCGGTCTGCGGCGCGACACGCGAGGAGATCGTCGAAGGGCTGCGCGCCGCTTCGGAAGGCCGCGCCGGCGCTCGGGTTCTGCTCGGCGGCGGCGCGGTGAAGCAGGAGCCCGCACTATTGGAACTGGGCAGACTGCTGGTCGAGCGGATCCAGGCGCCGGGGCTGGGCGCGGCGGACTATCGCGACAAGCTGATGGCCCTCGCCGATCTCTACACCAAGGGTTATGCGCTGAATTTCGAGACATTGTTCGCGGGCGAGCGGCCGGGTTTTGTCAGTCTGCCGCCCTATCCGTTCGATGAGCGGCGTTGCTGGGTCGAGCCTGCCGATGAAGGCGTGGATCGGCGGTCGGCCGGAACGGGCCTGCTCGGCCGGGTGGATGCGGCTGCCAGCCTGGGCGGTGGTCTGGTTTTCCGATCCGAGATTCCGGCGCGGCACTGGGTTTTTGCCGATCATCGGGTGCGCGGCCGCTCGATCCTGCCGGCCTCGGGCTTGATCGCGATGGCGCTGGAGGCCGGCCGATGGCTCTATGGCGACGCGCCGATTGGGATCGAGTATCTGCGCTTCGTCAAGCCGCTGGAAGGCGAAAGCGGCGCAAGTCTCGTCACCGAATTGCGCGAGGATGGCGCGCTCACTGTTTCGAGCGCCGCAGGACCGCATCTGACTTGCCGCCTGACGGGTGTCGGACAAGACGACGGGCCAAGCGCGGAGCGGGAGGAACTGGCCGCTTCGGCGGACCGCATCGACGGCCCTGCCTTCTACGCGCGATGCGCCGAGGCTGGCCTCGTCTTCGGACCGCGCTTCCGGCGGCTGCGCGAAGTTTCGGGCGACGGGACGGTTGCGGTCGGCCGTATCGAAGGCGCGGTGCAAGGCTTCGATGCCGGCTGGCTGGACGCCGTTTTGCAGACCGTCGGGGGGCGCGAGGCGGGCACCAGCCTGAATGCCGGGCGCGCCGTGATGCCGGTGGCGGCGGACCGGATCGAATGCTTCGCCGCCTTGCCGGTGGAAGCCGAGGCCCTTGCGCGATTGGGCGCGGACGGCCGCTTTGCGATCGACGTGACCGATAAGGATGGTGGCCTGGTTTTGCGGATCGCCGGTCTGGCCTTCGTCGAACTCGCTGCGCCCGCGCAAGCGGTGGCGGATACCGACGCGCTTGATATTTACCTTCCTCGATGGAAGCTCGAAGCCGCTCCCGCAGAGATCGCCCCCGAGAAGGTGGTGGTTCTGGGCGGTGCCGGGACGCCGGATTTGGTGCGTTCGTTGCTGCGCCTCCATCCGGGCGCTCAAAGCCTCGTCCTCGACGGCGATCCGGGCGCTGCCGATCTGGTCTATTGGTTCGGCGCGTTAGAAGTGGCGGTGGGGGATTCACTGTCGACCCCGTCCGAGGTCGTGCTGGCGGAAGAGCGGGTTCTGCTGCCGCTGTTGCGGCGTCTCAAGTCTCTGGTCGGCAAGCCGGGGCATTTGAAAGTCGTCGCCGATCGGGGTCATGACTTCGCATCGGGCGATACGGTGCGGCCCGTCGGTGCGGCGGTGCTGGGGCTGGCCAAGGCAGCAGCGCGCGAGGCCGCGCCGCTGCGCGTGTCGGCGATCGATGTCGATTTGCGCGACGATCCCGACGAGATCGCCAGGGGTCTGGCGGGGGAGCCGGGCCATGGCGGTGGCGAGGACATCGCGCTGCGCCGGGGCCTGCGCTGGCGGCGCATTTTGGAGTGGGCGGCGCTTGAGCACGGCGAACTGCGGCTGCGCGAAGGGGGCTGTTACGTCATCCTCGGCGGGGCCGGCGGGCTGGGCCGGGTCCTGAGTCGTCATCTGGCCGAGCGCTGGGGCGCTCGGCTCGTCTGGCTCGGCCGCCGGGCCGAGGACGAAGATATCCGCGCTGCGCTTGCCGAGGTTCGGGTGGCGGGCGGAGAGGCGATCTATCTGAGCGCCGATGCCGGCGATGCCGAGGCCCTGCGCGCGGCCCTGGCCGAGGCGCGCGACCGGTTCGGGAATATCCACGGTGTCGTGCATTCGGCCTTGGTGTTGCGCGATTCGCTGGTCGCCGGGATGGGCGAGGCCGATCTCCTGGAGGTGCTGGCGCCGAAGACGCGCGGCATCGCGGCCCTGGTCGAGGCTCTGGGCGATGCGCAGCTCGATTTCCTTTGCCTCTTCTCCTCGGCGATTTCCTTCTCGGGCAATGCCGGTCAGGCCAATTACGCTGCCGCCAGCCAGTTCATCGACGCCTACGCCGCCGGATTGCGCGCCGCGGTCGCTTATCCGGTCGTCACCATCGATTGGGGCTATTGGGGCGAAACGGGAATCGTGGCCGACGAGGCGACCCGCCGCCGGATGAGCGCCCAGGGGGTGCTGTCCATCGAAGCCGGCGCGGGCATGGATGCTTTCGAGCGCCTGCTCGCAAGCGGCATCGGCCAGGCCATGCCGATCCGGCTAACGCCCGAGAAGCGGGCGGCGATGGCCGATCCCGCCACCGTGCGGTGCCGAACCGAGTCGGCTTTGCCGGCTCGCCTCCCGCGCGCCTCGGAAGCGGCGGAAAAGAACGAGGCGAAGAGTGGGCAGGCCTATGAAGACCTGGACCGCTATGCCCGTCGCCGTCTGGCCGAGGTCCTGAGCTTTGCCCTGCCCGAACCGGGCGAGGCCGCCGTGCTCGATGATATCCGCGCCCGCCTGTCGCTTGCGCCCAGACAGGAACCGATATTTGCGGCGCTGATCGAAATGCTGGTCCGGGAAGGCATCCTGCGGGCGGATGGCGAGATCGTGGAGGCCGTAGAGTATCCGCTGGCGGAGCGGCCCGAGGCGGCGGCCGTGCGGGATCATCTGGCGTTGCTCGATCAATGTCTCGACGGTTTGGGCGATCTGCTCGCCGGGCGCTGCGGGGCGACGCAACTCCTGTTCCCGGGGGGCGACCGCGACAAGGTCCAAGCCGTCTATCGCGGCAATGCGACCATGGCGGCCTGCGACGCGATGCTCGGCGAACTGGCGGCCGATTTTCTCGCCGCGCATGCGGGCGCGGACCCGGCGCAGCAGTTCCGGATCCTCGAGATCGGTGGCGGTACCGGCGCGGCGACCCGCCATGTCTTGGCCGCCCTGGCGGGGCTGGCCGGACGGATCGAATACGATTTCACCGATGTCTCGCGCAGCTTTGCCAATCAGGCCGAAGCGGGTTTCGGCGGCGCCTATCCTTTCGTTCGCTTCGGCGCCTTGGATATCGCTTCGCCGCCGGGCGGACAGGGTTTCGGCACTGGCGGTTACGACCTCGTCATCGCCTCCAATGTGCTGCATGCGGTGGGCGATCTTTCGGCCGCCCTGGGCCATGCCAAATCCTTGCTCAAGCGGGGCGGATTGTTGCTCGTCAACGAAGTGACGGCGCGCTTCGACGCGGTCACCCTGACCTTCGGTCTGACCCCCGAATGGTGGTCCCATGGCGGTGGCGACAGGCGGTTACCGCATGCCCCGTTGCTGTCCGTCCCGCTTTGGCGCGATCGGCTGGCGGCGGAGGGTTTCGATCCGCTCGCGGTCCATAGCCCTGGGGCGGCGAACACGGAAAGCGGCGGCCAGGCCATCTTCGCCGCGCTCGGCGATGGGTGGATGCGCCTGCCTGTTGCCACGGCACCCCGGCCGGTCGTCGCGGGGAAGAGCGACGGAGCCGCTTCGCCGGCGACCGCCGATACGGACCGGACCCTTGCCGTCCTGCATCAGGTCTTCGGCAAGGTGCTGGGCATGACGGCGGTGGAACTCGACGTCGAGGCGACCTTCGAAACTTTCGGAGTCGATTCGCTCGTCGTCATGGATATCAATCGCGCGTTGGAAGCGTACTTCGGGCCCGTGCCCGCGACGATCCTCTACGAAGCGCGAACCCTGCGCGCCCTTGCCGGACGTTTGGCCGAGGTCTTGCCCGAAGCGCCAGTCATGGCCGTAGCCTCTGCCGCGGCGCATGCCGAATCTCCGGCGCACCCCGAGTCGCCAGGGCCGGAAGGGGTCAATCGGCCGCCGTCGAGTTCGGGGGACGAGCCGATTGCCATCATCGGGATGGCCTGTCGCTTCCCGGGGGCGGTCGATCCCGAACAATTCTGGGACCTGCTGCGCGAGGGGCGCTCGGCCATCGGCGAAGTGCCGGTCTCGCGCTGGGACTGGCGCGAGACGGCTGGCGGCATGCGCGGCGAGGTCGGGCGGCACTACACGAGATATGGCGGCTTCATCGCGGATGCTGACAAGTTCGATCCGCTGTTCTTCGGCATCGCGCCCCAGGAGGCGGAAACCCTCGATCCGCAGGAGCGCCTGTTCCTGGAGACCGCCTGGCATGCGTTGGAGGACGCGGGCTATCCCGCCCCGGTCTGCAAGGGGCAGGCGGTGGGGGTCTATGTCGGGGTGATGAATGCCGGCTACGAATGGCTGAGCGGCCGGGCCTCCGCTCAGGGACATGGCGGCGACGCCCATTCGGCCTATTGGTCGGTCGCCAACCGGGTTACCTATTGTTTCGATTTCACCGGGCCGAGCATGGCGGTGGACACGGCCTGCTCGTCCTCGCTGACGGCCCTCCATCTCGCCTGCGACGCACTGCGCCGGGGCGATTGCGAGACCGCTATCGCGGGCGGGGTGAACGTAATCGCGGGGCCGGTGCATTACACCCGCCTGTGCAATCTCGGCATGGTCAGCGAGGGGCCGGACTGCAAAAGCTTCGGCGACGAGGCGGACGGCTTCGTCGATGGCGAGGGCGTCGGCGCCGTTCTGCTCAAACCGCTCTCGCGCGCCCTGGCCGACGGCGATTTCATCCATGGCGTCCTGCGCGGCTCGGCCATCAATGCCGGCGGCAAGACCGGCGGTTATACCGTGCCCAATCCACGGGCCCAGGCCCAGGTCGTGGCGCGGGCGCTCGACCGGGCCGGCCTTTCGGCGCGCGACATCTCCTATGTCGAGGCCCATGGCACCGGAACCGCGCTGGGCGATCCCATCGAGATCGCGGGCCTGAAGGAAGCCTTCGCGGCGGATACGCGCGACGTCGGCTTTTGTGCTGTCGGTTCGGTGAAATCCAATATTGGCCATCTCGAATCGGCGGCGGGGATCGCGGGCCTGATCAAGCTGCTGCTGATGCTGCGCCACCGCGCGCTCGCGCACAGCCTGCATGCCGAAAGGCCGAACCCGAATCTCGGCATGGAAGGCAGCCCATTCCGACTCCAGCGGCGGTTCGAGGATTGGCCGGCCGAGGGGCCGCGCCGCGCCGGACTTAGCTCCTTCGGCGCCGGCGGGGCCAATGCCCATGTCGTGATCGAGGAAGCTCCGGCGCGTCCGGCGGTGGCCGCTTCCGGCCGGTCCGAATTGATCGTGCTGTCCGCAGACGATGATGCGCGGCTCCGGGTCCAGGCCGCAGCGCTGCGCGCGGCGATCACGCCGGAGGTTTCGGGCGCGCCGCTCGACCTTGCCGCTCTGGTCGGCGAGGTTCTCGGCATCGACGGCGCGGCCATCGACGGCCAGACGCCGTTGCGCGATGTCGGACTCGACGGGGCGGGGGTCACCCGGCTGGCGGCCCTGGCGCGGGAACGCGTGGGGCAGGAGCTGACCGTCGAACCGGAGGATAGCTTGGACGGGTTGCGGATGTGGGCCGATCCGTCGCCCGTCGCGCTCGACTCCCTGGCCTTCACCCTGCAGACCGGCCGAGCCAGTCTCGAATCGCGCTTCGCCGCGTTTGTCTCGGGTTTGCCGGATCTCGTGATTGCTCTCGACGCGTTCCTCGACGGCCAACCCGTGGCCGCCATTGAGCGCGGTGACGAAATGGCCCAGGCCGGCCGCCGCTTCCTGGCGGGCGAGACGGTCGATTTCCGCGTCCTCTGGCCGCAGCCCCATCCGGCCCGCGCGATGCTGCCGCCCTACGAATTCCGGCGCGAACGCTATTGGATTCCGGAACTGGACGGGCAGGCCGATGTAGTGGCTTTTGCCGAGACCGCCCGGCCCACCGCGCCGAGCGCCCTGCGCTTTCCGCTCGGCACGGGCGGCGCGCGGGTCGCGGTTGTCGGCGGCGGCCCGGCCGGGCTGGTCGCGGCCAAGAGCCTACTGGAAGAGGGGCACAAGCCGGTCCTCTTCGAGCGCACGGACCGCATCGGCGGGATATGGGCCCAGCGCATAGCACCCCCCTGGGGCACCTATCGCAGCACGCGGCTGCAATCCTCGAAATACACGGCCCTGTTTTCCGATTTTCCGGCGCCCGAGACGATGGACCTCTTCCCCGGCGTTGCGGCGATGGACGGCTATTTCAACGACTATGCCGACTGTTTCGATCTGCGCCCGGCGATCCGCCTGCGCGCGCCGGTCACGGATCTGCGCGCCGAGGGTGGCGCTTGGCGGCTGCGCCACAGGGACGAGCGGGCCGAGCATGACGAACCCTTCGATGCCGTCGCCCTCTGCCCCGGATTGTTCTGGGATCCGAGGATGCCTGCGGTGCCGGGGCGCGATTCTTTCCGGGGCCGCGTGCTGCATTCGACGGATTACACCGAGCCTTCGCCCTTTGCCGACCAGCGCGTCCTCGTTGTCGGCAACGGGGTCAGTGGCCTCGACATCGCCGCCGAGCTCTGCGGGGTCGCGGCGCAGGTTTCCTTGGCTGTGCGCCGGTCGCAATGGGTGATCCCGCGCATGAACGGCTTTGTGCCCAACGACTGCGCCCTCAGCCCGCTTCGCCGCATGGAGATGCAGGGCCAGTCGCGGGACAAAATTCTTGCGGGCTGGCGCGCCGCGATGCCGGGCTTCATGGATGCCTTCGCGCGCAGCGGGTTGATGCCCGAGGGCGAGATCGGCGGCGGCATCCTGGCGGTGAACGACCGGCTGATCGAACTGGTCGCAGCAGGCGAGGTCGCGGTGACGGCGCCGCTCGCCGCGCTGGATGGGGAAGAAGCGGCCTTCGAGGACGGCGCCCGGGCGGGTTTCGATGCGGTGATCTTCTGCACCGGATTTTCCCTGCCGCGCATACCCTTCCTTAGGGGCGATCCGGCCGGGCTCTACAAGAATCATTTCCATCCCGACCACCCCAGTCTGGCGGTGATCGGCCTCTATCCGACCACGCTCGGCTGTTTCTCGACGATGGAACTCGGCGCGCGCTGGTTCGCGCGAAGCCTGTCCGGCGTGGCGGGGCTGCCCGAAGCCGATGCCATGCGCCGGACCATCGCGGCGGACCGGTCGCGCGCCGTCTCCACCGCGCCCGGCGAGGTGTCGGTCATTCCCATGGACACGCCGCTCGACAATATCTGGCTGGCCGAGGCCATCGGCGCATTCCCGGACCCGTCGCGCGACTGGCGGCTGTATTGGGAGCTGATTTCTAGCCCGCCGATTCCCTCGATCTACCGCCTGCGCGGTCCCCATGAATGGGCCGGCGCGCGCGCGCATTTCGATTCGGTCAAGGCCAAGCTCTTCGTGAAACTCGAGGACCCGAACGACTCCGCCTTGGCCGATGCGATGCTGGCCGAACTCGGACAAGAGGCGGTGCGCGATCTGGCGGCGCGGGGCGAGATCGGTGTGGCCCAGCGTGATCGGGTGATGCGTCTTTTGCCGAAACGCGCCGAAGGAAGCGTGGCATGACGAAACAGCGCAAGGAGCCGGGGCGCCTGGCCATGCTGTCGCCCGATTGGCGGCCAGCCGGCTCTGTGGGCTCGCGCCCGGCAACCGCTTGGACTGTCGTCACCACGCACGGGGATTGGCCGGATGCGGTCCCGTCGCACGCCATCGCCGTCTACGGCCTGGCCGCTATGGCCGCGCTGGTGAAGCGCGAAGGTGGCCGCGCGCGGCTGCTTCATCTGCGGCGGTCCGGTGAGGATATGGAATGCGAGGGCGCCGCGATCGACGGGTTGCTGCGCGCGGCCGCGCGGGAATATCCCGACATGGTTGTCCGGTCGGTCGAGTCCGATAGTGGGGACCTCGCGGCAGTTCTGCGATCCGAGGATGCCATTGGCGGCGAGGGCTTCGAAACGGTGCGCTGGCGCGATGGATATCGCTTCGAGAGGGTTTGGGCTTTCGCGCCGGACGATGGCCCCGCTCTCGATCCCTTCGCCGGCGAGGGGGCGGTGCTGATCACCGGAGGCCTGGGCGGAATCGGCCGGGCACTGGCCGGCCATCTGTTCGCGTTAGGGCGCGGAACGCTGGCCCTGGTCGGGCGGCGCGACCCGAATGCGGAGGAGCGGACCTGGCTTAAGGGGCTCGGTGGCGAGGTCCGCTATTTCCGATGCGATATCGCGGATCGTGACGCGGTCACCGGATTGATCGGCGAGATCGAGGCACGGCTCGGGCCGATCGGCGGCGTGCTGCATGCGGCCGGCCATCTGGAGGATGCCTGGCTCGCTAATCTGACGGATGAGGGATTGCAACGGGTTCTGGCGCCCAAGGTGCGGGGCGCCTTGAACCTGGATGAGGCCATGGCTGGCCGCGAAGAGTTGCGGTTCTTCCTGCTCTTCTCCTCCCTGGCCGGAAGCGTCGGCCAGTCCGGGCAGGCAGCCTATGGCGCGACCAATGCCTGGCTCGACCATATCGCGGCGGCGCGGGAAGCCCTGCGCGAACGGGGGCTGCGCCACGGTGTCTGCCGATCCCTGGCTTGGCCGCTTTGGGCCGAAGGCGGTATGACGCTGCCGCCCGAGGCGCTGGCCGATCTCGCGGCGCTCGGCCTGCACCCCTTGCCGACGGAAGCGGCGGTCCAGGTCATTGGCCGCAGCCTTGCGGTCAACCATCCGCAGAGCGTGGTTCTCTGGGGCGATCCGGAGACGGCGGCGCAAAGGCTTGGCTTGGCGGGTGGCGGGAAGGATAGCGGGGCGGGGTCGGATGCGCCCGGCGAATTACCGCCGGGCGATGCGGTGGCCCTGGTGCCGGCCCTGGTGGCGATCGCGGAAGAGATTTTGAAATTGCCGCCGGGTCGTCTCGATTCGGCGAAGCCTCTCAACGCCTATGGTTTCGATTCGATCACCCTGACCCGTTTCGCCGCGGCCCTGCGCGACCGCCTCGGCATCGATGGCCTCGCGCCCTCCACCTTCCTCGACCATCCGACCATGGATGCGGTGGCCGCCTATCTGGCCGGGCGGGGCGTTGCGGATATCGGACCCAAAGACGAAGCGCCGCTGGTGGATGCGCCGGTGGATGGCCCGACCGAGCCTCTGGAGCCTGCCGGCGTGCCGGACAGGCCACGAATTGGCGCCTTTTCCCTTCTCGAACGCGCCGGGGACGAGGCCGCCCGATCCGCCACCCGAGTCGAAGCCGCCGATACAGCGAATGGTAAGGGCAGGATCGCGGTCACGGGCATCGGCTGCCGCTTCCCTGACGCGGAGGATGCGCACGCCTTCTGGCGCAATCTGGTCGAGGGCCGGCGCAGTTTCATTGAGGTTCCGGCGGATCGCTGGGATTGGCGGGCGATCGACGGCGATCCGGCCGGGCCGGGCAATCGCACCGATTGCCGTTTCGGCGGCTATATCGCCGATATCGCGGGCTTCGACGCGGCGCTTTTCGCGATCCCCGAGGATGAGGCGCGGGCCATGGACCCGCAGCATCGCCTGGTCCTGGAAGCGGCCTGGGCGATGCTGGAGGATGCCGGGCTGGGTCCGGACGGTTTGACGGGCCGCAATGTCGGGGCCTTCGTCGGGGTGCAGCGCCAGGAATATCAATCGCGTCTGACGCGGGATGCGATGGGCGGCGGCGTCAATACCGGCAATTCCCATTCGATGCTGGTCAACCGGCTTTCCTATCTGTTCGGCTGGACGGGGCCGAGCCTCGCCGTCGATGCCGGCTGCGCCAGTTCGGGCCTCGCCATTCATCAGGCGGTTCGCGCCCTGCGCGCGGGCGAATGCAGCCATGCCGTCGCGGGCGGGGTGAATATCGTCCTGGCGCCCGAATCCGTCGTGGTCAATCGCCGCATGGGGCTCCTGACCGGCGCCGACCATGTCCGCCCGTTCGATGCCGCCGCCGACGGGCATCTCTTTGCCGACGGCGTCGGCCTGGTCCTGCTGCGTCCGCTCGAGGATGCGATGGCCGATGACGATGTGATCCATGGTGTGATCGCCGGCAGCGCGGCCAACCATAACGGCGCCGCGATGTATCTGACCGCGCCCAGCCCGCGCGGCCAGGCCCAGGTCATCGGCGCGGCCCTGGCCGATGCCGGGATCGATGCCGGTTCGATCGACTATATCGAGGGCCAGGGCGCGGCGGCGACCCTGGTGGACGGCGCGGAACTGGATGCCTATGCCCGAGTCTTCGGGCGCGCGGGCCATGCCCTGCCCCTGGGCAGTCTCAAGGGTAATCTCGGCCATCTCGAATCCGCCTCGGGGGTCGCATCCTTGATCAAGACCCTTTTCGCCGTCCGGACCGGCCGCATTCCCGCGACCCTGGGTCATGTCTCCCTGAACTGGGACAAGGATCGAGGCCCGGCGCCGGTCGATGTCGTGACGGCACCGCGCGACTGGCCCGCAAGGTCCGACGGCTTGCGCCGTGCCGCCGTGCACAATTTTGGCTATGGCGGCGCGAATGTGCATTTTGTGGTCGAGGCGGCGCCCGCGCGGGCACCGATCAACGACGTCCAGGACCCGGGATTGGTGCCGCTTTCGGCACCGAGCGAGGCGCGGCTTCGCCGGGCAGCCGCCGCCCTGGCGCGTCATATCGAAGACCAAGCCTGGCGCGAAACCGGCGCGCCGGAACCGGGCCTCGCGGATGTCGCCTTTACCTTGCAGACCGGCCGCCGCGAGTTTGATCATCGCGCAGCATTCGCAGTCTCGACCAAGGCGGAACTCGTCGGGGCGCTGCGGTGTTTCGGCGATGGCGCGGATTCCGCCGCCGCCCTGCCGGCGGATAACGACGCGCGGATCTGGCTGGCGGGCGAGGCGATCGACTGGTCCCGCCACCGGGCGCCCGGACCGCACCGGCGCCTGTCCCTGCCGGGCACGAGCTTCGAGCATTCGCGATTCTGGGCGGAGGATGGCGTCGGTATGGCGGGGCCGGAGGCCCGGCCTGTCGCGGACTACTACAATTCCCTGGCCGATTCCGTGGCCGGACTCGCGGAACCGGAAGACCCGCGTGCCGGGTTGAATCTGCTCTTCGCGCCGCTGCCCCGGCGCCTGCCCGGATTCTCCTGGATCAAGGCGTTCTTCGGGGCGGAGGAAAATCCGGACCAGCTCGCGATGTTGCGCGACGGCCAGACGGCGATGAAGGCCCGTTTGTTCGACCGAATCGACCTGTCGCTTGTGTCGCGCGCGATGGATTTCGGCTGTGGCTTCGCCACCGACCTGATCGATCTGGCGCAACGGAACCCGAGCTTGGTTGGGTGCGGCTTCACGATCGCACCGGCTCAGGCGGTGGTGGCGGCCGAGCGCGTGGCGGCGGCCGGCCTCGACGGCCGGGTCGAAATTCTGCCGCGCGATTCGGCCCGCGACGATATGGGCGGTCCTCATGACCTCATGCTGGGCTTCGAGGTCTCGTTCCATGTCGCGGACAAGCAGGGGCTGTTCGGTAATATCGCGCGCAGCCTGGCACCGAACGGCGATCTGCTGCTGATCGATTGCATCGCGGAGACTGCCGCCGAGATCGCGGTGCCTGAGATCGGCCAATTCACCCCCACCGCGATTCAGTTCGCGGAGATTCTGGCGACCCATGGTCTCGGTGTCGTGGCGGCCGAGGATGCCAGCGGGGGCATCGCCAATTTCCTCCATGATCCGGATTTCGAACGCCATTTGGACGAGTTGCATAGGCGCATTCCGGCCCTGGCGGCGCGGGCGGCCGAGCATCGCGGCTGGTCGCGGTTCGGCGAGGCCCTGTCGCTCGGCCTGATCCGCTATCTCCTGCTGCATCTGCGCAAGGATGGCCGCCCGGTCGCGGATCTGGCGGCGCATAACCGGGCGATGTTCGCCGAGGCTCCGGCCTATGGCGCGCCGCGCCCGGCTGCCCGCGCCGCTCAGGCCCCGAAGGTCCCGGCCGGAGGGTCGGTCGAGGATCGTATCGCCGCGTGTATCGCAGCGCTTCAGGATCTGCCGCTCGACCGGGTCCGGCGGCAGGCGCGTTTCGCCGATCTCGGCATCGATTCCCTCAAGGGCCTGCAATTGGTCGATATGTTGAGCGATCAGCTCGGCATGCCGGTGCGCATGACCGATCTGTTCGACCATCCCAGCGTCGGTGCCCTGGCGGCGCATCTCGCGCTGGGTCTTGCCAAGGCTCGGCCGTCAATTGCGGCGTCGATCCCCGCAAGTGCGGCGGCTCCTTCGGCTGCCAGCCCCGCCGTTGCAGGGACAACGCGCGACGGGCGGTGCCGCGACGAGGACGGCATCGCCGTGATCGGCCTGGCGGCGCGTTTTCCTGGGGCCGAAGATGCCGCGGCTTTCTGGCGCAATTTGCGCGACGGCAAGGATTCGGTCGGGCCGTTGCCGAAGTCGCGCAAGGGTCTGGTGCCGCAACCGCCGCGCCGCGAGGCGGGCTTCTTCGATGGCATCGAGCGGTTCGATCCGGCGTTCTTCGCCATGACCCCGCGCGAGGCGGCGGCGATGGATCCGCAACAGCGGATATTCCTCGAACAATGCTGGCACGCCATCGAGGACGCCGGCATCGCGCCGTCCCGCCTGCGCGGCGCGGCCTGCGGCGTGGTCGCGGGGGTTCAGCCCAGCGAGTACGGCGACCTGGCCGGGGAGCGCGATTTCGAACAGCTCGCGGCCCAGCTCATGACTGGCAACGCGACCTCCGCCATGGCGGCGCGCATCGCCTATCTGCTCGATCTGCGCGGCCCCGCTCTCAGCGTCGACACGGCCTGTTCCTCCTCCCTGGTCGCGGTCCATCAGGCGGCCCAGATGCTGCGCCATGGCGAGGCCGATCTGATGCTGGCCGGCGGCGTGTCCCTGTTCCTCTCGGACAAGCCGTTCCGAATGATGGCCCGGGCCGGCATGCTGGCCGTCGGCGGCCGCTGCCGCGCCTTTTCCGACAAGGCCGACGGCATCGCGGTGGCGGAAGGCGCCGGGGTGGTGGTGCTGAAGCGCCTCGCGGATGCCCAGCGCGACGGCGACCGGATCTGGGGGGTGATCCGGGGCTCGGCCGTGAA
>CAUZWC010000058.1:0-13246 GCA_963583595.1 Alphaproteobacteria bacterium | reverse complement strand
TGGAAGGCACGGGGCTCGATAAGTTGATGAACGCGGTCTTCGGTTCTCACGAACGCTGGAACCGCCGCCTGTCCACGGGGCGGCTCAATCGCTGGCTGGGCGAGATCGAAGCGCATCATCCGCCGCCGCTGGCGGGCGGAAAACGGGTGCGCCTGCGTTACATCACCCAGGTCAAGGCGCGGCCCCCAACCTTTGCCCTGTTCTCCAACCGGCCGGCCGAAATTGCGGAAAGCTATCTGCGCTATATGGCGAACGCGCTGCGCGAGGATTTCGACCTTGTCGGCGTGCCGATCCGCATTCGTCCGCGCGGCGGCAAGAATCCCTATTCCCCGGAGAAGGATTAGCCCGGGGCTTGGACGCTACGCTCTCGGCGCCTTGACGAAGCCGGGCAGGGCGCGGACGCGGTCCATCCAGGCGGTCACGGCGGGATGGACCGAAACGTCGATCTCTCCCTCGTCGGCCAGGTCGACATAGACGAAGCAGGCCGGCTCGGCGATGGTCGGATGCCTGGAGGCCAGCCAGTCGCGGCCTTTCAGATGGTTTTCCATCATGTCGAGACACTTCTGGGCGGCAACCAGGGCCTGTTCATAGCCCTCGCTTAACCCGCGCTTCTTTAGGAAGCGGCAGCGGGCGAGGCCCTGGTGATGGTCGCCACCGGCCACTGTCAGCCATTCCACGACATGGGCCATCTCGGCGGGATCGGTCGGCAGCCAGCTCTCGCCGCCATGCTTGCGTCCGAGATAAACCAGGATCGCAGCCGAGTCCCAAATCGGCTCGCCGTCATCCTCGATGGCCGGCACCTGGCCGCGCGGGTTTTTGGCGAGAAAATCGGCTCCTTTGAGCGATCCGTCCTCGAAGCTCATGGCGACTTCTTCGTAGGGGATTTTCATCAGGTTTAGGGCCAGTCGGACCTTATGGGCGTTGCCGGACAGGCCCGCCGTGTAGAGCTTCAGCATGCTCGTTCCCTCGTTCGTCGTTAGGTTCCATCAGTAGGCGCGCACGACCTCGCCGGTGCGGGTGCAGGCCGGATCGGCCAAGTCCAGAAATATTTCAGCAATGTCGTCCGGGTGGGGCAAGCTCATCGGGTCCTCACCGGGGAAGGCCTCGGCGCGCATGGCCGTGCGCACTACGCCGGGGTCCAGGATATTGGCGAGCACAGGCGTGATCCGCTCGACCTCGGCGGCATAGACCTTGACCATCATTTCGAGGGCCGCCTTGCTGGCCGCATAGGCGCCCCAATAGGGCTTGGTAAAGCCCGCGACACTGGAGGTGACAAAGATGGCCCGCCCGGCATTCGACTGCCGCAGCAGCGGGTCGAGCGAGCGAATCAGCCGCCAATTGGCCGTCAGGTTGATATCCATCACCTGCTGCCAGCGATCCGGGTCGATATGCCCGACGGGGGAGAGGGGTCCCAGAATTCCGGCATTGCCGACCAGAATGTCGAGCTTGCCGTGGCGTTCGTGGAGGGTCGCGCCCAGCCGGTCCAGGGCTTCGAAATCGCGCAGGTCGAGCGGCACGAGAGTGGCCGTGCCGCCCTCGGCCTGAATCGCGTCATCGACTTCTTCGAGGCCACCCTGGGTGCGCGCAATCAGCACGAGTTGCGCACCCTCGCGCGCGAAGCGCTTCGCGACGGCCGCACCGATACCCCGCGAGGCGCCGGTGACGACGGCGATGCGTCCTGCCAAACGGTTGGTCATGTGCCCTCACGGAACAGGATACGATTCAGGAAGTCGGCCACGTCGCGATTGGACTTGGCGCGCACGGCGTCGTCGCGGTCGATCAGATAGCCCTCCGAATGGACGCAGGCCGCGAGAATGAGCTTTCGCAGGAATGGTTCGGACATGGGCATCCAGGTCAGTTCGTCATGGGCCAGGCCGTCTTCGTCCACGGTGAATGCGCAGTCCGACAAGTCGTGCCCGATCATGCGCGGTCCGGCGAAACTGCCATCACCATTGGTGGTGGGCCTCATTGTAGACGATCGTCCGTACCACCGCGCCGCCTTGCTTGAGGTCTTTCGCCACTTCGGCGCGACGGTCCGGATCGATGATGCCGTCCTGCCCGCGATAGATCATCAACAGTGGCGCGCCGGTCGCGCGCCGGTCCGCGAAGCGCGCGATGCAAGGAGCGTAATAGGCGACATGCGCGGCGAAGCGCAGACCGCCGGGCGAAAAGGATTCGGCCACCTGCTCCTGGGCGGCGTAGGTGGTCGCCGTGCCACCATAGGAAAACTCGATCGGGGCGACACGGCTGCCGTCGATTTCGGGCAGGGAATCGAGATAGGCGAGGCCGCTATAGGCATCGGCCAATACCATCATCTCGGTGATATTGAGCACGCGTTCGTTGAAACTCGAGGCCCATTCGGGGCGTGCCCGAAGGCGTCGATCACCAGGGCGGCCGCACCCATGGCGGCATATTGCCTGGCATAGGTCAGTTCGCGAGCCCGGAGCACGCCGCCGGCACCGTGCAACAGCACGACGGCCGGCACTGGCGATCCCGTAGAAGCTCCCGGGGGCATGTAGAGGCGGGCATTGGCTAGGGTCGGGGGGGCTCGTTCCGGGCCTTCGCCCACATTCGCCAGATTGAAGGGGCAATGACTGAAGAAGGTTGCGGTGACGCCCTCGATGCCGTTGGCGGCGTTCGGCTGAGGCCAGATGTCGGGCAGATGCCGCGTCTCGACCCGGGCCGGGGAAAGGGTCAGGAAAACCAGACTCAGAGCAGCCAGAAATCTCCGCATGGCGCCTACGGGATCTCCGCGAGGAGGGAAAGCTGCGCGGGGCCGGACACGCCAGAGCGGTCGACCAGACGGGTCGGGTAGTCGCCGGTGAAGCATGCGTCGCAATAGCTGCGGGTCTCGCCAGTTCGGCCGCCCTTCTCGCCCATCGCGCGATACAAACCGTCGATCGACAGATAGGCCAGGGTGTCGACGCCGATCAGCCGCGCCATTTCCTCGATGCTGTGCTGGGCCGCGAGCAGCTGGGCGCGTTCCGGCGTGTCGATGCCGTAGAAGCAGGAATGAGTGGTCGGCGGGCTGGATATCCGCATATGCACCTCGCGCGCACCGGCCGCGCGCACCATCTCGACGATCTTGCGCGAGGTCGTGCCGCGCACGATGGAATCGTCCACCAGGATCACGCGCTTGCCTTGAAGCTGGCTGCGGTTGGCGTTGTGCTTGAGCTTGACGCCGAGATGGCGGATGCGGTCCTGGGGCTCGATGAAGGTGCGGCCGATATAGTGGCTGCGGATGATGCCATATTCGAAGGGGATGCCCGCTTCGGTGGC
Organism: Alphaproteobacteria bacterium; assembly: GCA_963583595.1. Taxonomy (GTDB): domain Bacteria; phylum Pseudomonadota; class Alphaproteobacteria; order CADEGL01; family CADEGL01; genus JABIRQ01. Next base: position 9,967 of record CAUZWC010000058.1, on the reverse strand, counting down.
ATATCCCAGAGCGGCCGGCACGCCCGAATCCGGCACGGGCACGATCACATCGGCATCGACATGGGATTCGCGGGCCAGCTCGGCGCCGATCCGCTTGCGCGCCTCGTAGACGCTTTCGCCTTCGACCGAACTGTCTGGCCGGGCGAAATAGATAAACTCGAAGATGCAGAAACGGCGGGGTGAGGGCGGAAAGGGGCGCTGGCTTTCCAGCCCGTTCTTGTCCGCGATCACGAGTTCACCGGGTTCCACGTCGCGCACGAATTCGGCGCCGATGATATCCAGGGCGCAGGTCTCCGACGCCATGACCCAGGCGCCGTCGAGCCGGCCAAGGACCAGGGGCCGCACCCCCAGGGGATCGCGCACGCCCATGATCTTGTGACGGCTCATCGCGACCAGGGAATAGGCCCCGTCGACTTGGCGCAGCGCGTCGTTCAGCTTGTCGATCAGGCGCGTGCGCCGGCTTGTCGCCACCAGATGGGTGATGACCTCGGTATCCGTCGTCGAATGGAAGATCGAACCGCGCCGCGCCAGTTCGCGGCGCAAATGGACGGCGTTGGTCAAGTTGCCGTTATGGCCGATCGCGAGACCGCCATCGGCAAAATCGACGAACAGCGGCTGGACGTTGCGGACGACGGTCTCGCCGGTCGTCGAATAGCGCGTATGGCCGATCGCGATTGGCCCCTTGAGGCGACGTATCACCTCTTCCGAACCGAAGATATCGCCAACCTGACCGAGCGCGCGATGGCTGTGGAACTGCTCTCCGTCGTAGCTCACGATCCCCGCGGCCTCCTGGCCGCGATGCTGCAGGGCATGCAGGCCCAGCGCCGTCAGCGCCGCGGCGTCGGGATGATCGAAAATCGCGAAGACGCCGCATTCTTCGTGCAGTTTGTCGTCATCGAAGGGATTGGTTGTGAGCATCCGGGCCGTCTCCGCGCCTAATCCGTGGCGTTCAGTTGCTGGTTCAGCCGGTCCATTTGATTGCGTGTCCGCGCATCGTAGCCGGTCGGGTCCTTCGTCGTCTGATCTGGCGTTTGGTCGGTCTTCTCGCCGCTCGTCTCTTCTTGGGCTTCGCGGGTGAGGGAGTCCAGGGTTTCGAGCGCTTCCTTGGCTTCCTGTCCCTTGCGGATCTGTCGCTCGGCGCCGCTTGCCGCGTCCTCGCCCATGCGCGCCGCCTCATCCGGGATGAGGAGCTGCAGAACCTTGGCGCCGCGTTCGACCAGGGGGAGGGACCGCGCCCCTCGAACCCAATCCGGATGATCCGGCGCCGCCCATAGCCAGAGCATCACGAGATAAACCATGGATACCAGCACCGCCCCGCGCAGGAGGCCGAACAGAAACCCGAGGGACCGGTCGAGCGCCCTGAGGTCGCTGTCCCGAACCCGGTTCGAAATCGGACGGCTGACCAGTGATATAGCGATGAATCCGACAATGAAAAGCCCGATTGCCGTCGCACCTTCGGCGGCCCTCGGAATTGGGATGATATCGAGGGCGAAAGGCCGGACATGCGGAAAGCCGTAAAGCGCAATGAAGGCCGCGCCGACCCAGGCCGCCAGGGCGAAAGCCTCTTTCACCAGGCCGCGGCTCAGGGCCAGGAGGCCCGAAACCAGCAGGATGGCTAGGACGCCGAGATCCCCGGCGGTGAATCCCGTCTGGCCCATCATGAGTCGCCGTCCTCGAAGACCTCGACCAATTCGTGCAGGCGGCCTATCTCCTGGCGCGCGATGCCGGCCTCGCCGGAGCTTCTGCCGCGGCCGCGCGCGCGGGGCAGGATCGCGCGGTGGAAGCCCAGCTTGGCAGCTTCCTTGAGGCGCGTATCGGTCTGGCTCACCGCACGAACTTCGCTGCCCAACCCGATCTCGCCGAAGACGACCGTGCCGCTCTCGACGGGCCGGTCGCTGAGGGAGGAGAGCAGGGCCGCGGCCACGGCCAGATCGGCTGCCGGCTCGCCGATGCGCAACCCGCCGGCGACGTTGAGGAAGACGTCGCGGCCGGCGAGCGAGACGCCGCAGCGCGCCTCGAGTACGGCGAGGACCATATGGAGCCGGGCGGTATCCCATCCGACCACGGCGCGGCGCGGCGTGCTGAAGGCGCTGGGCGCGACCAAGGCCTGAATTTCGACCAGGACCGGGCGTGTGCCCTCGACCCCGGCGAAGACGGCCGCACCGCTGACGCTTTCGCCGCCATCCTCGTCGCGTTCGGAGAGGAACAGGGCGCTGGGATTTGGGACCTCGGCGAGTCCAGCATCGGTCATCTCGAAGACGCCGATCTCGTCGGCTGGGCCGAAGCGGTTCTTGACCGCGCGCAGGATGCGGAAATGGTGGCCGCGTTCGCCCTCGAAATAGAGCACGGTGTCGACCATGTGTTCGAGCACCTTGGGCCCGGCGATGGTGCCTTCCTTGGTGACATGGCCGACCAGGATCACGCTAAAGCCGCGACCCTTGGCCAAGTGGATCAGCTCCTGGGCGCTGGCGCGGACCTGGCCCACCGTGCCGGGTGCGCTTTCCAGGCTTTCGACATACATGGTCTGGATCGAATCGATCACGACCAGGGCGGGCGGATCGGCGGTGTCGAGTCCGGCCAGGATCTCGCGCAGATCGGTCGCGGCCGCGAGTTCGACCGGAGTCTTGGAGAGACCCATCCGTTCGGCCCGCATGCGAATCTGATCGACCGATTCCTCGCCCGAGATATACGCGCAGCGATGGCCGCGCGCGGCCAGTCCCGCTGCGGCCTGCAGCAGAACGGTGGATTTGCCGATACCGGGATCGCCGCCGACCAGCAGGGCCGAGCCTGGGACGAGGCCGCCACCCGTGACTCGGTCAAATTCGGCCAGCCCGGTGATTCGGCGCGGCGGCGCTTGCGCCTCGCCCTCGAGTCCGACGAACTGGATGCCGCGTCCGCGCTTTGTCTTGCTGGCCTTGAGCCCACCGGGGATCGGTTTGGCTCCAGCCTCCTCGGCGACGGAGTTCCATTCGCCGCAGGCGTCGCAACGCCCGGCCCATTTTCGGTGCTCCGCACCGCAGGCCTGACAGACGAAACAGGATACCGCGCGCGCCAAGGGTCAGGCCGCTCCTTCCGCCAAAGACGCTGGGGTTCGGCCCGGGTTCGGCGAGGTCGGTAAGCCGATCACGCCGTGGTCACCTGGATCGGGCCTTCGGCCAGGCCGTTGATGAACTGCTCGACATAGGGATTTTCGGCCCGGTCGACCTCGTCGACCGCGCCGTCCCAGATGATCTCTCCGTCGAACAGCATGGCGATACGGTCGCCGATCTTGCGAGCGCTGGCCATGTCATGGGTGATGGTCAGCGCGGTGGCGCCCAGTTCCTTCACGCAATCGATGATCAGATCGTTGATGATGTCGCCCATGATCGGGTCTAGCCCGGTTGTCGGCTCATCGAAGAAGATGATCTCCGGCTCGGTCGCGATGGCGCGCGCCAGACCCACCCGCTTCTTCATGCCGCCGGACAGTTCGGCCGGGGAAAGCGCCCCGACATCTTCGCCCAGCCCGACCTGGGCCATTTTCTCATGGGCGACGGTTTTGGCCTCGTCCCGCGCCATGCCCCGCGCCTGGATCAGGCCGAAGGCCACGTTCTCCCAGACCAGTAGGCTGTCGAACAGACCGGCGCTCTGGAACAGCATGCCGAACTTGCGCATGACCTTTTCGCGCTCGGACACGCGCATGCCGACGACCTCTTCGCCGTCGATGCGGATGCTGCCATTATCGGTCTGGAGCAGTCCCATGATGCATTTTATCAGCACCGATTTCCCGGTGCCCGAGCCGCCGATCACGACGATGGATTCGCCCGGCGCCACATCCAGGTCCACGCCCGTCAGGACGGGCTTGTCCCCGAAGCGCTTCTTCAGGTCGCGAAGGGCGATCTTGGGCGCGGTCGCGCTCATGTTCCGAAGAACAGGGCCGTGATGATGTAGTTGAAGGCGAGGATCAGGATCGAGGCCGAGACGACAGCATTGGTCGTCGCCAGACCCACCCCCTGGGCGCCGCCCTTGGAATGATAGCCGTGATAGCAGCCCATCAGGGCAACCAGAAAGCCGAAGACGGCGGCCTTGACGAGGCCGGAAATAACGTCGAGCGGCTCCAGGAAATCCCAGGTCAGCTTCAGATAGGTGTTCGGGTTGAACCCTAGCTTGTAGACGCTGATCAGATAGCCCCCGAACACGCCGATGATATCCGCGAAGACTACGAGACAGGGCAGCATCAGGGTGCCCGCGATCAACCTGGGCGCAACCAAATATTTGAAGGGGTTGGTCGAAAGCGTGGTCAGGGCGTCGATCTGTTCGGTCACCCGCATGGTGCCGATCTCGGCCGCTATGGCCGCGCCTATCCGTCCGGCGACCATCAGGCCGGCGAGAACCGGACCCAGTTCGCGTGTGATCGACAGCACGACGACGGCGGCGATTGCCGATTCGGCGTTGAATCGGGCGAAGCCGGTATAGCTTTGCAGCGCCAACACCATGCCCGTGAAGATTGCAGTCATGCCGACCACGGGCAGGGAAAAATAGCCGATCTCGATCATCTGGTGGCCGATCAGACGCGGGAAGAATGGCGGGCGGGCGCAGTGCGAGACGCCCGTCATCGCGAAGGTTCCAAGACGCCCGGTGGCCGCGAGGAAGGCCAGGAAGACCCGCCCGATGGGTGCGAGAATGGGCATGGCTAGGCCGTTTCGCCCGTGTAGTTGCGGCTGTAGCGGCGGCCGAGGCTGGTGAGAATTTCGTAGGGAATGGTGCCTGCTCGCTCCGCCACTTGGTCGATTGTCTGGTTCGGCCCGATGATTTCGATCTCGGCGCCGGGATGGGCGACTTCGGCCGGCACCCCGCTCACGTCTAGGGTGATCAGGTCCATCGAAACGCGCCCCGCGACCGCCACATCATACCCCCCCAAATGACACCGGCCGCTGCTGCTGAGCGACCGAAGGTATCCGTCGGCGTAACCGACCGCGACCGTCGCAATACGCGCTGGGCGGTCGATTTTGTGGGTCGCACCGTAGCCAACACTAGCAGGAGGGTCAATTGCGCGGACTTGAAGGATCGGGGCCGTCAAACGCACCGTTCCGGCCATCGGATTGGGCCTGCCCGGCGTCGGATTCGCACCGTAGAGGGCGACGCCGGGGCGGGCGAGGTCGAAGTGGAAGCGGGGGCCGAGAAAAATGCCGGAGGAATTGGCGAAACAGGCCCGCGCTGCGGGCAGACGGGCGCTCGCGGTTTCGAAGGCGCGGCGCTGAGCCTCGTTCATCGGATCGCCGGAGTCCTCGGCGCAGGCCAGATGGCTCATGACGTAGTGCAGCGCGACGCCGTCTAATCGATCGGGCTCCGCCGCCAGACGGTCGATTTCGCTCGGCGGCAGGCCCAGCCGCGCCATGCCGGTGTCGAGATGCAGTGCCGCCGGCAGGATCCGGCCCAGGGAGCGGGCCAATCCGGTCCAGCGTTCCAGGTCGCCGAGGCTGTTCAGCACGGGGCGTAGGTCGAGGGCGGCGAAATCGCTTTCCGCGCCAGGCAGGGCGCCGTTCAGGACGAAAATCTCGGCATCGGGAAAGACCGCGCGCAGATCGGCGGCTTCTCCCAAGTGGGCGGTGAAAAAGACTCGACATCCCACGGACCGCAGGGCGGAGGCAACGCGCTCGGCGCCCAACCCGTAGCCATCGGCTTTGACCACGGCGGCGGATGCCACGCCGTTCAACTCGGCGAGAAGCCGTCGATAGTTGGTTTGGATCGCGGATAGATCGATTTCGAGGACGGAGCCGGTGCTGCGCCCGTTGGGTTTGGCATCGATCATGGGCTAGCAGCCTTGACGCGGCATCGTCCCCACCGGGTCGATGGCGTCGTCCTGGCGGCGGCTCGGCACGCCGCCGCGCGCTGCGCGCTCAGCCGAAGGCCGGCGAAGCTGGTCGAACGGTACGGCATGTCTCCCCCTGCGCCATCATAGGGGCTCGGGTGTACGGTCGTCGGACTGGTGGTTTTCGAAGCGAGTGAACTCCTTGCGGAAATAGAGTTTCACGGTACCGATCGGCCCGTTGCGCTGTTTGGCGACGATGACCTCGGCCAGATTATGGACCCGGTCCATGCTCTCCTGCCATTCCATATGCTTGTCGGTGCCCAGATCAGGCTCCTGGCGTTCGAGATAATATTCCGGCCGATAGACGAACATGACGACGTCGGAATCCTGCTCGATCGTGCCCGATTCGCGCAGATCGGCAAGCTGCGGGCGTTTGTCCTCGCGCTGTTCGACCGCGCGGCTGAGCTGGGAGAGGGCGATGACCGGCACGTCGAGTTCCTTGGCCAGCGCCTTGAGCGAACGGGTGATGGCCGCGATTTCCTGTACCCGGTTTTCGACGCGATGTTCGGTCGGCGGGCGCAACAGCTGCAAATAATCGACCACGATCAGCGATAGGCCGTGCTGGCGCTTCAGGCGGCGCGCGCGGGTGCGCATGGCGGAGACCGAGAGCGCTGCGGAATCGTCGATGAAGAACGGCGCCGCCGCCAGTCGTTGCGAGGCCTGGACCAACCGGTTGAAATCCTCCTGGCCCATCTCGCCCCTGCGGATCTTGGCCGAGGAAATCCGGGCCTCCTCCGCGAGGATACGAGTCGCCAGCTCCTCGGCGCTCATTTCCAGCGAGAAGAAGCCGACCACCGCGCCGTCGACCGGGCGCTTGGTGCCGTCTTCCGCGATCTCCTCGCGATAAGCCTTGGCGGCGGCGAAGGCCATGTTGGTGACCAGGGCCGTCTTGCCCATCGAGGGGCGGCCGGCGAGAACCAGCAATTCGCCCTTGTGCATCCCGCCCAGTATGTCGTCCAGACCCGTGAAGCTCGAACTGACGCCGGTAACGTTGCCGTCGCTCTTATAGGCGGCCAGGGCGATATCGACGGCATCGATCAGCGCCGACTGGAAGGTCTTGAACCCTTCACCGTACTCGCCCGAAGTGGCGAGATCGAACAGGCCTTCCTCGGCCAGCTCGATCTGTTTGATCGCATCGACCTCCAGATCGTAGTCGTGGGCCCGGTCGGCGACGTCCTGGGCGATGGCAATCAGGGCCCGTCGCAGGTGGCGGTCGTAGATAGTCCGGCCGTAATCCGTCGCGTTGACGAAGGTGACGACCGAGCCGGCGAGGCGGGCGAGATATTGGGTGCCGCCGACATCGGTCAGGCTGCCATCGGCTTCGAAGAAGTTCTTGAGCGTGACCGGATCGGCGATCTGACCGGCTTCGATCAGCCGCGCGGCTGCTTCATAGATGCGGCCATGGGCCGGATCGGCGAAATGGTCGGAGCGGAGGAACTCGCTGACCCTCTCATAGGCCCGGTTGTTGGTGAGGATGGCGCCGAGCAGCGCCATCTCCGCTTCGAAATTATGGGGCGGCGTGCGATAGCCGAGCGGCTCGTCGGATTCCCCGTGAAGGGACGCGACGTTCTGATCCTGGGGGAGGGTGACCATGGTGGGGACACTAGCAGGCGGGTGGCACGTTGCGGCCTATCCGACGGAAAATATTTCGTCCACACGAGAACAACAACGGGGATAACTCGTCTTGGTTCACTCCGCCGCGGTTGCCGGTACCCAGATGGGCGCGCTCCCAGTCCTGGATGTAGTCGCGCATGATCGGCACGGGATCGAGGGTTTTGCTGATCTGTGCCTGGAAGACCATCTGATGTATGTAGCGAAACGAGATTTCGCAGCCCGCCAGGTAGAATTACCACATCCAGCAGAAACGCTCGTCGTAGGGCGCTTTGATCTTGTCCCGGTTGCTGTCGAATCGGCGCATCCATTCGGCGATCTTCTTGGCGTAATGCAGGCGGAGAATTTCGAAATCGGTGACCTAGAGTCCGACCTTCTCGATCGCGGTCAGCGCTTCCGACAGGGCCGGAGTGTAGCCGCCCGGGAAGATATATTTGCGCAGCCAGGGATTGGTCGCGCTCGGCTCCTCCATGCGGCCGATGGAGTGGAGGACGAAGACATCGTCATCCTCGAGCAAATCCCTGGTCTTTTCGAAATACTCGAGATAGTGCTTGGCGCCGACATGCTCGAACATCCCGACTGAGACGATGCGGTCGAACCGTTCCGGAACTTCGCGGTAGTCCTGCAGGCGGAACTCCACACGGTCGTCGAGTCCGGCCGCCCTGGCTCTCTCGCAGACGACCTTGTGTTGCTCCTTGGACAGGATGACGCCGACCACATGGACAATCGGCCGCTTGGGCGAGATAGAGGGCGAGCCCGCCCCAGCCGCAGCCGATATCCAACACGGTCTGGCCCGGCTCGAGCAGCAGTTTGGCGGCGAGATGGCGCTTCTTCTCCTCCTGGGCGACTTCGAGACTGTCGTTGCCGGAGTCGAAATAGGCGCAGGAATATTGCCGGTCGTTGTCCAGGAACTGGCTGTAGAGGGCGTCCGACAGATCATAGTGATGGGCCACGTTGCGTTGGGCATGGCCGATCGGGTTGTGCTGCTGCAGATCGCGCAGGGTGCGCTCCAGGCAGGAGAAGACGCGGTTTACCGGGTGCTTTCGAAAAATCGGATGTTGCGCCCGCAGAGGTCGAGGAGGTTATGAATCGTGCCGCCCTCGACGGTGAGGGTGCCATCCATATAAGCCTCGCTCAGATAGAGTTCGGGGCGGATGGCAAGCTTGGTATGCAAGGCCTTGTCGTGGAGGCGAATCGCCACTTCAGGCACTTCGCCGCCGGCGATCCTATGGAGATACGACCGGCGGCGTCCGTAACGACAAGCGTGCCTTCGCGAATGACACGTTCGAGTAGCTGCGCGAACAGCATAGGTCCAACTCCCCCATGCCGGATCGGGCGCAGGCCGACCGAAGCCGGCCGTTTGTCAGGCCGTCTTGTCTTCCTCTTCGTCGGCCTCGCCCGATTCGGACGTCTCTGCAGTCTCCGAAGCCTCATCTCCCACGCCGTCCGCCGCTGCCTCGTCGTCGGCCTCAAGCGTTTCTTCGCTCTCGTCCTGGTAACCGTCGTCATCGTCGAAGTCGTCATCGCCCGGACGGCGCACGACTTCCTCGCCGCGGGCCATACGATCGGCCTGAAGCTTGGCTTCGTCTTCGCTGCGCGCGACGTTGACGGAAAACGTCTCGGTGACCTCCGGGTGCAACTGGATGTGCACCGGATAGATGCCCAGTTCCTTGATTGGCTTGTCGAGCTGGATCTGATTGTGCACGACGTTGAAACCGATCTCGCCAAGGGCATGGGAGATGTCGCGGGAACTGACCGAGCCGTAGAGCTGACCGGTCTCGCCAGCCTGGCGGACCAGAACCACGGCCGCGCCGTGCATGCCGCCGGCGATGCCGAGGGCCTCGTCGCGCCGCTTGCGATTCAATTCTTCGAGTTCCGAGCGCCGCGCTTCGAACAGCGTGCGATTCTCGGCATTGGCCCTCAGGGCCTTGTGCTTGGGGAGCAGGTAGTTGCGTGCGAAGCCGGGCTTTACCGTGACCTCGTCGCCCATGTCGCCGAGCCTTTCGACGCGCTCCAGCAGGATGACTTGCATTGCCTTCTTTCCTCCTAGGTCGTGCTCGGTCGATGGAGCCGCTGCCGCCAGTTCGCGAAACTTTCCACGATACCGAGCACGGCAACCACAACCATCGCAACAAAGCCGAGCATTATCAATAGCATATAAAAGGTGGCCAGAATTATTCCTTTGGCCTGGCTGCGTCGGGCGTAGGCATGGACAACGGTCAAGCCTACGAAGAAGAACGGTGCGGCAAATATAGGCGCCAGATTGGCGGCCAGAAAGCCCGGCCCGTCGCCGATCAGAACCGCGCCCGCGGCCGTGGCGGCAAGGGCGTAGAAGGCCCAGGCCGGGGCTTCTATTTCCGCGTAATTCGGCGCGGGTCGTATGGTCCGGCCCAGGCGGCGGGCCGCCCATTGGCCGAGAACGCCGTTCGCCGAAGTCATGACGATCCAGGCCGTGGCCATGATCGCCGGGATGGGCGGTGCGACAACGTCGAACCTTTCGCGCAGGGG
>CAUZWC010000057.1:0-13545 GCA_963583595.1 Alphaproteobacteria bacterium | reverse complement strand
GGCAGGCTGTCAGACAGCCGGCGATTCCGACCAGATCAGTCTCTTCGAAAGTTCCGCACCGCTCACGCCGGCGGAGCAGGCGATGCGCGACGATGCCGATGTCTTCAACGAGACTCTGTTCGGCGGGGCGGCTGCCGGCGCCGTGCTGGGCGGCGTTTTCTGCGCCATGAGCCTGCTTCTCGGCAGCGACGAGAACGGCATTGCCACTTGCGCGGCGGCGATCGGCGTCGGTGCCACGATTGGCGCGGTCGACGGCTATATGGTCGCCACCCGCCAGGAAGCGGCGCGGCAGCAGGTGCAGCAAATCGATCTCGTGACCCAGGATATCGAGAAGAGCAACGCCAGGCTCCGCAAGCTGGTGGCATCCTCGCAGAAGGTGGTCGAACAGAACCGCGAACGAATCAACGAGGTCAAGATAAAGGTCGCCCAGAACCAGGCCCACGCGGAAGAGCTGACCCGCGAACGGGCGCGGCTCGACGACAATATCTCGGTGATGTCCGATACCCTCGGTAACCTGCGCGACGAGCGCGACGGCTATGTCGAGGTCGCGGGTGAATTGACTTCGGAAGGTCAGGACACCTCAAGGCTGCGCGAGCAGGTGAGAGAGATGAACCGGCAGATCGAGGCCCTTGAGAGGGAACGCGACGCGCTGGAGAATATTAACCGCGCGTCGAAGATAGGATGATGCTGAGACCCATTCCGATGAATGCCATCGCGAGAACGACGCTTCTGGCGGCCGCACTTCTGGTGACGGCAAGCTGTGCCACCTATCAGCAGCAGAAGGCCGACGCGGTATCCAACGGCCCCGAACGACGCCTGCTCGAAGCCCAGCAGCGCCAGCAGGCGGCACAGGATGCCCAACTGGGATTGCAGAGCGATCAGGAAGTCCTGACCGAAGAGCAGAGCCTCCAGGAGCAGCAACTCGCCCAGCTCAGTGACCAGCTCAAGAAACAAGAGCAGCAGGTCGCCAACGCCCGGGCTCGAAACGAACTGACCCGCGCGGATGAGCAGGCGCTGCGCCAGAAGATCGCCAATATCGATCGCGATCTGTGGGATACGGAACTGCGCATGTTGGCCGCCCAGGCGACCCGCGATACCGGGGCGGAACGGCAGATGCAGCAGCAGTTGCGCCAGATGCAGGCCCAGGCCGACGCGCTGGGCCGGGAAATCGAACTCCTCACCCAATAGACCGGATAGGGCCTATGGCCCCGCGGCGGCGCCTCGAAAACGATCAAGGGAGAATAGGATCCCGCGTCAGGCGCGGCCGATCTCAAGCGTTTGCGCGCCGCTGATGCGCAGATCGGCGCAGGCCTTGGCAAAACCGTCCAGATTTTCGGTCATGCGGCCGAAGATCGTGCAAGCCGTCCAGCCCAGGGGGCCGAAGACCCGCCCGCCCGGCGCATAGAACATGCCGATCTCCCAAAGCTCGTCGGTCAGGCCGTACATGTGATTCTTCGGCTGATAGAACCACAGGCAATCGCCCGGCGCCGGAATGCAGGTCTGGTTTTCCGGCGAGATCGCCAGCGGATCGAAGATCTCCGCCTCTTTCGGCAGGCCGACCATGATCTCGGGGCCCGCGAACATCGCGTGCAGGCAGAGCATGCGAACCGGCTTGTCGAGCGCGGTCCAGAGGGTTCGTCAGGTGACCGGCGCGGCCTCTTCGTTGAGCTTGACGCCGCCCTCAACACCGGATTCGACGAAACGAAACGAGAGCATGCGGCCCATCGTGGCCTCCCTCTGGCGATCTTCCCGCGCCGGTCGGCGCGGCGGATCGGTTGGAGCGGGTGATGGGAATCGAACCCACGACATACAGCTTGGGAAGCTGTCGTTCTACCACTGAACTACACCCGCGTTGGATTCGGATTATAAGAGCCGTGGGTGGCCCCGCAAGGGACTGCCGGCCGCCTAATCCGTCCGTCCCAGGCAATCGCGCAGCGCGCGGCCGAGATTGCGCATCAGATCAAAATAGGCATCGGGCCCCGGGGCGAGTTCGGCGCCCAAGGGATCCAGTATCCCGGCCCGGGCGCCTGTGCCCTCGATGACAGTGCGGACCAGGGCCGGCTCGAACTGCGGTTCGGCGAAGACGCAACGCGCCTCCAGCTCGACGATCTTCACGCGAATCTCCTCCAACCGCCGCGCACCCGGCTTGCGCCCGTCGCCGACCACGATCGAGCCGATGGCGCGGGTTCCGAATCGATCCTCGAAATACCGGTAGCCGTCGTGGAACACGACATAGGGGGTATCAACCACGGGGATGAGCATCGCGGTCACCTCCGCCTCCAGCTCGTCCAGCCGGGTTTCCATCCCCTTCCCGTTCGCCACGTATCGGGCGGCATTCTCCGGATCGGCCGCGCTCAGGGACTGGACCGCGATGCGGACAATCCGGCGGGCGTTTTCCGAGTCGAGCCAGATATGGGGCTCGGTCTCGTCATGTCCGCCGGCGGTGTCGTCGGAGGCGGCCTCGCCATGCTCTCCGTCGGCGTCACCTTCGTGAGCATCATGCTCCGCCCAGGCTCCGCCTTCGCGGGACTCCAGGCGGAGGATCGTGTCCGCCTCCAGCAATTCGACCGTCACGGCATCGTCCGCCAGACTTTCCAGAGGCTTGACCAGGAAGCTTTCCATGGTCGGACCGATCCAGAAAACGATATCGGCGCTGTCGAGCGCTTGGGCATCCGACGGCCGCAGCGAATAGAAATGGGGCGAGGCGCCCCCCTTCACGATCAGGGCCGGCTCCGCGATACCCGTCATCACGCCGGCCACGAGGCTGTGGATCGGCAGGATGCTGACAGCGACCTTCGGCGCTGCGCCGGCATGGGACGCGCCCGCCAGAAGAACGGCGAAAACAACGGCGGGCAGCCCCAGCAGCGGCATCGATCGATACTCCGGAATCGGGTAGAGGTTCGCGCCAATTTGATATACTATAACATATCAATGTCCTGCAATGCTCCCCTGTGATGAACCAGCGAACGAATACCGGCATTTTTCCGAGAACCGGCCATGATCACGCCGGCTGCATCGCCTCGGCCCTGGACGCGGCGGAGACCCGCTGCGCCGAGCGCGGCGCGCGACTGACGCCCCTGCGCCGCCGGGTTCTGGAAATCGTCTGGCGCGGCCACGCCCCGGTCGGGGCCTATGACGTGCTCGACCGGCTGCGCGAGAGCGGCGCCGGCTCCGCCACCCCGCCGACCGTCTACCGCGCCCTCGATTTCCTGATGGAACACGGCCTGGTCCACCGCATCGAATCGCTCAACGCCTTCATCGGCTGCAACCATCCAGACGAAGCCCATAGCGGCCAGTTCCTGATCTGCCGCGACTGCGGCCTGGTCGCCGAACTGGACGACGCGGAGATAGCCGATGTGCTGACCAGCAAAGCGCGCGCCCTGGGCTTCGCCGAAGAGCGCGCGACCGTGGAACTGCGCGGCCTCTGCCCTGACTGCCGGGGCGGGCGGGCGTGAGCGCACCGCTGATCGCTCTCGACAGGGTGACGGTCCGCTACGGAGCCGAGGCAGCCGTGAGCGGCGTCGACCTGTCGATCGCACGGGGCGAGATCGTCACCCTGATCGGGCCCAACGGCTCCGGCAAGACGAGCATCGTCCGCACCGCGCTCGGCCTGATCTCACCCGACGAAGGAACGGTAACGACGGCGCCCAGCCTCACCATCGGCTATGTGCCGCAGGCCTGGCATGTCGAGGACACCTTGCCCATCACCGTGCGCCGCTTCCTGACCCTGCGCGGCGCCAAGACCGGCGCCGATCTGGAACAAGCGCTCGAGGAGGTTGGCGCGAGCCATGTCATCGAGAGCCCGCTTCAGGGTCTCTCGGGGGGCGAGAGCCGCCGCGTGCTGCTAGCCCGGGCGCTGCTGCGCGATCCCGATCTGCTCGTCCTCGACGAGCCGATGGCGGCGGTCGATGTCGCCGGCCGAGCCGAACTCTATCGTTTGATCCGCCTGATCCGCGACCGGCGAGGCTGCGGCGTGCTGCTGGTCTCCCACGACCTCCACCTGGTCATGGCGGAAACCGACCGGGTATTCTGCCTGAACCGCCATGTCTGTTGCAGCGGCACGCCGGAATCGGTCCTTGTCCATCCGGAATACCTGGCGCTGTTCGGCCCGCAACTGGGCCGGGAACTGGCGGTCTATACCCATCATCACGACCACGATCACAATCTCTCCGGCCATCCGCTCGACCCCGCGGAGGGTGCGCCGGATGGATCCGGACACCATCATGACCACGGCCATGACCATTCCCATGATCGCGGGCCTGGCGCGACGGGAACCGGCAATGTCTGATTTCGTCCTGCGTGCGGGCCTGGCCGGAATCGGCCTCGCCCTTCTGGTCGGCCCGCTGGGCACGATCATCGTCTGGCGGCGCATGGCCTATTTCGGCGACACCCTCGCCCATTCCGCGCTGCTCGGCATCGGTCTGGGCTTCCTGCTTGGCGTCGAACCCGGCCTCGGCATCCTGGCGACAGGCCTGGCGATGGCCATCCTGCTGACCGGCCTGGAACGGCGCCGCGCCGAACTGTCGCGCGACACCATCCTGGGAATCCTCGCTCATGGCTCCCTCTCTCTCGGCCTGATCGTCATCGCCTTCCAGGAACGCCTGCGCGTCGATCTCGTCTCCTACCTGTTCGGCGACATCCTGGCCGTCGACACCACCGACCTCGCCTGGATCTATGGCGGCGGAGTCGTCGTCCTGGGCCTGCTGGCGCTGATCTGGCGGCCTGTCCTGCTGGCAACCATCAGCCCCGAACTGGCGGAGGTCGAGGGGGTGAAGGTGCGCCGGGTCCAGCTCCTTCTCGCCCTACTCATGGCCGCGGTCGTCGCCCTGGCCATGAAACTGATCGGCATCCTGCTCGTCACCTCGCTGCTGATCATCCCGGCGGCGGCGGCGCGCCAGATCGCCCACACGCCCGAACAGATGGCGGTCCTGGCCGGGCTGATCGCCGCCCTCGCCGCGATCGGCGGGCTGCAGGCCTCCTTGCTCTGGGATCTGCCCTCGGGCCCGGCGATCGTGGTCGCCGCCCTGGTTCTCTTCGCCGGCGCCTCCATCTGGCGCTCCGCCGCCCGCCCCCGATAGGGCACGCGGCCCAGGAAGCGCCCACCCCACGAAATTGTGACAGCCATGCGAGCCGTCGACCGTTGAGATCGGCCCCGACCCTCTATTAGATGCTCCTGGCGCAATGCGCTTTTCACCACTTGGCGGCTCCATGAACCTGCAACGCCCCCAACCGGCACCCGCTCTCGCACCCGAAAAGTTCCAGGACCCGGACCGCACGGCGGCCGGCGAGATCCGCGCCGCCGTCGCTCTCGACGGGTTGCGCACCCTGTGGATCAACACGGGCACCCTGTGCAACCTCACCTGCAAGGGCTGCTACATCGATTCGAGCCCTACCAACGACCGCCTCGCCTATATCTCCGCGGCGGAGGTCGCGGCCTATCTGGATGAGATCGAGGCCGAGGGCCTGAACACGCGGGAAATCGCCTTCACCGGCGGCGAGCCCTTCATGAACCCCGACATCATGGCGATGCTGGAGGACGTGCTGGCGCGCGGCTTCGAGGCCCTGGTCCTGACCAATGCCATGCGCCCGATGATGAAGCTTGCCGCCCCGCTGGCCGCGCTGCGCGCGCGCCATGGCGACAGGCTCCTCCTCCGTGTGTCCCTTGACCATTACGCCCGGGATTCCCACGAGCTGATGCGCGGCCCGCATAGCTGGGACCCGGCCATCGCCGGCCTCGAATGGCTCGCGCGCGAAGGCTTTCGCATTCATGTCGCGGGGCGCACCTGCTGGCAGGAATCGGAAGACGCATTGCGCGCCGGCTTCGCCCGACTCTTCGCGGTGCATGCGATCCCGTTGGACGCGGCCGATCCCGTCGCCGTGACCCTGTTCCCGGAGATGGACGAACGGCTGGACGTGCCGGAGATCACCGAAGCCTGCTGGGGCATCTTGGGCGTGGCGCCCGAGTCGATGATGTGCGCGGGCTCGCGCATGGTGGTCAAGCGCAAGGGCGCGGAACGGCCCGTCGTCCTGCCCTGCACCCTGCTGCCCTATGACGAATCCTTCGAAATGGGTCCCCGCCTCACCGACGCCCTGGGCGCGGTCAAGCTGAACCATCCCCATTGCGCCCGATTCTGCGTGCTGGGCGGCGGCTCCTGCAGCCGCGCGGAATAGGCGAGCGGCCGAAATGGCCGTCATAGAAGGCAAGCCGCCCCGTGCTTGACTCCCTTCGGGGAAGGGACTATTCAAAATCTTACGTGGTGATTTGGCCCGACCGGCTTGCGGCCACGT
Organism: Alphaproteobacteria bacterium; assembly: GCA_963583595.1. Taxonomy (GTDB): domain Bacteria; phylum Pseudomonadota; class Alphaproteobacteria; order CADEGL01; family CADEGL01; genus JABIRQ01. The sequence continues at coordinate 7,257 of CAUZWC010000057.1, read as the reverse complement.
TAAATAATCTAGCTAAAAGGTCGGTGCAGCTCGTCAGCCCCGTCCTTTTTTCGGTCGGGGCTTTTTCTTTGGCCGCTTTCAGGCGGCAGGAGGATGACGATGACGGACGGCACCGGCGACGCGCGACCCACCTGGCGCGCCCAGACCAATCTCGTGCGCGGCGGCACCCGCCGCAGCCAGTTCAGCGAGACCTGCGAAGCCCTCTACATGACCTCCGGCTATGTCTATGCCAATGCGGAGGAAGCCGAAGCCGCCTTCAAGGACGATGTCTCGCGCTTCATCTATTCCCGCTATGCCAACCCGACCGTGGCCATGTTCGAGGAACGCATGTGTCTGCTCGAAGGGGCGGAGGATGCGCGGGCCGTGGGCAGCGGCATGGCGGCCGTCTTCGCCGCGCTGATCTGCCAGCTGCGGGCGGGCGACCGGGTCGTTGCCGCGCGCGCCCTCTTCGGCTCCTGCCATTTTATCATCGCCGACCTGCTGCCGCGCTGGGGCATCGAGACCGTCTTCGTCGATGGCCGCGATCTGGACCAGTGGCGCAACGCCCTGGCCAAACCGACTCAGGCGGTCTTCTTCGAAACCCCGGCCAATCCGACCACCGAGGTGATCGACATGGCCGCGATCTGCACCCTGGCCCACGAGGCGGGCGCCCGGGTGGTGGTCGACAATGTTTTCGCCACGCCCCTGCTGCAGCGCCCGATGGATCACGGCGCCGATATCGTCGTCTATTCCGCGACCAAGCATATCGACGGCCAGGGCCGCGCGCTCGGCGGTGTCATCCTGGCCGATAAGGCCTTCATCGACGACCATCTCCAGTCCTTCCTGCGCCATACCGGCCCGTCGCTCAGCCCGTTCAACGCCTGGCTACTGCTCAAGGGGCTCGAGACCATGGAGCTGCGCGTCGCGCGCCATTGCGAGAACGCCATGGCGGTCGCCCGCTTCCTCGAATCCCGCCCCGAGGTCGAGCGCATGCTCTATCCCGGCCTACCCAGCCATCCCCAGCACAATCTGGCACTGAGCCAGATGACGGCGGGAGGCAGCGTCCTCGCCTTCGTGGTCGCGGGCGGCAAAGAAGGCGCCTTCCGCGCCCTGAACAGGCTGCGTCTGATCGATATCTCCAACAATCTGGGCGATTCCAAATCGCTCGCGACCCATCCGGCGACCACCACCCATCAACGCCTGCCGGAGGAGGACCGCACCCATCTGGGCATCGGCCCCGGCATGTTGCGCCTTTCCGTCGGGTTGGAGGATGTCGCCGATATCCGGGAGGATCTCGCCCAGGCCCTCGATCCGGCGGCCTAGGGCGGCGTCCGGCGCCGGGGGGGCGGGGGGGGGGACGAGTGGTGCCCTGGACAAAGGGCCGCGCAAGCCTAGAATTCGCGAAGATCGGCCCTTGGGGCCGGCTTACCCCGCGCGAGGCGCGCATGTACGAAGAAACGACCAACGGCATCAAGGTCACGGTTAGGCCGTTCTACCTCGACGACCAGTCCGATCCGGACAGCGGCCACTATGTCTGGGCCTATCAGGTCCGGATCGAGAATCTGGGCGGCGAGACCGTTCAGCTGCGCAACCGCCATTGGCGCATCGTCGATGCCGCCGGCCGGGTGCAGGAGGTGCGCGGCGCCGGGGTGGTCGGCGAACAGCCGATCTTGAATATGGGCGAGTCATACGAATATACCAGCGGCACGCCCCTCCCCACGCCATCGGGGATCATGGGCGGCACCTATGAGATGGAGCGCCGGGGGGGAGAGCGGTTCGACATCACCATCCCTACCTTCTCTCTCGACAGCCCCGCGGAAACCGTCCGCCTTCACTGATCGGCGCCGGCCGAACCGAAGGAAACTCCCCTGACCGACTCCAATCGCATCGGCGCCAAGCCCCAGAGCAGCGCCGCCAAGCTCGACCCGACAGTCCCCGCCTCGCCGCTCCGCCCGACACAGGAAGAGGCCGAGAAGGCTGTGCGCACCCTGCTGCTATGGGCCGGCGACGACCCCTCGCGGGAGGGCCTGCTCGACACCCCGCGCCGGGTGACAGAGGCCTATCAGGAATGGTTCGGCGGCTATGAGCTCGACCCCGTCGCCTTCCTCCAGCGCACCTTCTCGGAGACCGAGGGTTACGACGAGATGGTCGTGCTGCGCGACATCCGTTTCAGTTCCCATTGCGAACATCACCTGGCGCCGATCATCGGCCGGGTGCATGTCGCCTATCTGCCCAATCGCCGCGTGGTCGGCATCAGTAAGCTGGCGCGGGTCATCGATTCCTATGCCCGCCGCCTGCAGATCCAGGAGAAGCTGACCGCCCAGATCGCCAATACCATGCAGGAAGTGCTGGAGCCCCAGGGCGTGGCCGTGGTGATCGAGGCGGTCCATCACTGCATGACGACCCGGGGCGTCAACAAACCCGGCGTCTCCATGGTCACCAGCCGGATGCTCGGCCAGTTTCGCGACGACGGATCGACCCGACGCGAATTCCTTGTCATGATCGGCAATCCGTCGAACGGTCAGGCCCTGGGCTGACGCCGCAAGGCGAAAGAGGGGTGCAAGGGCCGTGCGCGGTCCCTGGGTCGGGTCGGGGGTAGCGGGTCGGGGAGCTTCCGCAATCGCAACCATCTGGAAATTCTTGGCCCATGGGTGACCTGCGGCCCGTTCTGCGCATCGTCGGCGTCCTGCTGACGACCCTTGCAATCGCCATGGTGATTCCCGCGATCGCCGACGCCACGGTGGGCAATCCCGACTGGGAAGTTTTCAGCGTCGCGGCCGCCTTCACCCTCTTCGTGGGCGGCGCGCTGACCCTGTCGAACCGCGGCGAAGGCGACCGCCTGTCGATCCGCCAGGCCTTTGTCCTGACCACGATAAGCTGGCTGGTGGTCGCGATATTCGCCGCCCTGCCCTTCGCCTTCTCCGATCTCGACCTCAGCTATACCGATGCCTTTTTCGAGGCCATGTCGGGCATCACGACAACCGGCTCGACCGTCATCACCGGTCTCGATTTCGCGCCGCCGGGCATCCTGCTCTGGCGCGCCCTGCTGCAATGGATGGGTGGCATCGGTATCATCGTCGTCGCCATCGCAGTCCTGCCGATCCTGCGTATCGGCGGCATGCAGATCTTCCGCATGGAATCCTCGGATTCGAGCGAGAAGGTGCTGCCCCGCGTGACCCAGATCGCGACCGGCATCGCGGTCATCTATCTCGTCCTCACCCTGCTCTGCGCCGCGCTCTACTGGGCCTCGGGCATGACTGCCTTCCAGGCCATGTGCCACGCCATGACGACCATCGCGACGGGCGGTTTTTCGACTTCGGACTCCTCCATCGCGGTTTTCGACAATGCCGCGATCGACTGGATCTCGGTGGTCTTCATGATCCTCGGCGGCATGCCCTTCGTGCTCTTCCTGCAACTCGCGCGCGGCAAGCCGGGCCTGCTCTTTCGGGACGACCAGGTCCGCTGGTTCCTCTCGATCGTGGCCGCCGCAATCCTGATGCTCGCCGGCTGGCTCTGGCTGGAGAACGGCGCGGACCCGATGAGCGCGCTGCGCTACGCCACCTTCAACGTCGTCTCCATCATCACCGGAACCGGCTATGCGACCGACGATTTTGCCAGCTGGGGCGGCTTCGCCGTCGCCACCTTCTTCCTGCTGATGTTCATCGGCGGCTGCGCCGGGTCGACCTCCTGCGGGATCAAAATCTTCCGCTTTCAAGTCCTCTACGCGACAGCCAAGATCCAGATGCTGCGGCTGTTGCAGCCCCACGGGGTCTTCATTCCCTATTACAACCGCCAGCCGATTCCCGACACCGTCGCCGCCTCGGTGATGGGATTTTTCTTCCTATTCGTGGTCAGCTTCGCCATTCTCGCCATGGCGCTCGGCCTGATGGGGCTCGATTTCCTGACATCCGTGTCGGGGGCCGCCACTGCGATTGCAAATGTCGGCCCGGGGCTGGGCGACGTGATCGGCCCTGTCGGAACCTTCGCGCCCCTGCCCGATGGCGCGAAATGGCTGCTCTCGGCCGGCATGCTGATGGGCCGGTTGGAGCTGTTTACGGTGTTGATCCTGTTCGTCCCCGCCTTCTGGCGCGACTGAGGGCCGAACGCAGTTCCAGAATGATCACCAGACGGAGGGAAAGATGGCCGGCCGCGACATGACCACGAGAGAGATGATCGAAGCCCTGATTGGGTTCGACACGGTTTCGGCCAAGTCCAATATGGCCCTGATCGAATGGGTCGCCGACTATCTCGAGGGTCATGGCATCGCGCCGCATATCATCCATTCCGAGGACAAGCAGAAGGCCAATCTCTTCGCCACCATCGGCCCGGTGGAGGATGGCGGCGTCGCCCTCTCGGGCCATACCGATGTCGTCCCGGTCGAGGGCCAGCCCTGGGACAATGATCCCTTCACGGTGATCGAGAAGGATGGAAAGCTCTATGGGCGCGGCACCTGCGACATGAAGAGCTTCCTCGCCATCGCCCTGGCGAAGGTGCCGCAGATGAAATCCTCGCCCCTCAAGAAGCCCCTGCATCTCGCCTTGTCCTACGACGAGGAGATCGGCTGCCTGGGCGCGCCGCGCATGATCGAGGCGATCGGCCGCAACCTGCCCAAGCCCGCCATCGCCATCGTCGGCGAGCCGACGGAGATGAAGGTCGCCAACGCCCATAAGGGCCCCTATGCCTATGAGACCGTGATCACGGGGTTGGAGGCCCATTCGAGCCAAACCCATATCGCCGTCAACGCGATCCATTACGCAGCGCGCGTGATCAGCTTCCTGGAGGATATGGCCGAGGAGATGGCCGGCCGGGCCGGGCCGGGTTCGGCGGAATTCGTGCCGCCCTACACGACGATCAGCGTGACCACCGTCGATGGCGGCACCGCCAACAATATCGTTCCGCGCCAATGCGTCCTGGGCATCAACGTGCGCCAGCTTCCAGGCACCGATCCCGAGGAAATCCTCCGCCGCCTCGACGAATACACGAGCACGGTGCTGGAGCCCAAGATGAAGGCCGTCGATCCGGGCACCGGCATCGCGTCGCGCCTCGTCCATTTCGTCCCGCCCCTGCGCAAGGAAGAGGAATCCCCGGCCGAGGCCCTGGCCAAGTATCTGACCGAGAGCAACGAGACCACGGTTATCTCCTTCGGCACCGAGGGCGGCCAGTTCCAGGACGGCGGCATGTCCACCGTGGTCTGCGGCCCGGGCAGCATCCAGCAGGCCCATAAGCCCAACGAGTTCATCACCTTGAGCGAGGTCGCGGCGGGCGAGCGTTTCGTCGACCGTCTGATCGACTGGGCCTGCAAGGATTAGACGCGCGCGCCGTCCATCCTCTCGGGGCTTTAGGTCCGCGGCGATACGCGCCGGGGACCAGGGCACTCAATGCGACGCGGTTGGGAGCGCGTAGAATCCGGCGATGCCGTCCAGGATGAATTCGATGCCCATGGCGCCGACGATTACGCCGAGAAGACGGTTGAGAACCTGCTGCGTCACCAGCCCGATCACCCGGCTAAGGGTCGAGGCAAGCAGAAACCCGGCCGCCACGGCCGCGCTTATGACAAGGACGACAATGGAAACATGCAGGTCGTGCCAGGGATTCCCGTCGCCCTGGATCGAATAGATCATGACGGCCGTGATCGCACCCGGGCCCGTGAAGAGCGGCACGGCCATGGGAAAGACCTCCGTCAGGAGGGGATTCGGCTCGTCGCTACCACCGCCATAGCTGACCGTGCCGACGCCCAGGAGGCCGAGCATGTCGAGCGCGATCAGCAGCATCACGAGTCCGCCCAGAACCTGGAACGCCTCGACGGTGATCCCAAAACTTTCAAGAATGACATCCCCGGCATTGGCGAAGAGCAGGAGGATCGCCGCCGTCGCCAGCCCGGAAACCAGGGCGGTCAGGCGGCGCTGCCGCCCGGACATGGCATGGGTCTACTGCAGGAAGACCGGCACATTGCCGGGGATATCGACGATGGCGATGAGGGCCACGGAGAGTTTGACCAGTTCCGCCCATCCGATCATCGCACCACTCCCTTGAAGGCGCCGGCCAGCATCCGGCAGGCCCGCAGGCCTAACCGGATCATACCCCCGAACACGTATCCATTCGAGCGCGTCCCGCCCGGCCCCTCAGCGGTACAGGTAGATTGGGCTGGTCCAGGCGAGGGTGCCGTCCTCCTGGGTCAGGCGCAGGAAGATCGGATTGTCGCCCGTCTCCGAGAGATCGAGCTTTCGGATGAAGCGCAGCCGGCGATGGGGGTTCTCCACCGGCAAGCGGAACAGCCGGAGGATGCGCAGCAATTCGCCGCCGACATCGAAGACCTCGTCCTCGTAGCCGATCTCCTCCAGCGGCACGCCGCATTGCACCAGCGGCGTCTCCATCTTGAGGGTGCCGCCATAGGCATCCTCCACCCAGAGATCGAAGCCGCCTATATTGCCGGGTCAGGGCCTTCCAGGCCAACGAGGTGTCCGAGACCCGCTCCAGGGCCTTGTCCCGGTTGAAGAAATTGATCGGCCTGGCGTCACGGATGCGGTTGCCGGAGAGATGCGCGCTGCCGTCCCAGATCACCTGGCGGAAGCGCCCGCGATATTCCGCGCCCTCCCAGACCGCCCGAATCCGCCCACCCAGCTCGTCGGGGCCATAGGGCCGGATCGTCTCGACATGGCGCAGCCCGTTGAACAGATCGACCCGCTCGATGGGGGCCGGCGCGACGATATCGACCTCGATCGCCGCGCGGCTCAGCTCGGCCGCTTGGTGGCATGCGGAATTGCGAACCTGATCGCTAACGAACGTCCCAGCATCCTGGATCCAAAACTTACCGTGAAGGGCCCGGTAGACAGGCGCAAGCAATATTGCAGTTGCACGCCGCTCCCTTGCCGATCCGGTCCAATGATTCGTCGGACAAATCGTCCTGCATGGTGTCGATACCCGTATGGGCGCTGGGAGCCTACGGCCGCGGGCTAACGCGGCAGGATGACGGGGAAGACCTCGCCGTCCATTGGTTCGCCTGGTTTCACGTCGGCATGGGGAAAGGGCGGCCCAATCTGGCCATGCTTGTCGCCGGCATAGACACAATCATCCCCGGTCCAGCGAGTCGCGAAGACCCGGCGCAGCCGGTTCACCCGATTGGGCGGCGCCGAGTGAACGACGTGGCCGTCGAAAACCAGACAATCCCCCGGTTCAAGGTCCCAGGTCTGCAACTCGTGCTTGTCGATCTCGGCGTCCAAATCAGGGACCGGCTCGTAGCCGGCCACCGCTACATCTATACCGTAATGGGCGTTCGGA
>CAUZWC010000056.1:0-13551 GCA_963583595.1 Alphaproteobacteria bacterium | reverse complement strand
AGACCCCCGTCGTCAATTCGGCGGTGAAGCCCATGAACCAGGCGTCGCGGTAGTCCTGGCTGGTGCCAGTCTTGCCGGCGGTGGAACGGCCGATATTGGCGGCGCGACCGGTTCCCTCGGTCACCACGGCGGTCAGCATCCGCGTGATGTCGCGGACGGTGGCGGGAGCGAGGACGATGCCCGGCCCGGAGCCGCTGCGGCGATAGAGGGTTTCACCCGTCTCATCGCGGATTTCCTCGATCGCGTAGCTCCAGACGCCGGCGCCGCCACTGGCGACCGTGGCATAGGCTTGGGTCAATTCGAGCAGGGTCACCTCGCCCGTACCCAGGGCCAGGCTCGGCCCGGCCGGGATATCGCCGGTCAGGCCCAGACGGCGCGCGGCGTTGGTCACGCGGTTGCGCCCGACCTTTTCCGAGACACGAACCGTCGACGTATTGACCGATTTGGCCAGGGCCTCCGTCAGGTCGATATCGCCGAGAAATCGATTGGTGTAATTGCCCGGCGACCAGCCCTCGACCGTCACCGGCGCATCGAGCACCCGGCTGCGTGGCGTCAGGCCAGCTTCCAAGCCGGCGAGATAGACGAAAAGCTTGAAGGCCGAACCTGGCTGGCGGAAAGCCTGGGTCGCCCGGTTGAACTGGCTGCTGCGATAGTCCTTGCCGCCGACCATGGCACGGATCGCCCCGCCCGGAGTCATGGCGAGAAGGGCCGCCTGGCCGGCCTCCGATTCGGCCCCCGCGGCGTCGAGCAACCCGGCCAGAGTCTGTTCGGCGAGCCGCTGGAGCCGGACATCCAGGGTCGTGACGACGATCAGGTTCTTGTCCGGCGCGCCGACGAAGGCGGGCACCTGTTCCAGCACCCAGTCGACGAAATGCCGGCCTTCCCAGCCGCCGCCATCGAGATCGGCACTGGACCGTTCCGCCGCCGCCCGTTTGGCCAGAGCGGCGTCGATGAAACCGGCCGCCACCATGTTGTCGAGCACCACCGCCGTGCGCTGGTGGGCGAGATCGCCGTCGCGCGACGGGTTGTAGCGCGACGGCGCCTTGAGCAACCCGGCCAGCAGAGCGGCCTCGTAGAGGCCCACGGCCGAGGCGGGCTTGCCGAAATAGCGCCGCGCCGCGGCTTCCACGCCATAGGCCCCGGCGCCGAAATAGACCCGGTTCAGATAGATCGAAAGGATTTCGTCCTTGGTGTAGCGCTGCTCCAGCCAGAAGGCGAGGATGGCTTCCTGGATCTTTCGCCGCAGGGTCCGCTCCGGCCCCAGGAAGAGATTCTTGGCGAGCTGCTGGGTGATCGTGCTGCCGCCCTGGACGACATGGCCGGCGCGCAGATTGGCGACCAAGGCGCGCAGCACGCCGACAAGATCTATTCCCGGATGCTCGTAGAAGCGCCGGTCCTCGGTCGCCAGCACCGCCTGGGGTAGATAGGCGGGAAGGCCGCCGACGTGGACCGCCTCGCCGAACAGGGCGACATGGCTGGCGATGCGGGTGCCATCATGGCCAACCAGGGTGATGCTGGGGCCGCGCACCGGCTCGGCCAGGCCCTCGGTCGAAGGCAGGTCATAGGCGAAATAAGCCAGGACGCAGACCAGGCCGATGCCCAGCCAGACGAGCGCGACCGCGCTGCCGCGCAGGAACCGGCGGGCGCGGCCGGGCCTCAGTGCCGATCTGGGTGCGGTCTTGGCCGACGCCTTCTTGCGTCCGGTGGGGGCCAGCTTTCGGGGTTTTGCCTGTTTGGGGCGTGCCATGGGCGGGAATCTGGCGCGGGAATGCGGCCCGAAAAGGGCGGGCCTGGGGTTTAGACGTCCAGGTTCGCGACCTTGAGGGCGTTGGCCTGGATGAACTCGCGGCGCGGCTCGACGACATCGCCCATCAAGGTGCTGAAGATGTCTTCAGCCTCGTCGACATGATTGACCCGGACCTGCAGCAGGGTGCGCTGGTTCGGGTCGAGGGTGGTTTCCCAGAGCTGGTCGGGATTCATCTCGCCCAACCCCTTGTAGCGCTGGATCGAGATGCCCTTGCGGCCGATCTCGAGCACCCCCGCGACCAGGCCGATCGGCCCGTTCACACGGCTTTCGCGGTCCTTCGCCACCAGATTGGCCGGCCGCGCATAGATCGCCTGCAGGCTGGGTGCCAAGGCATCAAGACGCCGGGCCTCGGCGCTGTCCATGAAGGCGGCATCGATGACGTGGGTTTCGTTCACGCCACGCAGGGTCCGGGCCAGAACATAGGCGCCGTCCTCGCGGAGACTACCGACCCAACCGCGGTCATGCGGCGCGGCCAAGCCGTCGAGGCGACGCGCGACAATCTCCACCACCTGGGCCGCTTGTTCGCGGTCCGCGGTGAGTTCCGGGTTGAAGGCGCCGAGAATCGCCGCCTGCTCGATCACATCGGCATTGGACAGATGGGCGAGGAGCGGCTGCATCAGCCGCTTGGTCCGGTTCGCGGCTGCCAAGACCTCGCGCAGATCGTTGCCGGCGCGTTCCACCCCGTCATGGCCGCGCAGGATGACCTCCTTGAGGGCTTGGTCCTCGAGATAGGTGTCCAGGGCCGGGTCGTCCTTCAGATAGACCTGCTCGTTGCCGCGCTTCACCCGGTAGAGCGGCGGCTGGGCGATATAGAGATAGCCGCGCTCGATCAGCACCTGCATGTGCCGATAGAAGAAGGTCAGGAGAAGGGTGCGGATATGGCTGCCGTCCACGTCGGCGTCGGTCATGATGATGATGCGGTGATAGCGTAGCTTGTCGGGATTGAATTCCTCTCGCCCGATGCCCGCGCCGAGCGCCGCGATCAAGGTTGCGATTTCGGCCGAACCCAGCATCTTGTCGAAACGCGCCCGCTCGACGTTCAGGATCTTGCCGCGCAGGGGCAGGATCGCCTGATTCTGGCGGTCGCGCGCCTGCTTGGCCGAGCCGCCGGCCGAATCGCCCTCGACGATGAAGATTTCCGATTTCGCCGGATCGCGCTCCTGACAATCGGCCAGCTTGCCCGGCAGGCTGGCCATGTCGAGCGCGCCCTTGCGCCGGGTCAACTCGCGCGCCTTGCGCGCGGCGTCGCGCGCCGCGGCGGCCTCCACCACCTTGGCGATGATCCGCTTGGCTTCGTTCGGATGCTCCTCGAACCACTCGGCCAACTTTTCGCCAACGATGTTCTCGACCACCGGCCGGACCTCGGAGGAGACCAGCTTGTCCTTGGTCTGGGAGGAGAATTTCGGGTCGGGCACCTTGATCGAAAGGACACAGGTCAGCCCCTCGCGGGCATCGTCGCCGGTGAGCGAGACCTTCTCGCGTTTGGCGATGCCGGAGGAAACGGCATAGGCGTTGATCGTGCGGGTCAGCGCCGCGCGGAAGCCGGCGAGATGGGTGCCGCCGTCGCCCTGGGGGATGTTGTTGGTGAAGCAGAGCATCGATTCGTGATAGGCGTCGGTCCATTCCATGGCCGCTTCGACGGTGATGCCGTCGCGCTCGCCAGTCACTGCGATCGGCGGCTCGTGCAGGGCCGACTTGCTCCGATCGAGATATTGCACGAAGGCCTCGATTCCGCCCTCGTAATGGAGCTTGACCTCGACCGGCTGGACGCCGCGCAGATCGGCGAGTTCGACCGACACCCCGGAATTGAGAAAAGCGAGTTCGCGCAGGCGATGTTCGATCGTCGCGAAATCGAATTCGACGCCCGTGAAGATCTTCTCGGAGGGCAGGAACGTGATCTGCGTACCCCGGCGGTCGCCCTGCTCGCCCCTGGCGGACAGGGGCGCTTCCGGCTCGCCGCCCAGGAACCGCATGCCCCATTCCTTGCCGTCGCGCCAAACCCGCAGGTCCAGGCGTTCGCTCAGGGCATTGACGACCGAGACGCCAACCCCGTGCAACCCGCCGGAAACCTTGTAGGAATTCTGGTCGAATTTTCCGCCGGCATGGAGATGGGTCATGATCACTTCGGCCGCCGAGACACCTTCCTCGTCGTGAATCTCGACCGGGATGCCACGGCCATTATCGTCGACCGAGACCGATCCGTCCGAATTCAGGGATATGCGAATCCGGTCGCAATGCCCGGCCAGGGATTCGTCGATGGCGTTGTCCACGACCTCGTAGACCATGTGATGCAGGCCGGAGCCGTCATCGGTGTCGCCGATATACATGCCCGGGCGCTTGCGCACCGCGTCGAGGCCGCGCAGCACCTTGATGGAATCGGCGCTGTAATCGGATTCCGGGGGCCGTATGGGCTTGTCAGCCGTATTCGCCATGATCTTCCTTCATTCTCACGCGCCTACGGGCATTTTCACGCAGCTTCGGGCCGGATGGCCGCATCGGCCACCCCGAAGAATTGGGCCCTGCCTTCCAAACCGGCGAAGAGGGACCGATCGGTCCCCGTCAGCCAGGCCTGGGCGCCCAGGGCGCATAACTCGTCGAACAAAGCCGCGCGCCGGCGCCCGTCGAGATGGGCCGCGACCTCGTCCAACAACAGGATCGGGGTCGCCCCCGACTGCATCGCGACCAGCCGGGCATCGGCCAGGACGATGCTGATCAGCAGGGCCTTCTGCTCGCCAGTCGAGCATTCCCCGGCAGGCCGGTCCTTCTCCAGATGGCGCGCCGCCAAATCCGTGCGATGCGGCCCGGCGCCCGTGCGTCCGGCCGCGGCATCCTCCGGCCGCGCGGCCCGCAGCGCGGCGCGCAAACGTTCCTCGACGGCCAGGGCCGGGCCGTCGCCGAGCCAGCCTTCGACCATCCCGTCGAGCGCCAGGCCGGCGCGGGGAAACGGCCCCTCGGTCAGCGCCATGGCGCCGTTCAAACGCGCGACCACATCGTTCCGCGCGGCCGCGATGGCCACGCTTTCCTCGGCCATGCGCTGCTCCAGCGCGTCGAGCCAGGCGCTGTCGCCGAGCCTCTCGCGCAACAGCCTGTTGCGCTCCCGCATCGCCTGCTCGTAGGCCGCGACGCGGCTCGCATGGCCGGGCTGGTGGCCATAGACGAGGCGATCGAGAAAGCGCCGCCGGTCCGACGACGCCTCCAGAAACAGGCGGTCCATCTCCGGCGTCAGCCAGGCGATCGTGGCGACCGCAGCAAGCGGGGCCTGGCCGCGCGCCGCCGCGCCATCGACCCGCACCGCGCGCCGGCCGCGCCCGGCCTCCGTCTCGATATCCCTGGCGGTCTCGGAAGCCGCCTCATGCGCCGTGCCGATTTCAATCAGACCCTCCGGGGTCTCGATCGTCGCGGCCACCGCCCAGCGGTTGCCGGGTCCCGCCGCGCCGCGCCGGTCGATCTCCTCGAGCCGCGCGCGGCGCAAGCCGCGTCCCGGGGCCAACAGCGACAAGGCCTCGAGCAGATTGGTCTTGCCCGCGCCGTTCGGCCCGGTCAGCACCACGGGGCGGCCATCGGAGGCCAGGCGCAGGCGGTCGTAGCAGCGGAAATTAGTCAACACGAGGCGCGTTACCGCACTCCGCCCCCGCCAGGCCGCGAGGTCGTCCCGCAGGACGGCTTCACTCAGCGCGGCGACCCTCACACCCGCATGGGCATCAGCACGTACAGGGCGGTCGCGTCGGAGCCGTCCTGTACGATGGTCGGCGAGGCGCCGTCGGCCATGATGAACTTGGCACCATCGCCCTCGATCTGCTGCGTGATATCGAGGAGATAGCGGGAGTTGAAGCCGATCTCGATCGCATCGCCCTGATACGAAACCTCGATCTCCTCGGTCGCCGTGCCGCTCTCCGGGCTGTTCGCGGTGAGCACCAGGCTGTTGTTGCTCAGCGACAGCTTCACGGCCCGCGACTTGTCGGTCGAGATGGTCGAAACTCGGTCCACCGCCTTGGCAAAACTCGCGGCATCGACATCCATGACCTTGTCGTTGCCGATCGGGATCACCCGCTCGTAATCCGGGAAGGTGCCGTCGATCAGCTTCGAGGTCAGCACGACATCGTCGAAGGCGAAGCGGATGCGCGTGTCGCTCAGCGAGATGCCGACCGGATTGGTCGCGTCCTCGACCAGCTTGCGCAGCTCGGCTACCGCCTTGCGGGGCACGATCACCCCGGGCATGCCGTCGGCGCCCTCGGGCAGGGGAATTTCGACCCGCGCCAGACGATGGCCGTCCGTCGCCACCGCGCGCAGGGTCTTGGCACCATCGACCTCCGTCGCATGGAGATAGATGCCGTTGAGGTAGTAGCGCGTTTCCTCGGTCGAGATCGCGAAACGCGTGCGGTCGACCAGATTGCGCAACTCCGCCGCCGGCAGGCTGAACTGATGGAGCAGATCCCCCGCGTTCATCACCGGGAAGTCTTCGCGCGGCAAGCAGGCCAGGGTGAACTGGGCCCGGCCCGCGCGCAGAACGATATGTCCGCCGTCGCCGGCCGATTCCATGCGCACCTGGGCGCCGTCGGGCAGCTTGCGCACGATGTCGTAGAGGGTATGGGCCGGCGTCGTGGTGGCGGCGGCCTGTTCGACCTCCGCCACGACCTGCTCCTCGATCGCGAGATCCATATCGGTGGCGTTCAGGCGCAACCCGCCGTCTCCCGCGTCGAGCATGACGTTCGAGAGGATCGGAATCGTGTTGCGGCGTTCGACCACGCTTTGCACATGGGCAAGGGCCTTGAGAAGCGCGGCCCTTTCGATGGTCAGTTTCATATCCAACGGGATGTAAGAGGGTCCAGAAATTCACCCGGCCGAGCGGGCTCCCCGATACCGTCACGGGAACCTTCGTCGGGGTTTCGCACCGTTGCCGCCGCTGGCCCCTCTAACCGGTCAATCATTATAGACGAAGTGATTGAATCGGCAAAGTTTTCGATCAGGGAATCGGCGAATTGTGCAACCCGGGCCGGGGCCCCGCCGGCGTCAGCTTTCGAGCATGCGCTGCAGCAACTCGACATCCTCGGAAAAACCCGAATCAGTGGACCGAAGCTCCTCCACCTTGCGCACCGCATGCATCACCGTCGTGTGGTCGCGGCCACCGAATTTCCGGCCGATTTCCGGCAGCGACCGGGTGGTGAGCTGCTTGGCCAGATACATGGCGATCTGGCGTGGCCGGGCGACCGCGCGGGCGCGCCGGGCCGAATGCATATCGGACAGGCGGATATTGTAATGCTCCGCCACCCGTTTCTGGATTTCCTCGATGGTCACGCGCCGGTCGCTTGCACGCAGCAGGTCGTGCAGCACTTCCTGCGTCATCTCGAGGCTGATATCGCGCCCTACCAGGGTGGCATGGGCGACGATACGGTTGAGCGCCCCCTCCAGCTCGCGGACATTCGAGGTGATCCTATGGGCCAGGAATTCCAGCACCTTGCCCGGAATCGCCTGCGAGAAGTTTTCGGATTTGGCCTGCAGGATTCCCAGGCGCAGCTCGTAGGTCGTCGGATGAATATCGGCGACCAGACCCCAGCCGAGACGCGACCGCAGCCGCTCTTCCAGCCCGTCGAGATCGGAAGGCGACTTGTCGGCCGAGATCACCACCTGGCGATTCTGGTCGACCAGGGCGTTGAAGGTGTGGAAGAACTCTTCCTGGGTCGTTTCCTTGCCGCTGATGAACTGAACGTCGTCGATCATTAGCACGTCGACCGAGCGGAACTGCTCCTTGAAGGACATCGTGTCCTTGTACCGAAGCGCCCGGATGAACTGGTACATGAACTTTTCGGCCGAGAGATAGATCACCCGACGGCGCGGATCGCGCTTGCGGATATGCCATGCGATCGCGTGCATCAGATGGGTCTTACCAAGCCCCACGCCGCCATAAAGGAACAGCGGGTTGAACGGCGCCGTGTCGGATTCCGCCACGCGCCTTGCCGCGGCATGGGCAAATTCGTTCGGCTTGCCCACGATGAAATTCGGAAAGGCGAAGCGCGGGTCGAGGCGGCCGCCGATATCGTCGCGCATCTCGGGCACGGCAGCGGTTTCGTCGTCATCGTCATCGGTCTTCACGGCGGTGGCGCTGTTCGGCGCCTCGACGATCACGTCGAGGGCGTGCAACCCATCGTTGAGGCCGTTCCACATCGCGCAGATGCGGTCGGCATAATTCGTCACCACCCAGTCGCGGATGAAGCGGGTCGGCACCGAGACGGTCGCCCGGCCGTCCCGGACATCCTTCAGGGTCAGCGGCTTGAACCAGCTGCGATAGGTCGCCTCGCCGAACTCCGCACGCAGCCCCCCGCGCACACGGGCCCATTGCGATCGAATTTCAGCTTCGCCGTACAAGTCAACCATGCCCTAACTCTGCCTCCAAGGCAGGCCCGCGCTTTTCCAGCCATTCACAGCGCCGCGATGCCCCTCTTCGTCGAGTCCGCCCTCGAAGCCGCCAGCGAGATTGTAGCAGCGGGCGTGGCCCTGCCCTGTCATCTCGATCGCCGCCGCCTTCGACCTTACGCCCGATCGGCACATGAAGATTACCGCGCGATCAGGCGAAACCCCTTTGTCGCGCAGCGTATCGGCGAAATTCGGATTGACCGCCATGGTCGGATAGCCCTGCCATTCGGCCATGAGCGACGCCTTGCCGACGGAGTCGAGATCGGCAATGCCTACAAAGGACCACTCCGCCGTCGTCCGGCAATCGACGAGCACGGCATCTGATTCGGAGGACAGCAATTCCCACGCTTCTTGCGCAGAAATATCGCCCGCATAGGCTTGTTCCGGCACCCCTGGTCTCCCGCCAAGAAGCCGTCAATCCCTTCGACTTATCAAGGCGGCTGGAAGCCCCAAGAGCCTCCGGCACATCAATCCGCTTTTCTCGAACAGGTAACCTCAAGTATCAACTCGAGATATTATATAAGTTTATTAACCTGCTGCCAAATATAGCGAGTTTTTGATTGCCCAGTTCTTAACTTTTTAAGACGTCGTAAGATTGGCGGCCGTCATCACCATCAATGTACCGACGGCGGATCGGGGGCGCAACGGGACACATGGGGAACGGCATATTTTTTTGCCGGACCGACATGCCACCGTCACCGAAACGTCACGCGCAGCCCGGCCGCGCGGGGTTGCGCGAGCCCAAAACGAAACCGCGCCCCGGAAGGGGCGCGGCTGAATTCGGGCCTCCCGGAGGAGACGGTATCAGAGCGCCTTGACGCGCTTCGACAGGCGGGAGAGCTTGCGCGCCGCGGTGTTGGCGTGAAAAACGCCACCGCCGACGCCCTTTTGAATAATGGGCTGGGCCGTGCGCAGGGCGGTCGCCGCCTCGGTCTTGTCGCCGGCCAGGATCGCAAGTTCCACCTTTTTGAGGGTGGTGCGGACCCGGCCACGCCGGTCGCCGTTGACGACGGTCTGGCGCGCGTTGCGGCGGATGCGCTTCTTGGCCGATTGATGATGGGCCATCGCTGAACTTTCCATTCGGTCTGCTGAAGGTCGAGCCGGGGCTTATATCGTTGTGCCGCCCCACCCGTCAAGCCCGGGGCCGGTCCTGCGACCGGCCCAAGTGCCGCGCGGAAACCGCCTCAGCGGTTCTTGAAGGCGGGTTTGCGCTTCTCGATGAAGGCCGCCATGCCCTCTTTCTGGTCCTCGGTCCCGAAGGTCGAGTGGAACATACGCCGTTCGAACCGGATGCCCTCGGCCAGGCTGGACTCATAGGCCCGGTTCACCGATTCCTTCGCCATGAACACGCTGGGCCGCGACAGGCCCGCAATTCGCCCGGCCACCTTGACCGCCTCATCGAGCAGCGAGTCCTTGGCCACGATGCGGCTGACGAGGCCCGCGCGCTCGGCCTCCTCGGCATCCATCATGCGCCCGGTCAGCAACATCTCCATCGCCTTGGACTTGCCGACATAGCGGGGCAGGCGCTGGGTGCCGCCGGCGCCCGGAATGGTGCCGATGGTGATCTCCGGCTGGCCGAATTTCGCGGTTTCGTCCGCCAGGATGAAATCGCACATCATCGCCATCTCGCAGCCGCCGCCGAGGGCGAAGCCCGAAACCGCAGCGATCACCGGCTTGCGGCAGGTCGTGATGCGCTCCCAGCCATCGGTGATGAAGTCCTGGAGATAGACATCCATATGATCCTTGGGTTGCATCTCCTTGATGTCCGCCCCGGCCGCGAAGGCCTTCTCGCCCCCGGTCAGGACGATGGCGCCGATCGCGGCATCCGCCTCGAACACATCCAGGGCCTGGCCGAGTTCACGGATCAGGGCCGCGCAGAGGGCATTCAGGGCCTTGGGCCGGTGAAGGGCGATCACGCCGACCGCGCCGCGCGTCTCGACCTTGATGTTTTCGTAGATCATCGGGGTCCTTTCGGGGTGGGGTCTCGGGATGGAGTCGGCGTCGGCCTCAGCCGGGCGACAGGAAAAAGCGGATGGTGAGGGGCGGGCCTCCCACCAGAAATTCGATGCGCAGAACCTCACCCTCGCGGTCGAAGACGCCCCGGCCGGGCGCCGCATGCCAGCCGAGCTGGGGCAGGGTCTCGCCGTAGAAGGCCAGGACCTCGGCCTCGCTGACCACGCCATAGGCATAGCTTTCGACAACCCGGCCGACCTCGTCGTCGAAGGCCATGCCAGCATCCTTCAGGGTCGTCAGCCCCGGCATCAGCGGCACATCGTCGATGCCCGTGACGAAGCCTTGCGCGCGCGCCGCCGGGGCGGCGAGGACGAGCAGGGCGGCGAAGGTCATTCCTGCGAGAAAACGGGTCATAGCGGAAGCTTCATACCTAGCGTTGGCAATGCGAACAATAGAAGGTCGAGCGGTTCGACTGGATCAGGCGCAGGACCGGACGGCCGCAATCGGGCGTGGCGCAGGTCTCACCCTCCCGGCCGTAGACCTGCCAGGCATGCTGGAAATAGCCCAATTCGCCCGAGGCCTGGACATAGTCGCGCAGGCTGGAGCCGCCGGCCGCGATGGCCGCCGACAGAACCGATCGCACGGCCTCGACCAGGCGCTCGGCGCGCGCGC
Source organism: Alphaproteobacteria bacterium (assembly GCA_963583595.1). GTDB lineage: Bacteria > Pseudomonadota > Alphaproteobacteria > CADEGL01 > CADEGL01 > JABIRQ01. Next base: position 2,708 of record CAUZWC010000056.1, on the reverse strand, counting down.
CCTGAACCGTATAGGCCTGGCGCCGGGGCGACAGGCGGGCCCGGTACAGGGCCTCGCAGGCATAGATATTGCCGATCCCGGCCACCACCTTCTGATCCAGCAGCGCGGCCTTGATCGGCGTCCGCCGTCCGGCCAGGGCGGCGGCCAGGGTCGGGCCGTTGAAAGCGTTGCCCAGGGGCTCCGGCCCCAAACCGGCCAGCAACGGATGATCGTCCAACGCATCGGCCGATGCGAAGGTCATGAGGCCGAAGCGGCGATGGTCGTTGAAACGAACCTCGGTGCCGTCCTCGGTCTCGAACACGGCATGGTCGTGGCGATCGAGCGGGCCGCCCGGCACCGGGCCGATGGTCATCCGCCCGCTCATCCCCAGATGGGCGATCAGGACCGTGCCGTCATCCATGGTCAGCAGCAGGTATTTCGCCCGGCGCCCGATGGTCAGCACCCTTCGCCCGGTCAGCCGGAGCCCGAAATCGGCGGGAAACGGAATGCGCAGATCGGGTCGGCGCGCCTCCACCCGGATCAGGCGGCGGCCTTCCAGGCGGGCGGCGAGGCCCCGGCGCACAGTCTCGACTTCAGGCAGTTCAGGCATGGCGCCAACCTAGCGCGTCCGGGGGGCCTGGGCTATCGTCCAGCGCATGAACGAGACCGCCCAGAAACCGGTTCCGGAGCCGCATCCCGATACCGGTCCGAGCGCGCCGCACAGCGAGGCCGATTTTGGCTTTCGCCGGGTTCCCGCCCAGGAGAAGGCGGGCATGGTCCGCGATGTCTTCGACCGGGTCGCGAGCCGCTACGACCTGATGAACGACCTGATGTCCCTGGGCGTCCACCGGTTGTGGAAAGCGGCCATGATCAACGCGCTCGCTCCCCGGCCGGCCCAGCGCTTTCTCGACCTGGCGGGTGGCACCGGGGATATCGCCTTTCGCATCCATGACCGGATCGGCGCCGAAGCCGCCCGCGCCCAGCCGGTCCAAGTCTGCGATATCAACGAGGCCATGCTGCGGGTCGGGCGCGACCGCGCCCTGGATAGGGGCATCACCGACGGAATCGACTGGGTGACGGGGGATGCCGAAGCGCTACCCTTCGACGATAAGTGCGCCGATGCCTGCACGATCGCCTTCGGCCTGCGCAACGTGACCCGGATCGACCAAGCCCTGGCCGAAATCCACCGGACCCTGCGGCCCGGCGGGCGCTTCCTGTGCCTGGAATTCAGCCGCGTCGCCCTGCCCTTGCTGGGCGAGGCCTATGACCGCTATTCCTTTGCCGTCCTGCCGGGCCTGGGACGCATGGTGACGGGCGATGCCGAGCCCTATCGCTATCTGGCCGAGAGCATCCGGCGCTTTCCCCATCAGGAAGGTCTGGCCGAGCGGATGGAGGCCGTGGGCTTCGAACGGGTCAGCTGGCGCAACCTGTCGGGCGGCATTGCGGCGCTGCACACCGGCTGGCGACTCTGACCGGCCCGCCATGGCACCGATAACCTTCCCATGATCCGCGCCGCGCGCAATCTTCTGCGCCTCTTCGCCATCGCGCGAACCCTGGCGCGCCACGACGCCCTGTTTCCGCTCGAGCGGTTCGGCATCGCCCCGGCGGTGACCTTCGCCGCGCGCCTGCTGGTCTTTCCATGCCGCCGCCGGCCGGGCCGGCCGGGCCAGCGTCTGGCCGGCGCGATCCAGGAACTGGGTCCCAGTTTCATCAAGCTCGGCCAGCTTCTCTCGACCCGTTCCGACCTTTTGGGCGAGGAGGTCGCGACCGATCTGGCCGAATTGCAGGACCGCCTGCCGCCCTTTCCCGGAGACGACGCCGAGCGGATCGTCGCCGAGGAGCTGGGCCAGCCGCTGGACGCCCTGTTCTCGGCCTTCGAGGACGAACCGGTGGCCGCCGCCTCCATCGCCCAGGTCCATTTCGCCGTCACCGCCGAGGGGCGCGAGGTCGCGGTCAAGGTCCTGCGCCCGGGCATCGAGGAGGCCTTCGCGCGCGATCTCGACCTCTTCACCTGGATTGCCGCCCTGGCCGAGCGCACCCAGCCGGAGCTGCGCCGCCTAAAACCGGTCGAGGTCGTCCGGACCATGGCCGAGACCGTGCAGATCGAAATGGATCTGCGCTTCGAGGCCGCCGCGGCCTCAGAACTCGCCCAGAATTTCGCCGAGGATTCCAGCTTCCGGGTGCCGGAGATCGACTGGCCGCGGACCGCGCGCCGGGTCATGACCATGGAGCGGGTCGAGGGTATTCCGGTCGATGAGCGCGCGGCCATTGTCGCCGCCGGCCATGATCCGGACGCGGTCCTGGCCAAGGCCGCCGCCGCGCTCTTCACCCAGGCCTTCCGCGACGGCTTCTTCCATGCCGATCTGCACCCGGGCAATCTCTTCGTCGGCAGCGGCGGCGAGGTCGTCGCTGTCGATTTCGGCATCATGGGGCGGCTCGACCGGCGCACCCGCCATTATCTGGCGGAGATGCTGATCGGCTTCCTCAACGGCGACTACCGGATGGCGGCGGAAGCGCATTTCCGCGCCGGCTATGTCCCGGTCCATAAATCCGTCGATGCCTTCACCCAGGCCTGCCGCTCCATAGCCGAGCCCATTCTGGGTCGGCCGCTGCACGAGGTCTCCATCGCGCGCCTGCTCGGCCAGCTCTTTCAGGTCGCCAAGATGTTCGAGATGGAAACCCAGCCCCAGCTTCTGCTGCTGCAGAAAAGCATGCTGGTCGCCGAAGGG
>CAUZWC010000055.1:0-13629 GCA_963583595.1 Alphaproteobacteria bacterium | reverse complement strand
GTTCGCTGTCGAAACTGGCGACCAGCACGGTATCGGCGCCGCCGGCAGCCAGATCGGTCACCGGCTGGGCCTTGTGTCCAAGCAGCTTGGTGCCGATGCGCGTGATGTCCTGGATATAGACGCCTGTGATGGGCAGGTCGGAAAGATCGTGGATTTCAGAAAAGCCTTCGGCGAATCCGTCGATATCGTAGAGGGCGATGCCCCGGCTTCCGGCCAGACGGTCGCGCAGCGCAGACCAACGGTCCTGCGCCAGGGGGTGGCCGATAGCCTTGAAAAAGCAGTTGCCGCCGTGGCGGTTGCTGTATGTCTCGATTCGGAGGGCCATGATTTGACGCGCGCGGCTGTGGGAAGTTGCTGGGTAGTTGCCCCGGGTTATAGCCTGATAGGCCCGGGGGCTGGCTAGCCTTTTCCGCCCCCGGCCCGGGCCGAGAGGCGGCGGGCGATCTCTTGCGCGACGATTCGGGTGTCGTCCGGCGGCTCGTAGCGCCAGTCTTCCAGGCGACCGCAGAAGGGGCGGGTCAGGCCGGCGGTCTGCAGGCCGGTGTGGAAGGCATCGAAACGGCGCGACAGACCCTCGCATTCGATCACATGGACCGGTTTGCCCGTGGCAAGCGCTTCCGAGACCATCGAGACCGAATCCGCGGTGACCACGATCGCATCGGCGAGGCCGAGCAGGCCGAGATAGGGATTCGCGCCCTCTCCGTCCCAGATATAGGCTGGCAGACCGGCCAGTCCGGCGCGCAACGCTCTTTCGTTCTTCGCACCTGTGCGGCGCGACGGCGTCACGGCCAGGCCGGCGCCCGTAGCGCCGACCGCCTGCGCGAGATCGAGGCAGATTTCCGTCACCCGCTGCGGGGTCAGCCGATAGCGGCGGTTCGATCCGCCCACCAGCACCGCGACGAGCGGCCGCGGCAGATGGGCGAGGGTGGGCGCCAGGCGCACGGCATCGGCGGCCATCTTATCGGCCGTGACCCGGTGGATCGCGGCCTGGGTCACCATCACGTTGGGCCCGCGCAGGCGATCGTGTTCGGGCACGGCGATCAGATCGAAGCTCTCGGCGGGGACCAGCGGATCCTGGATATGGACCGCCACGGTCCGTCCCGCGCTTTCCCGCCTGATCCGCATGGACAGACCGACGCTGCGGCGGCCGCAGGTGATCAACAGATCAGGCCAAGGAAGCGCCAGGGCATCGCTGCCCGGCTTGCGAGCATTCAGGGGCGGCAGAGCCAAGCGGGGCGGAACATGGGTCCAGGGAAACCGCAGGCGCACGCGTTTGACGATCGGGGTCACACTCAGGGCCTCGGCCAGACCGACGGTCTGGCTTTCCATCCCCGCATGGCCCTCGGTCAGACACCAGCAGATCGGCCCGGCGCCCTCCGCATGCGTCATGGCGAGCGTGCCGACTACTTGTATTCGACCGTGAGAATCTCGTAGATGCGAAAGCCGCCCGGGGCCGCCACCTCGACCGTGTCGCCCGCGCTCTTGCCGATCAGGGCCCGCGCCAGAGGCGCGTTGATCGACAGCAGCCCGGCCTTTATGTCGGACTCGTCGGCACCGACGATCTGATAGGTGACTTCCTCGTCGCTGTTCTCATCGGCGAGAGAGATGGTCGCACCGAATTTGACCTCATCGCCCGAAAGCTTGGACACATCGATAACGTCCGCGCGGCGAAGCTTGTCTTCGATCTCGCTGATGCGGCCCTCGATGAACGCCTGACGTTCCTTGGCGGCCTCGTATTCCGCGTTCTCGGACAGGTCGCCATGGGCGCGCGCCTCTTCGAGCGCAAGGATCACGGCGGGCCGCTCTTCGCTCTTCAGGCGCTTCAACTCTTCCTGCAAGCGGGTCGAGCCGCTTGCGGTCATCGGTACGCGTTCCATCTCGTAACACCCAAAATGCCGCAAAACCAGTTTTCCGATCCGCCGAGCGGACTGTATTGTCGATCGCGGCGCTAAATCAATTAGAACGATGTTCTAAAGTAGGACTGCAGGGGCGCGACTTCAAGCTCACCTGCCCGTAATGCTGCAATTGCCTTCCCCATGGCAATGGCGCCAGCAACCGTCGTCGAATAGGGGATCGAATTGTAGAGCGCGGTCTGGCGCAAGGTGAAGCTGTCCTCGATGGCGCGAGGGCCTTCGGTGGTGTTGAAGATCAGCTGAATCTGGCCGTTCTTAATCGAATCGACGATATGGGGCCGGCCTTCGAGCACTTTGTTGACGTATTTGACCTCCAGGCCCGCATCGGCCAGAAAGCGCGCCGTACCGCTTGTCGCCACGATCTTGAAGCCAAGCTCGGCGAGCTGACGGGCCGGTTGCAGAATGCCGGGCTTGTCCCGGTCGCGCACCGAGATGAAGACCGCGCCCTGCAACGGGAGGTCGTTGCCGCAACCGATCTGGGACTTGGCGTAAGCCCGGCCGAAATCGGTGTCCAGGCCCATGACCTCGCCGGTCGATTTCATCTCGGGACCGAGCAGCACATCCACGCCGGGGAAGCGTGCAAAGGGGAAGACGGCTTCCTTGACGGCGACATGCTTGTTGATCGCCATACTGCGCAGATCGAAGCTCGCAAGCTTTTCGCCGGCCATGATGCGGGCCGCGATCTTGGCGATCGGCAGGCCCGTCGCCTTGGCCACGAAAGGCACGGTGCGGCTGGCCCGCGGATTGACCTCGAGGATGTAGACTTCGTCGTCCTTGATCGCGAACTGGATGTTCATCAGGCCGACGACGCTCAACCCGTTCGCCAGCATTTCGGTCTGGCGGCCGATCTCGTGGAGAATGTCCTGACGCAGCGAGAAGGGCGGCAGGGAACAGGCCGAATCGCCGGAATGGATTCCGGCTTCCTCGATATGCTCCATGATCCCGGCGACGTGGACCGATTCGCCGTCGGCCAGGGCGTCGACATCGACCTCGATGGCATCCTGAAGGTAGGAATCGATCAGCACCGGGTCCTTGCCCGAAACCTTCACCGCGGCTGCCATATAGCGGTGCAGCGAGTTGCGGTCATGGACGATTTCCATCGCCCGCCCGCCGAGCACATAGGAGGGGCGCAGGAGAACTGGATATCCGAGTTTCTCCGCAGTCGTCTCGGCCTGCTCGATCGAATAGGCAATGCCATTGGCGGGCTGCTTCAGGCCCAGATGCGACAGCACCTGCTGGAACCGCTCGCGATCCTCGGCCAGATCGATTGCGTCGGGCGGCGTGCCCAGGATGGGAATATTGGCGGCTTCGAGAGCGGCCGCGAGCTTCAGCGGGGTCTGGCCGCCGAACTGCACGATCACGCCCAGTAACTCGCCGCGCTGCTGCTCCTCGCGAACGATCTCGATCACGTCCTCGGCCGTCAACGGCTCGAAATAGAGGCGATCCGAGGTGTCGTAATCCGTCGAAACGGTTTCCGGATTGCAGTTGACCATGATGGTTTCGTAGCCGGCCTCGCGCAGGCCGTAGACCGCATGAACGCAGCAATAATCGAACTCGATACCCTGGCCGATGCGGTTCGGTCCGCCGCCCAGGATGATGATCTTGCGCTTGTCGGTGACCTCCGACTCGCTTTCCGCAGGCTCGATCCCGTAGCCTTCGTATGCGGAATACATGTAAGGCGTGCGCGAGGGGAATTCGGCGGCGCAGGTGTCGATGCGCTTGTAGGTCGGCCGCACGCCGAGGCCGCGCCGCGCGGCGGAGACTTCTTCCTCCGTCCGTCCGACTAGTTCGGCCAGCCGCGCGTCGGAAAAGCCCTGTTTCTTGAGATCGGAGAAGCCCTTGGCGCTGACCGGCAGGCCGTCCCGACGGACGGTCTCCTCGCAATTCACGAGGTCCTGGATATGGGCCAGAAACCAGGGGTCGAAACGGGAGATGCGCTGAATCTCTTCCAGCGAGAGGCCGAGGCGGAAGGCCTGAGCGATCACCAGCAGGCGATCGGGCGACGGTTTGGCCAGGGCGGCGCGCGCGGCGTCGTGCGAATCGGTGGCGTCGGACCCCTCGATCGGAATCTCGTTGAGGCCGGTCAACCCCGTCTCCATGGAACGCAGCACCTTCTGGAGGGATTCAGGGAAGGTGCGCCCGATCGCCATCGCTTCGCCGACCGATTTCATGGAGGTCGTGAGAAGCGGCTCGGCACCTGCGAATTTCTCGAAGGTGAAGCGCGGCATCTTGGTCACGACATAGTCGATCGTCGGCTCGAAGGAGGCCGGGGTGACGCCGGTGATGTCGTTGACCAGTTCGTCCAAGGTGTAGCCGACGGCCAGCTTGGCCGCGACCTTGGCGATCGGGAAGCCGGTCGCCTTGGAGGCTAGGGCCGAGGACCGCGAGACCCGCGGGTTCATCTCGATGATGACGATGCGGCCCGTCTCCGGATCGACCGCGAACTGGACGTTCGAGCCGCCGGTGTCGACCCCGATCTCGCGCAGGCATTGGATCGCCTGATTCCGCATGCGCTGGTATTCTTTGTCGGTCAGGGTCATGGCCGGGGCGACGGTGACGCTGTCGCCAGTATGGATGCCCATCGGGTCGATATTCTCGATCGAGCAGACGATGATGCAGTTGTCGGCGCTGTCGCGCACGACCTCCAATTCGTATTCCTTCCAGCCGAGCACGGATTCCTCGACCAGCACCTGATGGACGGGCGAGGCGCGCAGGCCGCTGGTGACGATCTGATCGACCTCGTCGGTGTTGTAGGCGATGCCGCCGCCTAGCCCGCCAAGGGTGAAGGATGGCCGCACGATGATCGGCAGGCCTATCTCGGCGGCGAAGGCCCGGGCCTCCTCCAGTCTGGTCGCGACGATGCTGCGCGGGCAGTCAATGCCGATGCTGGTCATGGCCTGCTGGAAGAGCAGCCGGTCCTCGGCCTTGGCGATCGCTTCCTCGCGGGCGCCGATCAACTCGACTCCCATCTCCTTCAAGGTGCCGCGCCGGGCGAGTTCCATCGCCGTGTTCAGGGCGGTCTGCCCACCCATGGTGGAGAGCAGGGCGTCAGGCCGTTCGCGCTCGATCACGCGTGCCACGAAATCGGGGGTGATGGGCTCGATATAGGTCGCATCCGCCAAGCTCGGATCGGTCATGATCGTCGCCGGATTGGAGTTGACCAGAATGACCCGGTAGCCCTCTTCGCGCAGCGCCTTGCAAGCCTGGGCGCCCGAATAATCGAACTCGCACGCTTGGCCGATGATGATCGGGCCGGCGCCGATGATGAGGATCGACTTTATGTCAGTCCGTTTTGGCATACAGGTCGATCATGGTCATGAAACGCTCGAACAGATAATGGCTGTCATGGGGCCCCGGCGAGGCCTCGGGATGGTATTGGACGCTGAAGATCGGGCGACCTTCGACCGCCAAGCCCTCGACGCTGCCGTCGAACAGCGAGACATGGCTTGCCGTGACGCCGGCCGGCAAGGCCTCGCCATCGACCACGAAACCGTGGTTCTGGCTAGTTATCTCGACCTTGCCGGTGGCCAGGTCCTTGACCGGATGATTGGCGCCCCGATGGCCGTGATGCATCTTGACCGTCCGTCCGCCCAGGGCGAGGGCGAGAAGTTGGTGGCCCAGGCAGATGCCGAAGATCGGCAGGCCGGTCTCGACGAGGTCCTTGAGCACGGGCACGGCGTATTCGCCGGTCGCCGCCGGATCGCCGGGCCCATTGGACAGGAAGACGCCGTCCGGCCGGTGGTCCAGGACGTCTTCCGTCGTGGCCGTCGCCGGCACCACCGTTACTCGGCAACCCAGCCCGGCCAGCGAACGCAGGATGTTGTGTTTGGCGCCGTAATCGATGGCGACGACATGGCGGGTCGGCGCCTCGGCCCGGCCGAAGCCCGCAGGGTATCCCCAGGCCGTCTGGTCCCAGGAATAGGTCTGCCGGCAGGTCACTTCCAGGGCGAGATCCATGCCTTCGAGGCCGGGGAAGGCGCGCGCCTCTTGCCGCAGGGCATCGAGGTCGAAGCGGCCGTCCGGCGCATGACAGACAAGGCCGTTGGGCGCGCCGCCGTCGCGGATACGCCGGGTCAGCCGCCGGGTGTCGACCCCGGAGAGGCCGATGAGATTCATCGTCCGGAGCCAGTCGTCGAGGCCGCGGCTGCTGCGGTAATTCGACGGCGTGGTGATATCCGCGCGCAGGATCAGGCCTCGCGCAGCGGGGCTCAGGGTCTCCATATCCTCGTCGTTGGTGCCGACATTGCCGATATGGGGAAAGGTGAAAGTGATGATCTGCCCGGCATAGGACGGATCGGTCAGAATTTCCTGATAGCCGGTCATCGAGGTGTTGAAGCAGACTTCGCCCACAGCGGTTCCGGTTGCGCCGATGCCGTGGCCCCATAGCACGGTGCCATCAGCCAGAAGGAGGGCGCCGGTGGCACCGTTCGGGGCAGTCTGCAGTCGTGTTTCGGACCGGGTATCGGGGCCGGCCGGGGCGTGTGGCATTGCGGGGCGACCCCCTGTGGGCGGGCCCGTGCGGTGCGGCGCCGGAAGGTGCGCGCGGTCGTCCCGCGAAGGGCGGATCGACTGGGATTTGGGCCATGGAATTCCGGCGCAGTTGATAAGCAATCGCCGTGCCGCCGTCAAGCAAAGGCCATTGCAAAAACGAAAGAAATTTCAATCGCTTAATTCGGACGCTCGATTCGACTCGCAGAATGAATTCCGATAACGTCCCGCCACCTCTGGCCAGACGCAGAATTCCATGCTTCGCAACCGATTGACCGAGAACCTCAAGACCGCCCAAAAGGCCAAGGATGCCTGCGCGGTTTCGACCCTCCGCCTTATTCTCGCAGCCTTGAAGGACCGCGATATCGCCGCCCGCGGCAAAGGCAATGCTGATGGTATCGATGAGGATGAAATCCTGCTGATGCTGCAGACCATGGTGAAGCAGCGGCAGGATTCGATCGCGCTCTACCGCAAGGGCGGGCGGGAAGGTCTGGCGGAACGGGAAGAACGCGAAATCGCGATCATCGAAGGTTTCCTGCCCGAGCAGTTGAGCGAAGCGGAAATCCAGAACTCCGTCGATGCGGCGATCGCCGAAACTGGGGCCGACGGTCTCAAGGATATGGGCAAGGTGATGGCCCATCTGCGCGGCAACTTCGCCGGCCAGATGGATTTCGCGCGGGCCAGCGGCATCGTCAAGGTGCAGCTCGGGCATTAGCAACGGCCGTCGTCGGTCGGCCGCCAGAAACAGGCTGTGCCGATACCGTCCGGCGGTTAGGATCAGATGGGTGTGGTCGGCCGTGGCCCCGCCCGCGTCCCTGGCACATTTTGAATGGAGTCTTCGGTCGCCCTATGGCGTTTCCGCCCGAATTTCTCGATGAGATCCGCGCCCGAATCCCTGTTTCGGATGTGACGGGCAAGCGCGTCGCGCTCAAACGGCGCGGGCGCGAGCATGTCGGCCTCAGCCCCTTCAAGGCCGAGAAGACGCCCAGTTTCACGGTCAATGACGAAAAGGGCTTCTACCACTGCTTTTCGACCGGCGAGCATGGCGACGTTTTCACCTTCCTGATGAAGACCGAAGGGTTGAGTTTTCCGGAAGCGGTCGAACGCCTGGCGACCCAGGCCGGGTTGGAGGTGCCGCGCGAAAGCTCCCAGGCGCGCGAAAGGGCCGAGCGGAACAAGTCCCTCTATGACGTGGTCGAGGCGGCCGCGGTCTATTTCGAGGAATGCCTGTGGGGTCCGCGCGGCCGGGTGGCGCGCGATTATCTGATGGACCGGGGCCTGGACGAGGCGGTGATCCGCCGTTTTCGCCTGGGCTACGCACCCGATGGCGGATTGCTGCGCCGCGCCCTGAAAGACATGGGTATCGAGGACGGCGCGATGATCGAGGCCGGGTTGTTGCGCCGCCCGGATGACGGGCGCGAGCCGTACGCCTTTTTCCGCGACCGGGTGATCTTCCCGATCACCGACCGGCGCGGCCGGGCGATCGCCTTCGGCGGCCGCCTGATGGGCGACGCCAAGGCGGCCAAATACATCAATTCTCCGGACACGCCGCTCTTCGACAAGGGACGAACCCTCTATAATCTTGCCAATGCCCGGACCGCCGCGCATGACCGCGGCCGTCTGATCGCTGCTGAGGGCTATATGGATGTGATCGCCCTGGCCCGCGCCGGGCTGCCCGAAGCGGTGGCGCCCCTGGGGACAGCCCTGACCGAGGCCCAGATCGAGGCGATGTGGCGCGTGGCGCCGGAACCGATCGTCTGTTTCGACGGCGATGAAGCGGGCCGGCGGGCGGCCTACCGCGCCGTGGAACGGGTCATGCCGATCCTGAAGGCCGGCGTATCCTTGCAATTTGCGATTTTGCCCGAAGGGGAGGATCCCGACAGCCTGCTGTCTTCCAGCGGTCCGACGGCGCTCGGCACGCTGATCGATCGGGCGAAGCCTCTGGGCGAAATGCTCTGGGAAATGGAGACGGGGGCCCAGCCTGCCGACACGCCTGAACGCCGGGCGAATATCCGCAAGAATTTGCTGGACCAGGTGCACCGGATCGCGGATCGGACGGTTCAGCAATACTATTTCGATGACATGGAGGCGCGCCTCTTCGCGGCGTTCCAGCGGCCGAGAGGGCAGCGTGGAAGCGGCCCTGCCTGGGGAAAGGGTGCGGGTACGCAACACGCCAGCCGCCTGCGATCGCAAGGCAATATCGAGGCGCTGTCGGGCAAATGGGAGCCGGCCTTCCTGGCCGCGGTTCTGCGCCATCCGGAACTGCTCGATGCCTGTGCCGAGGACCTTGGCGTTCGCCGCTTCGGCTGGCCCGAACTTGACAAGCTTCGCCAGGAAATCATAAATGTCTCCGGTTCCGGGCTTGACTCGACGGGCCTGCAGCACCATCTCAGGAAGACTGGGTATTCGTCTCTGCTCGAGCGGGTTTTGGGTCGGGATGTTTATGAGGCAGCGCCTTTCTGTGATCCCCGGAAAACCTTCGATGAAGTGCGGAATGATTGGCGCGATGCCTGGGATAGTTACTGGCGGCGCGATGCTAGGGCCGAGCTGGATGAAGATGCGCGAGCGCTGGGCGAGGATATGACAGCGGAACGCTGGTCGCGCCTCGCGGCGAAAAAACGAGAGATCCAGCTAAGCGGCCCGGAAGACCAGGAATAGGAGCGGGGGGTGGTGGCTGGCCCTGAGAGGGGCTGGCTTGGCCTCAACATTGCATTGGCCCCGCGATGGGGCCAAATTTGGCGCATTCGCGCCGAAGAAACAAGATTTGCGGGTTCGGGAATCGACACCGAATGGCGACTAAAGCAGCAAGTGTGAACGAAGAAGCCGAGGCTCGCGATGGCGGTGCCGACGGACCCCTGATGGACGGCATGGCCGCAGCCGTCAAAAAGATGCTCGCGCGCGGCAAGGAGCGCGGTTACCTCACCTATGACGAGATCAACGAGGTTCTGCCGGCCGAAGAAGCGTCTTCGGAGCAGATCGAGGACACGATGGCCCTTCTGAGCGAGATGGGCATCAACGTTGTCGAGAGTGAGGAGAACGAGGACAGCGAGGAAGACGCGCCGAAGCGCAACGGCAAGGACAAGAAGAACGGCGAAGACACGGAGACGAGTGTCCGCGCCGGCAATCTGGACGAGGACGAACTCAGCCGCACGGACGATCCCGTCCGCATGTATCTGCGCGAGATGGGCAGCGTCGAGTTGCTGTCGCGCGAAGGCGAGATCGAGATCGCCAAGCGGATTGAGGCCGGCCGTGAGAAGATGATCGGCGCGATCTGCGAGAGCCCGCTGACCTTGGAAGCCCTGATGGTGTGGCGCGAAGCACTCGCCGATAACCGGATTCTGCTGCGCGAGGTGATCGACCTGGACGCCACGATCGGTGGCCCGGCCGAGGATATGAGCGCGCGCCCGGCGGTCCGTCCCAATGGTGAGGCCGCTGAGGAGGAAGAAGAGGAAGCTAAGGCCCCGGAGGCCAAGGAAGAAGAGAGCGAGAAGGAGGGCGACGACGAGGATGACGGCGAGGAGGTCAATATGTCCCTCGCCGCCATGGAAGCGACCCTCATGCCCACGATGGTCGAATCCTTCGACCAGATTGCCTCGACTCATAAACGATTCGTCAAACTGCTCGACCTGAAGCTCGAAGAGGCGCGCGGGGGCGAAGCCCTCACCCCGGCTCAGGCAAAGCGTTACGACAAGCTCCGTGAGGAGTTGATCGCTCAGGTCAGCGAGATCCGGTTGAGCAACAACCGCATCGAAGAACTTGTCGACCAGCTCTACGGCATGAATCGCCGTCTCGTCGGCCTCGAAGGGCGACTGTTGCGCCTGGCCGACAAGGCCGGCGTGAAGAGCGCCGATTTTCTGCAACAGTACCAGGGACAGGAAGTCGACAGGAACTGGATTCGCCGGGTTGGACGGCTCAAGGGCAAGGGCTGGAAGCCTTATGTCCAGAAACGCCGCGACGAGATCAAGGAGATCCGCGCCGAGGTCGATACGGTCGCCGAGACGGCGCGCCTGCCGATTATGGAATTCCGGCGCATCGTTTCCGCCGCCCAACAGGGCGAGCGTGAATCGAGCCAGGCGAAGAAGGAGATGATCGAGGCCAACCTGCGGCTCGTCATCTCGATCGCCAAGAAATACACCAATCGCGGCCTGCAATTCCTGGATCTGATCCAGGAGGGTAATATCGGCCTGATGAAGGCGGTCGATAAGTTCGAGTACCGACGCGGCTACAAGTTCTCGACCTATGCCACCTGGTGGATCCGCCAGGCGATCACCCGGTCGATCGCCGATCAGGCGCGCACCATCCGCATCCCGGTCCATATGATCGAGACGATCAACAAGCTGGTCCGGACCTCGCGCCAGGTGCTCCACGAGATCGGCCGCGAGCCGACGCCGGAAGAACTGGCGGTCAAGCTGGGCATGCCGCTCGAGAAGGTCCGCAAGGTCCTCAAGATCGCCAAGGAGCCGATCAGCCTGGAGACGCCGATCGGCGACGAGGAAGACAGCCATCTCGGCGATTTTATCGAGGACAAGAACGCGGTGCAGCCACTCGACGCGGCGATCCAGGCCAATCTGCGCGAAACCACGACCCGGGTGCTGGCGACCTTGACCCCGCGCGAGGAGCGCGTGCTGCGCATGCGCTTCGGCATCGGCATGAACACCGATCACACCCTGGAAGAGGTGGGCCAGCAGTTCAGCGTGACCCGCGAGCGTATCCGCCAAATCGAGGCCAAGGCCCTGCGCAAGCTGAAGCATCCGAGCCGCAGCCGGAAATTGCGCAGCTTCCTGGATACCTGAGGGCCGATGCCGCCTGGGTCGAACAAGGGCCGCTTCCCGGGCAGGGGGGCGGCCTTTTTCTTGAGCGCGGCCGGTTGGTGAGGGGATGAACGGGTTCGATCCGCGGCGCTGGCGCGACGAGGTGCTGGGCGCGCGCAGCGCCGTTTCGGCCTTCGCTGAGGCCGCGCCCACCGTCGATCCCGAATCCTATCTGGCCGAGCGGGCGGTGGCCGAGGTCGATGGGCTGCGCCGAGCCCATGACGAGGCCAGCGCGAAATGGGGAGAGTTGCTGTTCGGCGATGGTCGGGCCGATAGCGGCGCGCTGGCCCGGGCCGAGGCGCTCCGCCTGGGTCCGGCGCATGCCTTGATGGCCGCGCGCTGGTATTGCGTGCCGCTCCATATCCGGCGGCGTGGTCCGGCAGTGGCCTTCGCAGTGCCGTCCTACGAGGCTGTCGCGGCGCGCCACGGCGCACGCCTGGCCGCTCCCGGCCGTGCCTTCGTGCTGCCCTCGCCACCGCCCGGACCGATCGCGCGCTCCTTTGGATACGAAACGGCATTCGGCCGGGTGTCCTGGCTGCGCATGGCCGCGCCCGTGCCCCTGGTCGAAGGCGATACCGTTCTGGCCCGGGTCTATGAGCCGGCCCATCCGTGGACGACGGTTATCCTCGCCCATGGGGTGGGCATCGAATCGGAGATATGGCGCGGCCTGGCCGAGCCGCCCAGGGCCCTGGTCGAGGCGGGATGCCGGGTCATCCAGCCCGTGGCGCCCTGGCATGGCCATCGTGCCCTGGACGGCTGTTATGGTGGCGAGCCGATTTTCGCCGGCGGGCCGATGGCGCTGCTCGACTTCCTTCATGCGGCGGTTCTGGAACTGGGTCTTCTGATGTCCTGGGCCCGGTCTCTGGGCGACGGGCCGGTGGCGCTGGGCGGCGTCAGCCTGGGCGCCCTGACGGTGCAGCGCCTGGCCACGGCGGCGCATCACTGGCCCAGGGCGATGGTGCCCGACGCCTTGCTGCTGGTCACGGCCAGCGCCTCGATTCTTGGCGGTCGGCTTCACCGGCAGCCTGCCGGCGGCCCTCGGCGTCCCCCAGGCCCTGGACCAAGCGGGCTGGACGCGCGCCAAGGCGGAGGATTGGGCGCCGTTGCTGGAGCCGGTCGGCCCGCTGGCGCTCGATCCGTCGCGGGTCGTTATGATCCTGGGCTATGCCGATGACGTCGTGCCCTATCGCGAGGGCGTGGCCCTGGCCGAGAAATGGGCCGTTCCGGCGGATAACCGCTTCGTGCATCCCCGAGGCCATTTCACGACCTCCATTGGGATGCGCTACGACGTTGCCCCCTATCGCCGGCTGCTCGCGGCGATGGGGGTAGGATAACTGCGCGGGCCCGGATCGAAATCCGATTCGGACGCTTGGCCGTGCCCGCCCAAAGGCGGTATTGTCCCCCGCCTTCGGGCCCGTAGCTCAACTGGTTAGAGCCGACCGCTCATAACGGTCTGGTTGCAGGTTCGAGTCCTGCCGGGCCCACCATTCTTTTCCCGAATGGCGAGAGGTCGGACCGATTTGCTCGATACCGCGCGCCGATAGCCGATTCTCGACATCACGAATTGGTAGCGCGGACCTGGCACGGAGCCAGGCTTGCAATCGTTTGTCGCAGACGGTTAGCGGCGTCGCTTGAGCCGAATTGGCGTCAGGCCGTGACGGTCCTGGAACCTTTCCCTGTCGGCCGACAACTGAACCCGTTATTGCCTCTCGCCGCCGGGCTTTTCGTCGCTGGCCGGGAAGTGGCTTCTCGTCCGGTTCGCGAAGGCGACGAGCGACAGCATCACCGGCACTTCCACGAGGACGCCGACGACCGTGACGAGCGCGGCGCCCGAGTTGAGGCCGAACAGGCCGATGGCCACGGCGACGGCTAGTTCGAAGAAGTTCGACGTTCCGATCAAGGCGCAGGGCGCCGCGACATTGTGAGGTACGCGCCACATCCAGGCCGCGCCGTAGGCGATGACGAAAATGCCGTAGGACTGGATCAGGAGAGGGGCCGCGATCAGGGCGATCAGCAGTGGCCGGTCGAGGATGACATGCCCCTGAAATCCGAACAGAAGCACCACCGTCGCGAGCAGGCCGAGGATGGAGAAGGGTTTGACGGCCCCGGTAAAGCGGGCCACCGCGGCTTCGCCCTGCGCGCCGTTGGCCCGGCAGGTCAGGATGAGCCGCGTCGCCGCACCCGCCACGAGGGGAATGACGACATAGAGAACGACCGAGAGCAGCAGCGTCTCCCAGGGAACCTCGATGTCGGTGACGCCCAGCAACAAGGCCACGATCGGCGCGAAGGCGAAGATCATGATGACGTCGTTCAACGAGACCTGAACGAGCGTGTAATTGGCATCGCCGCGGGTCAGGTGCGACCAGATGAACACCATCGCCGTGCAGGGGGCCGCGCCCAGAAGAATGAGGCCCGCG
>CAUZWC010000054.1:0-13659 GCA_963583595.1 Alphaproteobacteria bacterium | reverse complement strand
TGCCCCGCATGATCGCGCACGGCCGGGGCGGCGTTCTGAACGTCGCTTCGATGGCGGGGTTTCAGGCCGGCCCCTATATGTCCGTCTACTACGCCACCAAGGCCTATGTCCTGTCCTTCACCGAGGCTCTCTCGGAAGAGGTTCGGGGAAGGAGCATTCATGTTTCATGCTTCTGCCCCGGACCGGTCGCGACGGAATTCGCGGAGACCGCCAGCATGGCGGATTCGAAACTGTTCGAAAAGCGCGCCGCCCTCCCCGGGCCGACCGCGCGTGGCGGCTACGCAGGCTTTCGCGCAAATCGGGTCCTCGTGATCCCAGGCCTGGGCAACAAGCTCGGCGTCTGGCTCCAGCGCTTTGCCCCGCGCCGCCGTCCGCCGCATCGTCGCAAGGATGCAGCGCTGACGGCCTTGCCCTCGCCGGTCCGGCCGCGCGCCTAGAAATTCTCCACCCAGGGCCGCAGCTCGATCTCCCAGGTCCAGGCGCTGGGATGCTGGCGGTGGATATGGAGATAGGTCTCGGCGATGGCGTCCGGGTCCAGCTTGGCATTGCCTTCCGAGTCCTTGCCGATACCGCCGTCGATCACGAAATGGGCGACATGTATGCCCTTGGGGGCGAGTTCGCGCGCCATGCTCTGGCAGAGCCCGCGCAGGCCGAACTTTCCCATGGCGAAGGGAGCCGAGTTCGCCACGCCTTTCACGCTAGCGGTCGCCCCGGTGAACAGAATCGAGCCGCTGCCCCGTTCCAGCATGGCCTTCGCCGCCGCCTGCCCCACCAGGAAGCCGCCGAAGCAGGAGATCAGCAGGGCTTGGCGTACCTTTTCGGGCTCGAGTTCGGCGATGGGCGCCCGCTGGCGCGCGCTCGGGTTGAAGACGACCAGATCGGGCGCACCTGTGTCGCCTTGGACGGCGGCGAAAAGTGCCGCCACCTCCTCTGGACTGGAAACGTCACAGACATAGGCCCGCGCACCCGTTTCGGAGACCAGGTCGGAGAGCTTGCCGGTGTCGCGCGCGGCCAGGGCGACCGCCATGCCCTGCTTGGCGCAGAGCCGGGCGAGCGAGGCGCTGAGACCCGGTCCCACGCCGACGATAAGTGCCGATTCCTGTTTCGCCGCCGATTCCTGCTTCGCCATTATCTTCTTCCTCTGTCCTATCGTTGCACGAGCCCGTTCTGTTCGAATCGCCAGACCAGTTGCTCGTAGCGATCCTGGCCGAAGAACGGCTCGCCCCGGAACACGCAAGTCGGCGTGCCCCAATGGCCCGAGGCCTCAAGGGCGCGGCCGTTTTCGTCGATTTCCGCCGCGAAAGCGTCTCCCCGCTCCAGGATATCCGTTTCCAACGCGCCGAAGTCGAGACCTGCCACCGCCGCCGCATGGGCGAGGCGGTCCCCCTCGGCCCAGGCTTCGCCCGACCAGAGCAGCCGTCCGTATTCCTCATAGAAACGCAAGCCGCCGCCACGCTTCTCCGCCGCCAGGCCCAGCCGGGTGACGCGATGGATGACCGGCTGTTCGTCCGCCGGGCGCAACCCGCTCTCGTCGGTCGCGACCGGGTCAGGATCGGGCGCGCCGGTATAGGGCAGACCGAGGAAGGCAGCGGTGCGCGCGACATCGATTAGGAAATATCGACCGAGGGCCGGGTTCTGATCCGCCAGCGCATTGGGGTAGCGCAGGATCAAGGGCAGGACCGGACAAACGACCACGCGCAGGTCCTGACTTTCGGCCAGCGGGCGCAGTTGCGCCGCCATGAAGAAGCTGTAAGGGCTGCGATAGGACACATAGAGATCGACCGACAGGGTCATGGCACGCTCCTTCAAGGCCAAACGGCAGTTTACGGACGCGCGGACAGGTCGGAAACTCGGCCTCCCCCATCGCAGCCGTGCCGAGACCGCCATGATCCCCTGCCAGCGCCATCCGTTCAATATTCCCGAGACCCGCGCCTATCTCAACTGCTCCTATCTCTCGCCCCTGATGAAGGCGGTGCGAGAGGCCGGCCGAAAGGGCGGTTCCCTCAGGACCGTGAGCCGCCCGGACAGGGGGCAATAGACCCCCGCCGTGCTGGACGCAATCGGGCCGGAGACGGCCATCGTCGCTGTGCCGCAATGTCACTGGACCGACGGGACGGTGGTCGATCTTGTCACCCTGGGCGAACGGTGTCGGGAAACCGGCGCAGCCCTGGTCGTCGATGCCACCCAATCGGCCGGCGCCATGCCCCTGAACCTGGACGCCGTGCAGCCAGATTTTGTCATCGCCACCGGCTATAAATGGCTGTTCTGCCCCTACCCCTTCGGCTTTCTCTATGCCGCGCCGCAGCACCGGACGGGCCGCCCCTTGGAAGGACACAGCTTTCACCGCGCCGGCGCCCGTCAAAGCGAAGGGCGCATGGGCTATATCCGAGAATACGAACCCGGCGCGCGGCGTTATGACATGGGCGAAAGGGCGAATTTCATCCATATCCCCATGGCCCTGGCCGCGCTCGACCAGCTTGGCGCCTGGGGCGTCGAGGCGATCGCGACATCGCTCCGCCCGCTGACCGAAACGATAGCCCGTGAGGCCGAGAGCCGGGGTTGAGGATTGCCCGCAGCCGAGTCCCGCGCGTCTCATTTCGTCGGCATTCGCCCCCGCGCGGAACTCCTGGACGACCTGGTACCGGCCCTGGCCGCGCGGGCCGTTCATGTCAGCCTGCGCGGCGACTGTATCCGGATCAGCCCGCATCTCTACAACACGGCGTCGGATATCCGCCGGCTGTTCGAAACACTCGATGAAATTTTGCCTGCATAATCGATAATTCATCGAATCCTTCGCCTCCATCTTTTTTCTCTTTAGAATCAATGACTATCTTGACCTTCTTGTTCACGCGTCCGGGACCTGCAACAATACTTAATCAATAAAATAATATGCGCTGTCCCCATAAAAGGCGTTCGGGGAACCTACATGACGACCAAACAGATCAATTTGGGGCAAAGATTTCAAAAGACCGACGGCACCGACATGGTGTTCGAGGTGGTAGATCTGGTGGATGTCGGCGGCTTGCCGCATGCGCGTCTTTCTGATGTGCTCGACCCCTCCGATCGCAGGGCCGTTTCCGGCGACGCGCTCTACGACCGCAGACATTTTCGCCATGCCACCGACGGTGCCCTGCCGCGCAGCGGCACCTCCGGGCGTTTGCGTCTGGCCATGGGGTGACGGTTTAGGCTCAGGCCATATTGGGCTGATCGGCGGACTGAAGCGTTTCCAATCGGGCTTGTAGCGCTAAGCCACAAGCAGCAAACTTCCTAGCGGCGTCGCCTTGGCGGCGCCGTTCGCCATTGCGCCTCGCGACGGGCGCGCGCCAGGAGGAGGGAACCGTCATGACCGTTCCCGCATCGCTCGATACCTTCGCCGTGATCGGCAATGGACTGATCGGCCACGGCATGGCCCAGACCTTCGCCGGCGCAGGGCAAGATGTCGTGATGATCGGCCGAAGCGAGGACAGCCTGGCCGGTGCCCTCGACAAGATCGCCAAGAGCCTGGCGCAGTTCGAAGCCCATGGGCTGGTCATCGCCGACGAGGCACGCGCTGCCCTCGCCCGTATCCGGACCTCGACAAAGCTGGAAGACGCCGCCACCGCCCAACTTGTCTGCGAGGCCGTTCCTGCGAACAAAGCTCTCCAGGACGAACTCTACGGCAAGCTGGACGCGATCTGCGCGCCGCCCACGGTGACCGCGTCGGGCAGCGGCCAGCCAGCGATTTGGTCGACAACGTCAAACACCGGGGTCGGGTCGTGGCCGCCCATTTCTGGTATCCACCGCAACTGATCCCCCTTGTCGAGGTCTGCGCCGGGCCAGAGACGGACCCGGACGTCGCGCCCTGGGTCTGCGACGCCCTACGCGCGGCCGGCAAGGAACCGGTCATCATCGACAAGGAGATTCCGGGCTTCCTGGGCAACCGCTTCCAATACGCCATCCTGCGCGAGGCCTGGGCGCTCTGGGTCGAAGGTGTTGCCTCGGCCAAGGCAATTGACGCGGTGGTCAAGGCCTCCATAGGCCGCCGCCTCGCCATCACCGGCCCGATCGAATCCGCCGATGCCGGCGGGCTAGACACCCTGCAAGCCTACGGCGTCTACCTGATCCTGCATCTTCACACGGGCGACCAGCCGGCCCAACCCGTCACCCATCTGGTCGAGCAGGGCCATCGCGGCCTGCTTTCCGGTAAGGGCATCTGCGACTGGTCGAAGCGCGACGGCGCCGCCCTGCTGGCCGAACGCGAGGAAGAACTGTTGCGCCACCTCGCCCGCGACAAGGCGAAGCGAAAGTAGGTCAAGCCAAGTATCCCGCTCCTGAGTTCCTCACCCTGAGCCTCCTGAGCTTTTCGAAGGGCGAAGGAAAGAGTGGCCGCCCCTACTCCGCCGCCTTCCGGTCGCCATGGATCGCGCGCCAGACGCTTTGCGCGGTGACCGGCATGTCGATGTGATCGATGCCGTAGCCTGCCAGGGCATCGACCACGGCATTGACCACCGCGGGCGGGCCGCCCACGCAGCCGGCCTCGCCGCAGCCCTTCACGCCGAGGGGATTGGCCGGACTGGGAACTTCGTTGTAGTGGAACTCGATGGCCGGGAAATCGTCTGCCCGGGGCAGGCAATAATCTATGAAGGAGCCGGTCGCGAGCTGGCCGCCGGCATCGTAGGACGCGCCTTCCCAGAGAGCCTGGCCGACCCCCTGGGCGACACCGCCATGGACCTGACCGGCGACCAGCAGCGGGTTCATGACCTTGCCGAAATCGTCGACCGACAGATAGCGCACGAGATCGATCTCTCCGGTCTCGGGGTCGATTTCGACCTCCGCGACATGGCAGCCGTTGGGGAAGGTGAAACCCTCCTGCTTGAAATAGCCTAGCTCGTCCATGCCGGGCTCGAGCTCCGGCGGCAATCGGCCGGCCTGGAAGGCGCGCTTGACCACCTCCTGGATGGTGACCGCCTTGTCCGTGCCGGGAATCTCGAAACGGCCGTCTTCGAAACTCACATCGACCTCGGCCGCCTCCATCATATGGGCGGCGACCTTGCGGCTCTTCTCGATGATCTTCTCCGCCGCCAGGCCCATCGCCGGTCCCGCCGTTTGAAGCGACCGCGAGCCGCCGGTGCCGTGGCCGTAATCATTGGCATCGGTATCGCCCGTGACCACCCGGATCTTCTCGAAGGGAGCACCCAGCCAATCCGACGCGATCTGGGCGAAGGCCGTCTCATGCCCCTGCCCCGACGGCCCCGTGCCGACGAAGACGGTTAACTCGCCGCTGGCGTCGAATTTCAGGCGCGCCACTTCGGGCGCGCCGGTGCCGCAGATTTCGATGTAATAGGCCAGGCCGGTGCCGAGCAGCTTGCCGCGCGCCAGGGCCTCCTTTTTGCGCGTGTTGCGCTCTGCCCAGCCGATATGCTTGGCCGCGTCGTCCAGGCTGCGGGCATAATCGCCGCTGTCGTATTTAAGATCGGTGACGGCCCGGTAAGGAAAGGCGTCCGGCGCGATGAAATTGCGCCTGCGCAGTTCGACCGGGTCCAGCCCCGTCTCGCGCGCCGCCTTGTCGACCAGCCGCTCCACCACAAAGGCCGCCTCGGGCCGCCCTGCGCCGCGATAGGCCTCGACCGGCGTGGTGTTGGTGTAGACCAGCTTGCAAGACAGATCGACGGCCGGAATCGCATAGACGCCGGAGGCCATCAGCGCGCCCGGCTCGGTCGGAATAGTCGGCGCGAAGATCGACAGATAAGCCCCCATATTCGCGGTGATATGCATGCGGAGACCCAAGATCCGGCCCTCCGCATCCAGGGCCAACTCGCCATGAGTTACATGGTCGCGGCCATGGGTGTCGGAGAGAAAAGCGTCGGAGCGGTCGCCGATCCATTTCACCGGCCGGCGCAGCGTCCTGGCCGCCCACATGACAAGGGCGTATTCCGGAAAGCAAGCGCCTTTCATGCCGAAGCCGCCACCCACATCGGGGGTGATGACCCTAAGCTGGTTGAGCCCGATACCGAACACGCCGACCAGGGCGCCCCGCATGCTGTGCACGCCCTGGCTGCCGACATGGAGGGTCCATCGATCCTCGCCCAGAACGTAATCGGCCAACGCGCCGCGCGTCTCCATCGAGGCGACGACGATGCGGTTGTTGACCAGATCGATCTCGGTGACATGGGCCGCCGCCGCGAAGGCCGCGTCCGTCTTCTCGACCTCGCCAGAGGCCCAGTCGCCGCAAAGATTGCGCGGACAATCGTCCCAGACCTGGGCCGCCGCATCGATCGCGCCGCCCGTTTCCACGACCGGCGGCAGCATCTCGTATTCGCCCTCGATCAGTTCGGCCGCATCACGCGCCTGATCCAGCGACTCGGCGACCACGAAAGCGATACCGTCGCCGGCATAGCGCGCCTTGTCGGCCGCCAACAGGCTCCACTTCCCCATGTGACAGCGCGAGCCGTCGCGATTCCGCACCGGCGCGACGCAGGGCAAAGTGCCGAGACCCTCGGCCTCGATATCCGCGCCGGTCAGCACCAGAAGGACTCCGGGCGCCGCCTCGGCCGCTTCGGTATCGATAGATTTGATGCGGGCATGGGCATGGGGAGAGCGCAGGACATGGCCATGGGCCTGGAAGGCCAGATTGACGTCGTCGAGATAGCGCCCATCGCCGGTCAACAGGCGTCGGTCCTCCGTGCGCCGAACGGATTTTCCCGCGCCGAACTTGCGCACCGTGATCATGCTTTCTTCTCCCATCATGGAAATCCCGTCAAACAAGCTGCGGCGGGCGAAGCGCTCAATTCCATACTAGCCAGGCCCGCCATGCCGCTCCAAGGAAACAAGGGAGAAACGGTCGCGGTTCAAGGCTATCCAGTACCACCTGTCTCAGCGATGGAGCCGCCAACGCCTCGGCACCCGCTTCACAAGGGCAGGCGCGTGTCGAGACCCAGTTCGATAGCGCGGACGAGGATCAGCGCGGCGGCGGCCGTGTCGCCCAGGCCGATGCCGGAAAAAATGAACCCGGTTCTTTGCACGGGGTCACCGCGCCCGGCGGCGTTGCCCACGACGATATTGCCCAGCTCGGCATCGTATTCACCGATGAAGTTGAGAGGCTCCGACCCGCCCGGCAGGCTTTGCTCGATATCATCGACAGCCACGATATCCAGGCCGCGAATAGTCTCCGCCCTCCAACTGAAGCCGAGATCGACCATTGAGACAAAGGCGCCCGGCGCCAGCCAGGTGTGGCATCCAGGAACGGCGCCTCTATCGCCGCATGAGGCACGCTGGTAACAACGATTTTGGCACTGGAAACTACGTCGTGCGGCGTCTCCGTGATGACCACCTCCAGCCCCTGCTCGCGCACCTCGGCGGCGAAGCGCTCGGCAGTCTCCCGGCGGCGGCGGCAGGCGATCACCCGGCGAATTGGGAACTCCGCGCGCAGGGCGGCAAGATTGCAGCGCGCCTGCAAGCCGCAGGCGACGAAGCCCAGTGTTTCAGGCTCCGGCCGCGCGAGGCGTTTGGCCGCGACGGCGCTGAAAGCCGCCGTCCGCTGGCCCCACAGACAGACCCCGTCCATCATCGCGACGGGCAGGCCGGTCCGGGTCTCGTTGACCATGACCAGGGGATGGAAATCCGGTGCCCCGCGCGCCGCGTTGCCGGGGAAATAGCCAAACCATTTGATCGCGGCATAGCCGGCGTCGTCCAGCACGTCGGCCTTCGCGCGAAAACTGGAACCATCGGGCTGGAGAATGGTAAGCTTGGGCCGGGTGCGCGCACGGCCCGCGGCCTTGGCCGCAAGCGCTGCCTCGACAGCATCGTTCATGTCGCCCGCCGAGACCGCACAAACCTCAACATCGGCGCCGCAGAGATAGAGCAGTTCCCGCCCGATATCGAGCTCAGCCGCCGTGTTCATCCTGGCGCTCCCTTTTCCACTGTACAGCCCATGATCCGGCGGCCAGGGCGCCGACCGCAAACCAAATCTGCTTGCGCCGGGCATTAAGGAAGCTAATGACGGTCGGTCAGGCCCGACCGTGGTCGCTCGGCTTGGAATCGCGCACGAAAAGATAGGCGATCGCGCCCGCCAGGGTGCAGAGGGAGAGAAAGGCGAACATCGCCCGGTAGGCGGTCTCCGGCGCGGCGCCAGCGCCGTCATGGGGAAACAGCCCGATGAGCGTTCCCGACGCGGCCTGTAGAATCGCGATCCCGGCGAAATTCGCGAAATTGACCATGGTGATGGCGCGGCCGATCAAGCGATCGGGAAACAAGGCACAGCCATGCGCCATCAAAGTGACGATGTAGTTGCACACGAGGGCCAGGGCGCAGAGCAGGCCGACCACCGTGTAGAGCCCCATATCGGGCATCGCCGCGAGCACGGTCAGAATCAGAACCGTCGCGAAGGCGCCCGGCAAAACGACCCATTTGCGCGAGTTGAAGATGCGATCCAGCGGGCCGTAGAGAATGTTGCCGATCAGCATGAAAACCGTAACCAGAAAGATCATCTCGCTGGCGGTGATCCGGTCCAGGCCATGGACATCGGCCAGGTAGGGCCCAGCCCAGAGCGCGCGGATCGTCAAGATGATCGACAGGCTGGGAAAGGACAGGGCTAGGACCAGATACATCTGGGGTTTGCTGAGGATTTCCCGGATACCCGACATGATCTGGCGAAAACTTTCCGGCTCGCGCTCGTGATAGGCATGGCCGGGCGGCGCATCGCGCACGAAGAGAAAGGCGATCAGGACCAGAAAGGTGGTGAGCACACCCATCAGGGCGAAGGATCCGCGCCAGCCGATGGCTGCCGCCATCAGGGCTAGCGGCGTGCTCGACAGCAGGAAGCCAAGGTTACCGAAACCGGTATAGAGCGCGATCATTGTCGCAGTGGCACTGGGCCTGAACCAGCGGGCGAAGATGACGACCGCCCCCATCAGGCCGACCGCGCAGCCGCCGCCCATCAGCACCTCCCCGAGGATCAGCATGGATATCGAATCGGCGCTGGCGAAGACGATCGCGCCAATCGCCGGGATCAGCATCATGATCGAGATCATGCGGCGCGGCCCGAAGCGGTCCAGCAGGCCGCCGACCGGAATTTGCATGAAGGCGAAGGCGAAGAAATAGGCGCTGGTGACGAGGCTCAACTGCTCGCTCGAAGCCCCGAAGTCACTGCGCAGCGACTCGGCAATGACCGCGTTGGTCGAACGAAAGAACGTGCTCATCTGATAGAGCAGATTGAGCGCGATGAAGATGACGACCGCCCGCCGGAAATTCCGGTTGTATTCGTCGGCGATAGCCATCGCTGCGGCCTATCCGAACTGCGCGGTCAGCCCGCCATCGACGACGATCTCGGTCGCGGTGACGTAGCTCGCCTCGTCGGAGGCGAGATAGAGCGCAGCCTTGGCCACGTCCCATCCGGTCGCCGCACGGCCGATTGGGACCATGGCATCGCGTTCGCCCAGGATTTTCTGGAACTCGTCCGCGCCCACGCGCTTGCGGATCGGCTCCAGCGCAAGGGGCGTGTTGACGACGCCCGGCAGGATGGCGTTGCAGCGGATGCGATGGGCCGCGTTTTCCATGGCGATGGCGCGGGTGAAGCCGATCACCGCGGATTTAGTGGTGGCATAGATCGAATAGGCCGCGCCCGTGTAATGCGTCGCGGCGACCGAAGCGAGGTTGATGATGGCCCCGCCATCACCCTGCTCGATCATCTGAGGCACGACCGCCTTGGCCATCAGGAACATGCTGGTCATGTTGACCCGCTGGACATGTTCGAAATAGTCGCGGTCCTTGTCGAGGCTGCCCAATTCGAAGATGCCGACATTGTTGTGCAGAATGTCGATCCGACCGTAGAGTTCGAGGCACCGCGCGACCAGTTTGTCGACCTCGTCCGGCTCCGTGATATCCGCGACACGCAGGGTGAAGGCGATTTTCTCGGCTTTGGCGATTTCCGCCGTCTCGCGGACCGCTTCCTCGCTCCGATCCACGCCGAATACCTTCGCGCCCTCGCGCGCGAAGAGGATCGCCGTGGCCTTGCCGTTCCCCCAGCCTGGGCCGCTCGCGCCCGCGCCGGTGACGATCGCGACCTTGCCGTTCAGTCTGTCGCCCATATCCGCTTTCCCCTCTACGCCGCCTGCGCGCTAGTAACCGGGCTCGTTGAATACGTTGATCGGCAATTCTGCGACCGATGCCGTGTTGGGCAAAGCCAGCAGCATGCTGACCATATCCGCCACGCTATCGGGCCGTATCTTCAGTTCCTCCGGCGCGCCTAGCGCTTCGACCATCTCCGTGTCCATAAGGCTGGGGCAGAGATTGGTCGTGCGCACCCCGTCGCCGAAGCCGGCCTTGCGGGTCGCATGGCTGAGGGCGGAGAGCGCGAACTTGCTCATCGAATAGCCGACAAAATCGTCGCGCCCAACGCGCAGGCCGGACAGGGAATTGATATTGACCACCCGCCCCTGACCGCAGCGACGCAGATGCAGAAACGCCAGGCGGGTCAAAGTCAGCGGCCCGCGCACATTGGTCCGGTAGAGCTCGTCCAGCTTGTCCTCGGCATCGCTGTCCTCCAGCGCGAACTGGCGCAGGATACCGGCATTGTTGATCAGGGCGTCGATCCGGCCGAAGCGCTCGACCGTCGCATCGACCCAGCTTTCCGCCGTCGCGGGGTCGACCGCGTTGTAGGAGCGAAAAAGGCGACCCGCCTCCGGCGCCCCTTCGTGGGCCGCACGCAGCGCGTCGATGTCCCGCGCGCCCAGGCTGACCGAATAGCCGTCGTCGATCAGACGGCGCGCGATTGCCCGGCCCAGCCCGCGCGCCGCGCCGCTGACCATGACCACCCGACCCTCTGGGGAAATCGTCGCCATCTCCTACTCCGTCATTGCCGAGCGTAGCCTGGGCAGTCCTAACGCCTCGCCGCTCTGGATACCCTGGACTGCGCCGGGGCATGACGAGTGAGAAAAGGCCAGTTTCACGGAGGTTCTCCTATTTCGCCAGAGCCGCCACGGCCTCGATCTCGACCAGCAGTTCCGGATAGGCGAGATTGGAAATCTCGACGATCGCGCTTGCCGGGCCGCCCTCGGGCCAATGTTTGAGCCGGGCCGGCTTGATGGAGTCCAGAAGCCGAATATCGGTGACATGGACCGTCACCTTAACGACAGCGGCCATGGTCGCGCCCTCGACCGCCAGCAGACGCTCGATCGCGCCCAGCGCATATTCGCGGCCTGGACGCCGGGATCGCCGACATGGACGGGCTTGCCGCTCTCGTCCAGCGCGACTTGGCCGGCAACGAAGATCAACGGGCCGCTCTCGACCCGCACGACATTGGAATAATAGAGGCGGATCGGCGCGGCGATGCCCTTGGGATTGGACGAACGAATACGCGAGTTTGCCATGTTCTTGTTCTCTCTTAGGCACCGGGTCTCTGGGGCATTTTCATCTGCGCGATCAACCCGCCGTCGACGACGAGTTGCGTGCCCGTGACATATTCGGAATCGTCGCTGGCCAGGAACAGCGCACCATAGGCCACGTCCCAGGCCGTGCCCGTCCGACCGATCGGAATTTTCGTGTCGCGCGCGGCGACCCATTTATCGAATTCCGCCTTGGGCAAGGTCTGGCGCTTCGGCTCGAGCATCAGGGGTGTGTTGATGCTGCCCGGCAGCAGGGCATTGCAACGAATACCGTCCTTCGCGTGGTCCAGGGCGATCGCGCGGGAAAAGCCCAACACCCCGGCCTTGCTGGTGTAATAGGCGATCCAGGGCACGCCGTTCCAGCGGATGCCCGAAATCGAGCCGACATTCACGATCACTCCGCCACCCTGCTTCTTCATCACGGGAATGGTATTTTTGCAGGTCAGGAACATGCTCTTGAGGTTGACCGACATGACATTGTCCCAGGTCTCCTCGGTGGTCTCGAGCACATTCTTGTCGTCCACGATGCCGACATTATTGTGCAGGATATCGACGCGGCCGTAGATCTCGACGCAGCGCGCCACCAAGGCCTCGACCTCGTCCGCAACCGTCACATCGGCGACATGGGCAGTGCACTCGCCCCCTTCATCCGCGATGATCGACGCGGTTTCCGCGACCGCCGACTCATTTCGGTCGACAGCGAAAACCTTCGCCCCCTGGCGCGCGAACAGCGCGGCCACCGCCTTGCCGTTGCCCCAGCCAGGTCCGATCGATCCCGCCCCGGTCACGATCACGACTTTCTTCTCGAGCCTACCGCACATGGCCTCGCGCCTCCCCCTCGAACGCACAACGGACATTGCCGACGGCGATCTTACCCCTCGCCCCCCGCCGAACAAGGCGCAAGCGCTGCGCTCGGCGCAAACCCGTCATGCGCGCCGTATCCCAGATCGGTTGGATGGGTTATTGATCGTACCTCGGCGCGCGACAAAGATGCCGCCCGAAATTCGGCCCATGGCGGCCACGAGGCGGAGGGAGAATTCCATGAAATTCGGCATCATGTGTCAGCTTCAGATGCCGCGGCCCTGGTCCGCCGATGCCGAGCGCCAGGCCTATCGCAACGCCATCGAACAGGCGGTCGCGGCGGAAGAGGCTGGATTCGACTATTTCTGGATCACGGAACAGCATTTCTGCATCGAGATCGGCCATTCCGCCTGCCCTGAAATGACCCTGGCCGCATTGAGCCAGCTGACAACGCGCATTCGCCTGGGCTTCGCCGTGATCATCCTGCCCTGCCATAACCCCTTCATGGTTGCGGAACGGGTCGCGACCCTCGATGTGCTCAGCGAGGGTCGCGCCGAGTTCGGCTGCGGGCGCGGCGCCTATCCCTATATTGTCGAGGGGCTCGGCCTCGACCCTGCCATGGGCCGCGAATTGGGTCGCGAGACCCTCGAAGCCGTGCTCGGCATGTTCGAGCACGAATTTTTCCCCGGCTACAAGGGGAAGTATCTTGACCTGCCCGCGCGCCACGTCATTCCCCGTCCGGTCCAGCGGCCGCATCCGCCGCTCTGGGTCGCGGCGTCAAATCTCGACACCTGGGCCCATGCCGGGCGGATGGGTTTCGGCGCGCTCGGCATCACCCACAACACGCCGGACGAAATGAAGCCCGCGATCGACGCCTACCGCACCGCGATCCGCTCGCCCGACCGGTCGGCGCGCGTGGGCAAATTCGATAACGAACATGCGGGCGCCTTCGCCATCGGCGTCTGCCTCGACGACGACCGGGAAGGTCGGTCGGTCGGCTGCGCCGCGGCACGTTGGTATTTCGGTGAGAACGACGCCGAACTCAACCATGTCCGATTCGCCTCCGGCGGCGCGCTGCATTCGGTCGCGGAGAAATTCGCCAAACGCAGTGACGACGAGCTAATCGAGGACGCCCGCGCCATCGGCGGCAATCCCGATACGGTGAGCCGCCAGGTCGAAAAATGGGCCGGTGCCGGGCTCGACCAGCTTATGTTCATGTTCCAATCGGGCCGGACGACTCACCAACAGGCCATGCGCTCGATCCGACTCGTTGGCGAAAAGGTGATTCCAAGCTTCGCCGATTGAATCCGATCAAGTTTGTAAAATGGCGGGTTTTGGAGCGTTTCCGCCTTCATTCGCCAAGAGGACTTGCCGTCCGGCGCGCGAACATGATAGGTCCGCCGCCGAACCCCTGGGGGAGTAACAGATGACGCAGAAGAACGGCGCGCCGGCACGGCTGGGCGTGGATATCGGCGGCACCTTTACGGACGTCGCGCTC
>CAUZWC010000053.1:0-13677 GCA_963583595.1 Alphaproteobacteria bacterium | reverse complement strand
CCAGGTCCGAGGCGTCGACCGTCTCGCAGAAGCCGTCGAAGGCGGCATCGATCATCTTGCCGCGCTGCGCCGTGAGGCCGTAGGCATGGTATTCGATGCCGATCCGCTTGCCCCGCGCGCCGAGCGACTCGAGCATGTCGCGCAGATCCTCACCCGGGTTCGCCCCGTCGCGGTCGTACCAGAGGCGGATATCGTCAAGGATCGAAGTGACACGCGACTGGTCCTTGTCGGCCGTCCGGGTCAGCAGGGCCAGGCGGCCATCGGCCCGCAGATACAAGCCCTGGAACATGGTGTAGCCGGAGGTGTCGTAGCCGGTCAGGTAATGCATCGATTCCTGGCGGAACATGACCAGGCCGTCGAGGCCCTGCTCGGCCATGGCGGCGCAGGCGGCTTTCTGCCGGGCCGCGAATTCCTCGCGCGTGAAATGCAGAATCGGGGTTTCCATGATTCTCCCTCTCTAATTCGCCGCCAATTCGCGCGGCACGTGATTGACCGGCTCGCAGGCGCCCTCGGTCACGATCGCGGTCTCGCCCGCGCTCATCGCCAGGCCGGTTTCCCGGTCCAGCAGGTTCATGTGCATGAAGAAGACCATGCCGGGGGCGAGGATCTGCGGATTGCCGGAATAGATCATCGGCCAGTCCATCCAGGTCGGCGGATACATCGCCCCCTGGGTATAGCCGCAAGCATGGAGATAGGCGTCGCCGAAGCCCTGCTCGGTCATCACCTTGGCATGGATATCGAAAACCTCGCCCACCGCATTGCCCGGCCGCAACATGCCCTCGCAGGCATCCAGCGCGGCCGTGCAGGCCGCGGTCATGCGTTCGTGGCGCGGATCGACCTTGCCGGTCACGACGACATATTGCATGGCGGCGTGGTAGTGGCGGTGCGTTCCGGCGAATTCGAGCATCACCTGGTCCTGCTCGCCGATCACCCCCATGCCGGTGTGGTAGCGGACGAACATCGCCTCCTCGCCCGCACCCATCGGCCAGCGCGAGGCCGAGGGATCGCCGTCGCCGGCCAGGATCGCCTTCTGCATTTCGCCATAGACCGCGCCGACCGATTCGCCGGGCACGCAGAGGCGGTTGGCGACGTCGCGCGCCGCGTCGCAATGGATCCCCGCCTTGCGCACATATTCTAGTTCGGCCGGGCTTTTCACCAGATGCAGCAGGCGAATGAGATCGGAGGCGTCCGCCAGGTCGCAGAAGCCGTCGAGCGCGGCATCGACCATCTTGCCGCGCTGCGCCGTGAGGCCGTAGGCGTGATACTCGATCCCGACCCGCTTGCCCCGGCAGCCCATGCCGTCGAGCAGATCACGCAGGTCCTCGCCCGGATTTGCGCCCTCCCGGTCGACCCATTCGCGCGCGTCATCGACCACTGAGGTCAGGCGCGCCTGGACCCGGTCGGCCGAGCGGATCAGCAGGACGAGCCGGCCGTCGGTCCCCAGATAGCCGCATTGGAACATGACGAAGCCTTCGGAATCGTAGCCCGTCAGCCAGTAGAGGCTGTCGGGGCGGAACATCACCAACCCGTCCAGCCCGGCCTCTGCCATGCTGCGCAGGGCGGCAGTCTTGCGCGCGGCGAATTCCTCGCGTGTGAAATGCAGGGTCATCGTTCGACCATTTCCAAAACCATCGGAGACATGCTTTTTCTCACCCCCACCCTGACCCTCCCCCCTTGTGGGGGAGGGTCAGGGTGGGGGTGAGAACGAGTCCGACGAAAGCCGGCATCAGTTCGCGACCAGTTCGCGCGGGGCGTGGTTGACTGGTTCGCAGGCGCCCTCCGTCACGATCGCAGTCTCGCCCAGATGCATGGCCAGGCCGGTTTTCTGGTCGAGCATGATCATATGCATGAAGAAGACCATGCCCGGCGCCAGGATCTGGGGATTGCCGGTCCAGAACATCGGCCAGTCCATCCAGGTCGGCGGATAGGTCGCCCCCATCGTATAGCCGCAGGCATTGAGATAGGCATGGCCAAAACCGTTCTCGGTCATGACCCGTGCATGGGCGTCGAAGACCTCGCCCACGGTGTTGCCGGGGCGCAGGACCTCCTCGCAGGCGGTGAGGGAGACGAGACAGCTATCGAACATGCGGCGGTGGTCGTCGCTGATCTTTCCCGTCACCACCGTGCTCATCGCCGCGGTGTGATAGTGGCGGTAGGAGGCGGCAAATTCGTGGGTCACCTGATCCTGCGCGCCCACCGTTTCCTTGCCGGTGTGATAGCGCACCATATTGGCGTTCTCGCCCGCGCCCATGGGCCAGCGGCTGGCCGTCGGATCGCCGTCGCCGCGCATGATGACGTTCAGCATCTCGCCATAGACATCGCCCAGGAACACGCCGGGCCGGGTCATGGTATTGGCGATATCCCAGGCCGCATCGCAAAGCGCGCCGGACTTGCGCATGAAACCCAGTTCCGCCGGGCTCTTCACGAGGCGCAGCAGGCGCACGACATCGGAGCCGTCGACCAACTCGGCCCAGCCCTCGAAGGCCGCGTCGACCGTCTTGCCGCGCTGCGCCGTCAGCCCGTAGGCGTGATACTCGACGCCGATCCGTTTGCCCTTGCCGCCCAGGTCCTCGACCATCTGGCGCACGTCCAGCGCCGGATTGGCGCCGTCCTTGTCGATCCAGATGCGGATATCCTCGAGCACGCTGGTCATTCGCGACTGGATGCGGTCGGCCGAACGGGTGCAGAGGGCGATCTGCCCGTCGGCGGCCAGATACATGCCCTGGAACATGGAGAAGCCGGAGGTGTCATAGCCGGTCAGGTAGTACATCGATTCCTGGCGGAAGATCAGCAGCCCGTCGAACCCCTCTTTCGCTATGGCCGCGCAGGCCGCCTTCTGCCGGGCCGCGAATTCCTCACGCGTGAAATGCAATGCCATGATTCGAGTCTCCCCCTCGTTGATCGCCCCCGCGGACCATCTGGCGCGGCGCGGTTTCGGCGGGCAGCATAGGATGAAACCTCGCGCCGGAAGAATGCCATGAACGCGAAAGAAATATGCCTGCCCTTCGAGCCCGAAGAATACGCCCGCAAGGTCGCCGCAACCCGCCTTGCCATGGCGGAGGCCGGCATCGAGGTCCTGCTGGCGACCGGGTCGGAGAATGTCTGGGTTCTCTCCGGCTTCCGCACCGGCACGGCCCATGCCTTCGCCGCCCTGGGCGTGCCCGACGGGACCGACCCGCCGGCAGTCCTGGCCGAGGCCCTGGCGGCGCACGGCTTCGGCGCGGCGCGTCTAGGCATCGACCGGGAGGGCTGGTTCTTCACCGCCGCCATGCAAGACCGCATGAAGGCCGGCCTCCCCGGGGCTCGCTTCCTCGAAGCCCCGGGCTTGGTCGAGCGCATCCGCACGATCAAGAGCGCGCCGGAGATCGCCGTCCTGCGCGCGGTCGGCGCGATCACGGCGACGAGCCTGCGCGCCGGAATTGATCTTCTGGAAGCGGGTGTGACCGACCGGGAGATCGGCGCAGTCATGACGGCGACGGCGATCCGCGAGGGGGGCGAGCCCATGCCCCAGGGACCCTTCGTCACCTTCGGGCCGCGCAGCTTTCGCGCCCATACCAGCTGGACCGGCGATGCGATCATGCGCGATGCCATCGACCGGGCCGGCTGCGGCACGGAATTCGTCGTCCGCGCGGCCTATGGCATCGGCCTGTCCTTCGGCCCGACCTGGGGCGAAGACCGGCTGATGGCCCTGCGCCCCGACGACCGGCGCATCGTCGAGCCAGGCATGTGCTTCCACCTCGTCCCCGCCCTCTAGCGCGAGGGGCTGGGCTGCGTCTGCTGCTCCATGCCCGTGGTCGTGACCGACACCGGCCTGGACCCCCTGCTCGATCTGGAGCCGAAGCTGTTCGTCAAGGATTAGACAGGCCGACAGCGATCTGTTGGGAGGAGTTGCGGCACGGCGCGGTCGCGCGATGTGCGATCCTCGCCCTTCGACAGGCTCAGGACGAGGAAGGCGAAAGCCCAGCCGTTTCCACAGATTTTGTCATATAGGGTGACCTCACCTTCGGCCTCATGCTGAGCTTGTCGAAGTATGAGGCCTCTACACAGACGCCCCGGCCGCGCCTTAGCCCTGCTCCAATCCCCCGCGGAACATCGCAGCCTCCTCGTCGCGCCGTGCCCGCAACCCGGCGAGGGTCGGCCAGAGCCGCTTCATCGCTTCAAAACAGGCCGGTATGGCGGCCAGATCCTCCGGCCCGCCGGCATCGAGCAAGCGGCGGATCTCGGCCATTTCCCAGCGCGAATCACGACCGGGCCGGTCGGTCAGCCGACCGCCCCGGTTGTAGACCAAGGAGACCAGGGCGCCCCGACACAGGAGTGGCAAGGTGTCGAGGGCGGGATAGGCGGCCCGGGTGTCCGAGACCGCGCGCGGCAGGGAGGCGCGGCAGAACACCCGCCAGGCCGCGCCGAAGGGCACGCGCAGATCCCGCAGACCGCCCTTGCATCCACCCGCTTGCCGAGCCAGGGGCGCAGCCGGGCCAAGACTGGCGCCGACAGTTCATCTCCCCAATCGCGCTGAAACCGCGCGGCATCGGAAAAGCGCAGGTCGTAGCCGATGCCGATGGTGACGCCGCTTTCCGCCCCCGGATCGGCCAGCGCCTGGAGATTGTCCTCGTAACGGGCGCGGCTCGAAATCTCATGACGCACGATGAAGCTGACCGCCTCGGCCGGGATATCCAGCGAGGTCTCCGGCACGGCCGCCGACCAGGACCACAATGCCTCGTCGGCATGGCTCCCCGGCGACAGACCCGCCTCGGCCCGCACCTCAAGCACCACGCGCGCCGTCCCTGGCCCGAAACCTCCGTCCGGCACCAGCATCGCACCGGTCTTGTTCAACAGGGCCTGCAGCCGCGCGACCGCCTCGCCCCTGTCGTCCCTGCACAGTTCGGGATGCATCGCGGACACCTAGCGGACCTTGAAAACGGGCAGACTGACCCTTCGACACGGCCCCCTCATCCTGAGGAGCGCGCGCAAGCGCGCGTCTCGAAGGATGATTGGCACAACGCACCTTTCCCATAACCCGCTATAGCTGCTCCGGCCGCACGGCGAGGCAGATGTCGTCGCGCGATTCGAGCAGGGCGGCCTGGGTAGCCGTCGCGGGCAATTCCCAGCGGAAGAAATAGCGGCAGGCCGCCAGTTTGCCCTCGTAGAAATCCCGGGCCTCGGCCCCGCTAGCTCCGGCCGCCAAGCCGCGTTCGGCAACCAGGGCCTGGCGCAGCCAAATCCAGGCGATCACCGTATGGCCGGTCATGGCGAGATAGACGCTGGCATTGGCCAGGCCGGCCTCGGCATCCTCCGCCATATGGGCGGCCAGGATCGCCGTCACCCGGTCGAGCCGGTCCAGAGCCTCGGCCAGAGCTTCGGCATACTCGGCCAGCCGGGCGCTTCCTCGACCAGCCTCGACCGTCTCCATGATCTCGCGGCGCAGCAGGGCCAGGGCGGCGCCGTCCTGCATCACCGCCTTGCGGCCCAGCAGGTCGATCGCCTGGATGCCGTTCGTGCCCTCGTGGATCGGGTTCAGGCGGTTGTCGCGGTAATGCTGCTCCACCGGATATTCCCGCGTATAGCCGTAGCCGCCATGGACCTGGATCGCCAAACGGTTGGCCTCCAGGCACCAGTCGCTGGACCAGGCCTTCATCACCGGGGTCAGAATTTCGAGCAGCAAATGGGCCTCGCGCCGCGCCGACTCGTCTCCGGCCGTCGCCTGCTCGTCGACCAGCCGGGCGCAGGTCAGGCCCAGGGCGAAGGCGCCCTCGACATAGCTTTTCTGGGCCAGGAGCATGCGCCGGACATCGGCATGGGCGACGATGGGCACGGGGGCCGAGGTCGGATCCTTGGCCCCGGCAAGCCGGCCCTGGGGCCGTTCGCGCGCGAAATCGAGCGAGGCGTTGTACCCGGCCGCGCCCAGCATGGTCGCGCACATGGCCACACCGATTCGCGCCTCGTTCATCATGTGGAACATATGGGCCAGGCCCCGATGGGCCTCGCCCACCAGGGTGCCGCGGCACTCCCCCTTCTCGCCGAAATTCAGCATGGTCGAGACCGTGCCGCGCCAGCCCATCTTGTGGATCAACCCGGCCAGGGCGACGTCGTTGTCGACGCTTGCCCGCCCCTCGCCGTCCAGGCGATAGCGCGGCACGAGGAACATCGAGATGCCCTTCACCCCCAGCGGCGCGTCGGGCAGGCGGGCCAGCACCATATGGACAATATTCCCGCTCAACTCGTGCTCGCCGCCCGAGATGAAGATCTTGGTGCCCGAAAGGCGGTAATCGCCCTCGCCCGTCGGCTCGGCCCTGGTGCGGATATCGGCCAGGGAGGAGCCGGCCTGGGGTTCGGTCAGGGCCATCGTGCCATAGGTCCGGCCCGCATACATCGCCTCCAGATGGGCGGCTTTCTGCGCCTCGGTGCCGAAGGCCGCCAGCATATTAGCCGCGCCGATGGTCAGCATAGGGTAGGAGGTCGCGGCGACATTCGCCATCAGGAACTGCGAGAAGCAGGCCTGGGCCACCGTCCAGGGCATCTGCAATCCGCCCAGCTCGGCATCGACATGGGCCGCGCCGAACCCGGCCTCGAAAAAGGCGTCGAGCGCGGCCTGGTATTCCGGCAGGGTCAATACTCGGCCGTTCTCGATCCGCGGCTCATCCTCGTCCGCCGCACGGTTGCAGGGCGCGAAAAGATCCCCGGCGATCTGCCGCGCGGTCTCCAGCGCCGCGTCGAAGGTCTCGCGGCCATGCTCCGCGAACCGCGCGCGGCCGCAGAGGGCCTCGACGTCCAGCAGGTCGTAGAGCACAAAACTCAGTTCCCGTTCACCGGTCAGCCGCAAATCCTCGATCCTCCCCTGCCCCGGCGACGACGCCCCCCCCAGCGAAGAAGGGCCGGACAATCGTCCGGCCCTTCCCGAGTCGGGCTGTCGCCCGAAACTAGTCCTGCGTGAATTTGTTGTGCCACATCTCCTTGAGGCCTTCGCGCGCGATAAACTTCTGCCAGATGTTGACGAAGTTGATGAAGTGATACTCGCCCGGGCGAACGGCGTAGGAGTAACCCTGCGGGTTGAGCGGCTCGGCGGCCAGAACCATCAGGTTCATCGGCGCGTTTTCCTTGACCATGCGGTGGAGGGTCGAGGTATCCGTCAGAACGGCGTCGGCCCGCTTGCTCGCCACTTCGAGGAAGACGGTGGACAGCTTGTCGGTGACCGACGGCTGGACCTTGGCGTTCTTGAAATAGCGGTTGGAGAAGGACTCGTCCGCCGTGCCCGAGATGACGGCGACCGTTTTGCCGTCGGTGTCGAGATCGGCATAGGACGTGATGCCCGAATCCGCGCCGACCGCGACCGACATGCTCTCGAAGCCCGCCGGATCGGCGAACAGGACCTTCATCGCCCGCTCCGGCGTCGCGAACATCGGCGCCATCACGATATCGCATTTGCCGGTCTCGAGGCTCGGAATCAGGGTGCCCCAGGAGGTGTCAACATGCTCGACCTTCACGCCCATCGTCTCGCCCAGATGGTTCGCGGCCTCGACGTCGGAGCCGACCCATTCGCCAGTCTTTGGATCCTTAATGCCCCAGGGCAGCGCCTCGGCATGGCAGACGCGCAGCACACCGCGTGCGGTAATTTCCTGGATCAAGGTGTCGCGCTCATGGCCATCGGCCAGGGCGGTGCCCACCGACAAGCTGGTCGCCAACGCCAGGATGGCGAAAAATAGACGTTTCATCCCGTATTCCTTCCCAATTTATACACACCCGCCGCGATTCTTTCGCGTGCGGCGGGACAGCTTACCAAATTGGTCGGCCCTGTCACGGCTCGATGTTCTACAGAATCTTGCTGAGGAAACTCGCTTGACGCTCATCCTCGGCTTCGGAGAAGAAGCGCTCGGGCGGCGCATCGACCAGAATCTGTCCATCGGCCATGAACAGCACGCGGTCCGCCGCCTCGCGGGCGAAGCCCATCTCATGGGTCACGACCAGCATGGTCATGCCCGATTCCGCCAGTTCGCGCATGACATCGAGGACTTCCTTGATCATTTCAGGATCGAGGGCGCTGGTCGGCTCGTCGAACAGCATGACCCGCGGCTCCATTGCCAAGGCCCGGGCAATGGCGACCCGCTGCTGCTGGCCGCCGGAAAGCTGGCTCGGATATTTGTCGATCTGATCGCCGATCCCGACCCGGTCGAGCAGGCGTTCGGCCCGGTCGTCGGCCTCCGCCCGACCCAGCTTGCGCGCCGTCATGGGGGCAAGGGTCAAGTTCTGGCGCACGCTCATATGCATGAAGAGGTTGAAGCTCTGAAACACCATGCCGACCTCGCGGCGGACATTCTGGATGTCCTTCTTGCCGCCGGGCAGGTGGATGCCATCGACCACGATCTCGCCGCCGTCGATCCCCTCCAGCCCGTTGATCATGCGCAGGAAGGTCGATTTGCCGCCGCCCGAGGGGCCGACGATGCAAACCACCTCGCCCGCCCGCACCTCGGTCGAGACCGCGTCGAGGGCGGTGAAATCGCCGAACCGCTTGACCACCTCGCGACAGACGATGATCGGCTCGCCGCCGTTCGCCCCATTCGTCCGGTTCTGCGCCGTCTCGGTCATTCTGGCACCTCTAGTTCCCGGTCCGCCGCAGCCGCCGCCGCTCGGCCCGCCGCGCATAGACGCTCAAAGGGAAGATGATCATGAAATAGATCACGGCGATCGCCGTGTAGAACTCCATATAGGCGAAGGTCTTGGAGCCCAGGGTCGAGG
This sequence comes from Alphaproteobacteria bacterium, assembly GCA_963583595.1. Lineage (GTDB taxonomy): Bacteria > Pseudomonadota > Alphaproteobacteria > CADEGL01 > CADEGL01 > JABIRQ01. Next base: position 4,947 of record CAUZWC010000053.1, on the reverse strand, counting down.
CGACGAAGATCAACTCGGCCACGCCGATCAGGGCGAGCAGACTGGTCGCCTTCAGCAGTTCGGTCAGAAAATTCACCAGAGCCGGCATCATCCGCCGGATCGCCGGCGGCACGATCACGCGCCGGGCGATATGAAAGATCGGAATGCCCAGAGCGTTGGCCGCCTCGGTCTGACCGCGCGGCACGGCCTGCACCCCGGCCCGAAAGATTTCGGCCATATAGGCGCCGCCATAAGCCGACAAGGCGATGATCGCGCAGCCGTATCGTCCGATGCGGACATCGAAGAGCAGGGGCAGGCAATAGAAGACCCAGATGATCAGCACAATCTCCGGGGTGGCGCGGAAAAGGTCAATATAGGCCGTGGCCAACCGGTTGGCCGCGCCATATTTCTGCAGCTTGCCGATGCAGACCACCGCCCCGACCGCGCTGGAGAAGACGAGGCTGACCGCCGTCATCCAGACCGCGACCCAGGCCCCGCCCAGGAGTTCGGGGTAGTAGCGCAGGATAATGTTGATATCGAAGCTCACGGCCTAGCGCTCCCCCCGGGTCAATCGCCGTTCCAGGCGCAGGGTCCAGCGGCCGGCTTGCCAGCCCAGCACCAGATAGACCGCGGCTGCGAAGGTCAGCGGCTCGATGAAATGGAAGGTGTCGTTCGACACGCGCAGCGTGGAGTTAAAGAAATCGTCGACCAGCAGGCCCATGCCGACGATCGCCGTCGCCTTGAAGAAGCTGATGTTCTGGTTGAGCAGGGCCGGGATGACCGTGCGGATGGCGGGCGGCAGAATGACCCGGGTCCAGCGGGTCCGGGCCGGCAGGCCGAGGGCCTGGGCCGCCTCAATCTGACCGCGCGGCACGGCCTGGATGCCGGCGCGCATGATCTCGGTGTAATAGGCCGCCGCCTGCAACCCGATGCCGGTGATGCCGCTGACCAGGGCCGTGGTGTTGATCCCGGTGACCAGCGGCAGGGCAAAATGGATCCACAAGAGCTGGACCAGCAGCGGCGTGTTGCGAAAGACCTCGACATAGGCCGCGACCAGCCAGCGCAAGGGCGCGAAGGGCGACTGGCTGCCGATCGCGAAGAGGGTGCCGAAAAGGATGCCGACGATTCCCGCCTCGACTGTCAGCAGCAGGGTGATGCCGAAGCCCTTGAACAGGGCGGTCCGGTATTCCCAGATGAAGGCGAATTCGAAGGATCGGACCAGGGGCCAGTTCAGATTGGTCAACATCAGCGCGCCGAGCGCCAGAAGGACGGCGTGAAAGCCCCAGCGATTGACCAACCCGGCCAGGGTCCCCACCCTGGTCATGGCCGTACCCGGTCGCACTTCGATACTTCTAGCGGCACGCGTCCCCTCCTTCGCGCGCCAAGCCTAGACGCCGGGCAATCCTGGCGCTACCCGCGGAACGGCGGGCGCGGTATAGATAGCGGTATCTGGTTGGGGGGAAGACGGATGATGGCGAAAACGACACTGCGACTCGGTTTGCTCTGGCCCGGCGGCGGGGCCGAACAGGAATATTACCAGTTCGCCGAAGCTCTCGGCGACAGGGTCAAGATTTTCCTCGCCCCGACCCGGGTCGGCGGCGGCGACGACGACGATCACGAAGTCGAACATCTCACGCAGACCGCCCGGGTGGACTGGCTGCTGGAAGCCTCCCGCCGACTCGTCTGTCTGAAACCCGACACGATCTTCTGGGCCTGCACCAGCGGCAGCTTCATCCTGGGCCGCGCCCATGCTGAGGCCCAGGTCGCCGCGATCAAAAAAGAAACGGGGGCGCCGGCTGGCAGCACCTCGCTGGCCTTCGCGCGCGCGCTGAAGCGCCTGGGCCTGACCCGCGTTTCCGTCCTAGCGACCTATCCCGAGCCGGCCTCGCGCGCCTTCGTCGCCTTCCTGGCCGAGCACGGTATCGAGGCTGTCCATCTGCAGTGGCTGGACGCGCAAAGCGGCTGGGCCGCCTCGGTCATGCCCCCCGACAAGGTGATCGCCGGGGCCCGGGCCGCGGCGGTCGAGGGCGCCCAGGCCGTGCTGGTCCCCGACACCGCCATGCCGACCCTGCATCTGGCCGAGGCCCTGGAAGAGGCCGCGGGCCTGCCCGTGCTGACCGCCAATCAGGTCACCCTCTGGGACGCCATGCGCCTAGCCGGCGGCAGCATCCGGGTACAGGGTTTCGGCAGCACCTTCGACCGGCTGGACGCGGCCGAGGCCGCCGCCTGACGAAATTGCGCCGGATGGCCCGGCGTGGGGTTGCGCCCTAGCGGCGCGATACGGATGCTGTGCGCTCGTCCGGGTGGCCTGGCGAACAATCGAAGAGGAGAGACGCAATGGTGGCGAATCGGGTGAAGGAGATCTGGGCCGAGGGCGGCACGGTATGCAACGGCTGGCTGGCCATTCCCAATGCGGTGCCCGCTGAATTCATGGCCCATCAGGGCTGGGACAGCATCACCATCGACATGCAGCACGGCCTGGTCGAACTGAGCGACACCCTGTCCATGCTGCAGGCGCTGTCGACCACCGATGTCATGCCGATCGTGCGCGTCAACTGGAACGAACCGGCGCCGATCATGAAGGCCCTGGACATGGGCGCCATGGGCATCATCTGCCCGATGATCAACAGCCGCGAGGAATGCGAACGCTTCGTCGGCGCCTGCCGCTATGCGCCCGATGGCTATCGCAGCGTCGGCCCGGTGCGCGCCGCGCTGGCCTATGGCGGCGACTATATTCCGACCGCCAACAAGTCGATCCTGACCATGGCCATGATCGAGACCAAGCAGGCGGTCGAGCGGCTGGACGAGATCCTGACCACGCCGGGTCTCGATTCGATCTATGTCGGCCCCTCGGACCTCTCGGTCAGCTACGGGCATAGCGCCGGCTTCGACCCGAAGACCCCGGAGGTGCTCGACGCCATCCACAAGATCGCCGAGGCGGCGAAGAAGCACGGCATTGGGGCCGGCATCCATACCGGCTCGGTCGCCTACGGCCTCGAGATGGTCGAGGCGGGCTATCGGTTCATCACCTTCCTCAGCGAACTGCGCCTGATGTCCTGGGCCGCCAAGAACATGACCATCGCCTTCAAGGCAGGCAAACCCGCGCCGAACGCGCCCTAGCCCGGAACCCCGGCCACCCCGGCCCAAGACCCCGCGCCGGCGCGGGACCCTCGCCCCGGCGGGTTACGAAAGCGACATACCCGGCTTCACCGACACATTGAGCAATACCGAAATCCACGACGTGCTCGCCTATATCCGCAGCCGCTGACCCGCGGAAATCCGCGTCCGCCAGGCGGCGATGAGCGCGGGCACCGGCAGCTGACCGCGACGCGGGCCAACGGCGGCAAGAAACACCCCTCCAGACAGAGAATTAAATCATGACCGGCCATCACCACCATCGTCACCCGGATCACGATCACGCGAAGTCGGGCGCAAAACCGGGCGCGACCGATCCGGTCTGCGGCATGACGGTCGATCCCGCCACCGCCAAGCATCGTCGCTATCATGACGGCGAAGAATATGTCTTCTGCAGCGCCCGCTGCGCCGAGAAGTTCGAGGTGGCACCCGACAGCTATCTCTCGGGAAAAGGCGCCGCGCCCGCGCCGGGCGGCGAGGACGAGGACCATATCTGCCCAATGTGCGAGAGCGTCCGCCAGAAAGGCCCCGGCACCTGCCCCAAATGCGGCATGGCCTTGGAACCGGCGGCGCCCGGCCCGCGCAAGGCAATCCGCTACACCTGCCCCATGCATCCCGAGATCGTGCGGGACGAGCCCGGCGACTGCCCGATCTGCGGCATGGCGCTGAAACCCATGACCGTGACCCTGGAGCGCGAGCCGAGCCCCGAACTGGCCGCGATGACCCGGCGGCTCTGGATCACCGCACCCCTCAGCCTGCCGGTCCTGGTCCTGGCGATGGGCGCGGATATCGGCCTGCCGATCGACCGGCTCGTCCCGGCCGGCCTCTCGGTCTGGCTGCAATTCCTGCTGGCGACGCCGGTCGTGCTGTGGTGCGGCGCGCCCTTCTTCGCGCGGGGCTGGGCCAGCCTGCGCGGCTGGAACCTCAACATGTTCACCCTGATCGCCATCGGCACCGGCGCGGCCTGGCTATACAGCGCGATCGCGACCCTGGCGCCGGACATTTTCCCGCCCGCCCTGCGCGGAATCCACGGCATGGTCCCGGTTTATTTCGAGGCCGCCGCCGTGATCGTCACCCTGGTCCTGGTCGGCCAGGTGCTGGAACTGCGCGCGCGCGAACGCACGGGCGACGCCCTGCGCGCGCTGCTCGACCTCGCGCCCAAAACCGCCCGACGCTTGACCGCTGACGGCGAGGACGAGGAGGTGCCGCTCGACCGTATCGCCGAGGGCGACCGCCTGCGGGTGCGCCCCGGCGAATCAGTGCCGGTCGACGGCACCGTGCTCGAAGGCCGCAGCGCGGTGAACGAATCCATGGTCACCGGCGAATCGATCCCGGTCGAGAAAGGACCCGAAGACTCCGTGATCGGCGGCACCCTGAACGGCACCGGCGGGCTGATCGTCCGGGCCGAGCATGTCGGCGAGAACAGCATGCTCTCGCGCATCGTCCGCATGGTGACCGAGGCCCAGCGCAGCCGCGCGCCGATCCAGGGCCTGGCCGACCGGGTCGCCGCGATCTTCGTGCCGACGGTCGTCGCGATCGCGCTGGGCGCCTTCGTGCTGTGGCTTGCCGTCGGCCCCTCGCCTTCCTTCACCTATGCCCTGATCGCCGCGGTCTCGGTCCTGATCATCGCCTGCCCCTGCGCCCTGGGCCTGGCCACGCCCATGTCGATCATGGTCGGCACCGGGCGCGGCGCCCAGGCCGGGGTGCTGATCCGCAGCGCCGAAGCCCTGGAGCGCTTCGCCAAGGTCGACACCCTGGTCTTCGACAAAACCGGCACCTTGACCGAAGGCCACCCCAAGCTGATCGCGGTCGAAACGGCCAAAGAGGCGGCCG
>CAUZWC010000052.1:0-13982 GCA_963583595.1 Alphaproteobacteria bacterium | reverse complement strand
CTCGAAGGCGGGCTCGACGCCGTGAGCGAGGTGCTCGAGGAGGATTGATCGCCCGGTCGTCGTAAAAGGCGCCCGCCCGGGCATCGCCGTGCGGCGGTCTACGCGGGTTTGCCGGCCGCTAGGCTGGACCGCGACCTTCCCCTTGAAGGTCTCCGCCGTGAAGCGGAAGGCACGAATCGCGCCGGACCAGTGATCCGGCGCGAGGCCCGCCTTCTGCCTGAGGCGGGCCCGGAAACTGCGCGCATCGGGCAGGCCATCCCAGACCTGGGGCAGGAACAGGCCGCGCCGCTTGCCTTCGGTCAGGATCACGCCGTCGCGGCCCGGGCGCCGGGCAGCGCGCAGGCCATCCTCGGAATCGAAGTCGATCGCCCGCGGGGTCGATAAGATGGAGATGCCGATCCCGCTCTCGACAGCCGTGGGGCCGGGCGGCCATAACGAGAGCATGTGCGGACGCTATTCCATCACCCTGCCGGTCGAGGCGATGCGCGGCCTGTTCGGCTTCACGGGGCCGGGCGCGAACCTGGCCGCGCGTTACAACGTGGCGCCGCATCAGGATGTGCCGGTCGTGCGCAACGACGGGGAGCAGGTGGGCGAGGCGCCGGTCCGCCGAGTGGTCATGCTGCGCTGGGGCCTGGTCCCCTTCTGGGCCAAGGACGAAAACATCGGCGACCGGCTGATCAATGCACGTAGCGAAACCGTGGCGGAAAAGCCCAGTTTCCGCGAAGCGTTCAAGGCGCGGCGCTGCCTGATCCCTGCCGACGGATTCTACGAATGGAAACCGGCGGGCAAGCTGAAACAGCCCTACCGGATCGAGTTGGAAGAGCGTCGGGCCTTCGCTTTCGCCGGCTTGTGGGAACGCTGGGAGAGCGCCGACGGAGGGGTGCTGAAAACCTGCGCAATCCTCACCACCGACGCAAACGAGAAACTGCGGGCGATCCACCACCGGATGCCGGTCATCCTCGATCCCGCCGATTACGACCGCTGGCTCGATGTCGAGGGCCAGGACCCGCGGGCGGTCGCGCCGCTGCTGCGTTGCCGTGAGGTCAAGGGTCTTGTGACTTATCCGGTCTCGACCAGGGTGAACAGCCCGCGCAACGACGATCCCGGCTGCCTGGAACCGGCTTTGGAAATCGCTCCGAAGCTGCTCTGAAAGACAGACTGAAGGCTTGATTTGGAATTATCTATTACGATATTTCGCGGGCCGATATAGGTAATTTGCTAAATGCACTGGTATCCGGTAGTTTGCAAACGGCCGAGAAGGCTGACGCCGTCGACGACGGCAATGGCGGGATCAGCGCCGGCGATGGCACACCCGAGGGCATCCGCCCGCTCCTCGAGGTCGAACGCCTGACCATCGAGGTGTGCGACGGGAACATTCCCAAGGCGACGGCCCATTTGGGCATCAGCGCCTCGACCATCTACCGCAAGCGCATGGCCTGGCAGGGCGAAGCGACCAGCTAGCAGGGCACGCGGCCGCCGCCTCGGGCGACGGTCGGGCAACGGAGACGAGCACCATGCCGGCCCCCCCAAGACGCAGAGACCGTGCCCGGACCGAAGATCGGCTGGTCCGTGCGGTCGGCCGCGTGCTGGCGCGCGACGGGGTGGATGGGTTGGGGGTGAATGCCCTAGCCCGCGAGGCAGTCGTCGACAAGGTTCTGATCTATCGCTATTTCGCCGGGCTCGACGGGTTGCTCGAGGCCTTCGCCGAACGGGGCGACGTCTGGTGGCGGGTCGAGGAATTGCTCGGCGACGACCTGCCGCCGCCGGAGGGCGATTCGCCGGCGGATTGGCTGACTCTGGTGGTCCGGCGTCATGTCGAGGCGCTGCAGCGCCGGCCGTTGACGGTCGAACTTCTGGCCTGGGAAGGCGCCCGCCCGAACACCCTGACCCGGGCGCTCGACCGGGTGCGCGAAAAGCGCGCCCTGGACCTCATGGCCGCTCTCGCGCGGCGCACGACGATCCCGCCGAAAACCGATATCGGCGCCGTGATGGTCCTGCTGGCGGCGGCGACCAGCCATCTGGTCGTGCGCGCCCGCAACGAGCCGGGTTTCCTCGGTTTCGATTTGCGCTCGGCGCGGGGCGGCGATCGCCTCTATGCCGCGATCGGCGCGATGATCCGCGGGGCGCTCAATCCCTGACCAAACGCCCACGCGGAAATTTACTCAAATGCTGGCCGATATTCCGCGACCTTTTCGCGGCGGTAGATCGCGTCAGGACTCCGCCGCGACGGTGTTGACCAGGGTGCCGACGCCGGTGATCTCGACCTCGACCGTATCGCTGGCTTTCATCCAGAGCGGTGGCGTGCGCTTGGCGCCCACACCACCCGGCGTGCCCGTCACGATCAGGTCGCCCGGGCGCAGGGTGGTGAAGGTCGTGATATATTCGATCAGGCGCGGGATCGGAAAGATCAGCATATCGGTCGGGGAATTCTGCACCTGGGTGCCGTTCAGGCGGGTGGTCAGGGTCAGCTTGGAGGGATCGGGCACCTCGTCGGCCGTGACCATCCAGGGCCCGCAGCCGCCGGTCGCCGGGAAATTCTTGCCGGGGACGAACTGGGTCGTGTGAAACTGCCAGTCGCGCACCGAACCGTCGTTGAAACAGGTATAGCCGGCGATATGGCTCAGCGCGTCGGCCTGCGAAACGTGACGGGCCTCCTTGCCGATCACCAGGGCCAGTTCGCCCTCGAAGTCGAGCTGTTCGGACGCTTTGGGCAGAATCATCGCCTGACCATGGCCGATCTGGGTATCGGCGAAACGGGTGAAGAGGGTCGGATTCGCCGTCTCTTCCGTGCGGCCGGTCTCCTTGCGGTGCTCGTGGTAGTTCAGGCCGATGCAGATGATCTTGGAGGGATTGGGGATCGGCGGCAGCAAGGTAACCGACTCGAGCGGCATATCGGCGGCTTGGCCTCCGGCGGCCTTGCGCGCCTCGTCCATCGCCCCTGCGGCGATCACCGCTTTCAGATCGGCATGGCTAAGGCGCCGGCCGAGATCGACGATGCCGTCTTTCGTCACCGCGCCATAGCCGGCCTTGCCGTTCTTGCTGAAGCTCGCGAATTTCATGTCTTCCCCCTATGGATCATGCTCGTTCTTCCCTTTAGCACAGGGACGGGGGGTGGTGGCACCGGGATTGTCGCGACCCGATACGGAACCAGGAGCAGCCGGTGAAAGACGACACCTCGCTCAACGCCGCCCAGGCGTTGCTCGAACCCGCCCTCGCGGTGGGTGCGGCGGACCGGGTCGCCCTGATCGCGCCGGGCGAGGCGATGTCCTTCGGCGCGCTGGAGGCGGGCTCGGCCCGTGCGGCCGGCCTGCTCGCGGGTGAGGGGCTGCGCCGGGGCGACCGGGTCCTGCTGCTGCTCGACGATTCCCTGGCTTTCGCGCTGGCTTATCTCGGCGCCCTTCGCCTGGGCGCCCTGCCGGTCGCCTTCAATCCTGGCGCGGTTGGGGCGGAAATCGGCTTTGTTCTGCGCGATTGCGCGGCGGCCTTGGCTATTGTCGAGCCCCGCGCGCGTCCGGCGGTCGAAGGCGGCACGACCATTCTGGAAGCTGGCGATTTTCGCGCCCGTCTCGACGGGGCGACACCCATGCCGGTCGCCGAGACGCGCAGCGGCGAAGCGGCCTTTCTGATCTACACTTCCGGCAGCACCGGAACGCTCAAAGCCGCAATCCATCGCCACAGTTCGGTCCTGCCGATCGATCGTTACCTGCGCGAAACCCTGGGTCTCGGTCCCGGCGACCGGGTCCATGCGACCTCGCGTCTGTTTTTCGCCTATGCCCTTGGCGCGGTCCTGTTCGGCACTCTGCGCCTGGGGGCGACCGCCATTCTCGATCCGGCCTGGCCGAGCCCATCGAATCTGCTCACCGTGCTGCGCCGCGACAGGCCCGACGCCGTGTTTTCGGTGCCCAGTTTCTATCGCAAAGCGCTGGCCGAGGGCCTGGCGGGAGGAACGGCCGAAGACGCCGTTCTTGGCGCCGTGCGCGTATACGTCTCGGCGGGCGAAGCCTTGCCGGGAAGCATCGCGGACGCGTGGCGGCGCAGGGTCGGGCGCGACATCCTGGACGGCATGGGAACCTCGGAGACGATCTGCATGCTGCTCGCCAACACACCGGGAGCGGCGCTGCCGGATTGTTCCGGCCGCCCAGCGCCGGGCGCCGATCTGCGCCTGCTGGACGGTTCGGGGCGTCCGGTGGCGGATGGCGAACCCGGCCATCTCTGGGCGCGTATCGATTCGCTGGCCGCGGGCTATTGGAACCGGCCGGAGGAAACGGCGTGCGCCTTCCGCGACGGCTGGTTCCGCACCGGCGATCTCTACCGGGTCGGGCCCGATGGCGGTTGGCGCCATGCCGGGCGGTCGGACGACATGTTCAAGGTTTCCGGGCAATGGGTCAGCCCGGGCGAGATCGAGCAGGTGATGGCACCCTGCGCCGGCCTGGAGGATTGCGCCCTGGTCGGCCTGCCCGATGGGGACGGCATGCCGGTGCCCGTGCTGTTCGCCACCCTGGCGGCGGCGGCCGATTCCAGCGCGGTCGAAGCGGCTATCCACGCGGCGGCTCGGGCGCTGCCCGGCTACAAGCGGCCAAGAGAAATCCATTTCGTGAGCGAAATTCCGCGCACGGCGACCGGTAAGATCCGGCGCTTTCTCCTTCGGCAGCCCGGCAATGCGGCATAGACCGGTCTTCGGCGTGGACAGGGAGGATGCGACGGTGGCTTGCCTGGGCGCGCCTTTCGGACGGCTTCTCACGCCTTGGCTTCGATCCGCCGCAATTCCTCGCCGAGAATGGCGAAGCCCAGCTCCATGAGGCGGTCGCCCGCCTCCCGCGTGTACCAGGCCGCATGGGTCGTCAGGGTGACATTGGGCAGGGCGAAGAGCGGATCGCCCTGGGGCAGCGGTTCGGTGTCGAAGACATCGAGCCCGGCATGGCCGATATGGCCGCGCTTCAGGGCGGCGACCAGGGAATCGGCCTCGACGATCTGGGACCGGGCGGTGTTAATCAGGATGGCGCCCGGCTTCATGCGACCGAGCTGGGCCGCGTCGATCAGGCCCCGCGTTTCGGGCCGCAAGGCCAGATGCAGCGAGACGACATCCGATTTGGCCAGAAGCTCGTCCAGCTCGCAGGCTTCGCAGGGCAGGTCGTCCGGCACGCCGCTGCGCGTCCAGGCGAGGACGCGCATGCCCAGGCCATGGCCGATCCGAACCATCTCGCGCCCGATCCCGCCCAGCCCGACCACGCCCAGGGTCCGGCCGCCCAGTTCCAGTCCCATGACCTGTTTCCAGGTGCCGTCGCGTAATTCCTTGTCCATCCGCGCCACCTGCCGCGCGGCATCGAACATCAGGGCGGTGGCATGTTCGGCGACCGCGCGGTCGGCATAGCTGGGCATCCGGCGCAGGCTGAGCCCTCGCCGTTCGACCGCCGCCAGATCGGTATGGGTCTCGATTCCGGTCGAGAGATAGGTGACGGATTCCAGCTCTGGGCAGGCCGCCAGCAGTTCCTCCGAGACATAGACGGCATAGAGCATGGCCGCCTTGCAGCCCCGCAGCAGCGCGGCGGTCTCGTCGAGGGAGGGTGGATCGCCGATACGGATTTCGACCCCGGGCACCCGAGCCTGCAGCGCGGGGGTGATCGAGGCCGCCAGGTCGGGCGGACAGTCGGGAAAAATCGCCCGTTTGGCCAAGGTGGTCTCCATCTCCGTTCGCAACGAGTGTTAGCCGCCAAGTGTTTAAGGGAAGGCCCGCCGCCGGGCAATCCGCTGCCTCAGGATGCCTTCCCCGGCGAACTGCGCTAGCCTGATTCGAGGCGGCGACGGGGGAGGGGACATGCCGGACGCGGGATTACCGAATATCGGACAGGGCCAGAGCCCGCGCCGGCGCGAGGATGCCCGGCTCTTGGTCGGCGCCGGGCGCTATACCGGCGACATGGCGCCGCCGCGCGTGGCCCATGCCGCCCTCGTTCGTTCACCCCATCCCCATGCGCGTCTTCTCGGCATAGATGGTACGGCGGCCTCCGCCATGCCTGGGGTTCTGGGGGTGTTCACCGCCGCGGATCTGGCGGCGGACGGGGTGCGCCCGATGCCTTGCATCGACTTGATCGCAAACCGCGACGGCAGCCCCTGCGCCGCCCCGCCCTATCCGGTCCTGGCCGAGGGCCGGGTCCGCTTCGTCGGCCAGCCCGTCGCCCTGGTCGTGGCGGAAACCCTCGACCGGGCCCGCGACGCTGCCGAGGCCGTGGCGGTGGAATACGATCCCCTGCCTGCGCTCGTCGATCCGCGCGCGGCGATCGAAACTGGAGCGCTCCGCATCTGGGACGAGGCGCCGGACAATCTCTGCGCCGATTGGGGCCTGGGCGATCCAACGGCGGTCGAGGAGGCCTTCACCGGGGCGGCCCATCGGATCGAGCTGGCCCTGACCAACAACCGGGTCGCGCCCGCCTCGCTGGAGCCGCGCGGCGCCGTCGGCAGCTACGATCCGGGTACGGGGTGCTTCCATCTTCATTCCGGCTGCCAGGGGGTGCACAATCTGCGCGACTGGATGGCCGAACCTATCCTGGGGGTCCCGCCCGCGCGCCTGCGCGTCACCTGCGACGATGTCGGCGGCGGCTTCGGTATGAAATCCGTGACCTATCCGGAACAGGTGCTCGTGCTCTGGGCCGCGCGCTGGTTGGGTCGTCCGGTCAAGTGGATGAGCGACCGGAGCGAAGCCTTCCTCAGCGACAGCCAGGCGCGCGAGCAGGACGTCCGCGCGGCCCTAGCCCTGGATGGGGACGGGCGCATCCTCGGCCTGCGGGTCGATATCCTCGCCAATATGGGCGGCTGCCTGTCGGGCTTCGCGCCGGCCGTGCCGTCGCGCGACGGCGGCCCAATGATCTGCGGTGTTTACGACGTGCCGGCGGTCGATCTGCGCGTGCGCTGCGTCTTCACCAACACCGTGCCGGTCGATGCCTATCGCGGCGCCGGCCGGCCCGAGGCGTCCTATATTGTCGAACGCCTGATCGACCGGGCGGCCTGCGCGACCGGCATGGATCCGGCCGAACTGCGCCGGATCAACATGCTGGGCCCCGACCGCTTTCCCCACCGCACCCCGACCGGCCTGACCTATGACAGCGGTCGCTATGCCGAGATCCTGGACCGCGCGCTGGCCAAGGCGGGCCGGGACGGATTTTTGGCCCGGCGCGCGGCCTCGGCGGCGGCCGGGCGGCTGCGCGGGTTGGGCATGGCCTATTACGTCGAGCGGTGCGGGGTCGGCGGGACTGAGACGGCGCGCATCCGGTTCGAAGCCTCCGGCGAGGCCGTGCTTTATGTCGGCACCCAGACCAACGGCCAGGGCCACGAGACCGCCTTCGCGCAGGTCCTGGCGGGTTGCCTGCCGGTGCCTTTCGAGCGCATCCGCGTGGTCCAGGGCGATACGCACTCGATCAGCTACGGCCGGGGCACGGGCGGCTCGCGCTCCCTGCAGATGTGCGGCCCGGCGATCCTGCGCGCGGCGGAGAAGATCGTCGAAAAGGGCAGGACGGTGGCCGCTGCGATGCTGGAGGCGGCGGTCGAAGACATTGCCTTCGAGGCGGGCGTCTTCGTCGTGCGCGGCACCGACCGGCGGGTGGCGTTCGACGAGATGCGCGCGCGGGTCTTCAAAGCCTCGGCCTTGCCGACGGAGATCGAGCCCGGTCTCGACGAGCAGGCGATCTATACCCAGGAAGGCTATTCCTTCCCCAATGGCTGCCATATCGCCGAGGTCGAGATCGATCCCGAGACCGGCATCGTGTCCATCCCGCGCTACACCGCCGTCGACGATTTCGGTGTCGTCCTCAATCCGATGTTGACCGAGGGCCAGGTCCACGGCTCGCTCGCCCAGGGATTGGGCCAGGCGCTGCTCGAACATGTCGTCTACGACATGGAGACGGGCCAGCCCCTCGCCGCCTCATTCCTGGATTACGCGATGCCGCGCGCGGCCGATTTTCCGCTCTGCGATTGGGAGACGGTCGAGGTGCCGAGCCCGGCCAATCCCATCGGCGTGAAGGGTTGCGCCGAGGCGGGCTGCGTCGGAGGCCCGCCCGCCCTCGTCAACGCCGTGCTCGACGCCCTCGCGCCGCTTGGCATCTACAGAATCGACATGCCGCTCACCCCGCACCGGGTCTGGCAGGCGATCCGTGAGAAAACCGGCGCTACTCCGGATTGAAGCAGCAGGCCTGGATCTTGTTGCCGTCGAGGTCCCGGACGTAGGCGCCGTAGTAATGTGGGCCATACTCGCGCAGGCCGGGCGCGCCTTCGTCCTTGCCGCCGAGGACCAGCGCGGCGGCGTGGAAGCGGTCGACCGAGGCCCGGTCCGGCGCCATGAAGGCGACATGGGTGCCGTTGCCCACGCTGGCCGACTTGCCGTCATAGGGCTTGCAGACCCAGAAGACCGGAGTGCCGTCCTTGCCCGGGCCATAGGCCGCCGAATTGCCGAATTTGCGCACCCTCGCGCAGCCCAGTTCGCCCAGCACCCGGTCATAGAATGCGGTGGCTTTTTCCAGATCGTTGGTGCCCAACATGGTGTGGCTGATCATCGCCCATTCCTCCGACTGTCTCGCGCGGCCCCTGGCCGTTTTGCGTTGCAAGGCTATCATGCACCCCGCCCCGCGAGGAATGTCCCGTCATGGCTTCAACTGCTCACGATGCCACTGTTTCCGTCCTGATTCCGGCCTATCGTGCCGAGGGAACCCTGGCGCGCGCTGTGCGCAGCCTGCTGGAACAGAGCCATCGGAACTGGCAGGCGGTGATCGCGTCGGATGACGGTGCCGATTACCGTGCCTTGCTCGCTGCTGCCGGACTGGTTGATCCACGCCTGACCTTCGTTCCCACCGGGCAGATCGGAAGCGGTGCGCCGGCAGCCCGCAATGCGGCCCTGGCGGCGGCCGAGGGCGCCTTCGTTGCCCCTCTCGACGCCGACGATCTGTTTCATCCGGAGCGCCTGGCCATCCTCCTGCCCTTGGCCGCGGCGCATGGCGCGGCGGCCGACAATGTGCGGTTGGTCGACGACGAGACCGGTGCCGAGTTGAGCACCCTGTTCGCGCTGGGCGAAAGCCGGTTCGCCCTGGACGGGGTGGCCTTCCTGGAGACCTCGGTGCCCATCATGGCCCTTGCCCGGCGAGAGGTCGTCCGACCCTGGGAAGCGGGGGCGCGCCTGGGCGACGATGTGATCTTCAACCTCCAGCTTATCGACGCCTGCGGGCCGCTCCCAGTGACCCGCGCGCCGCTCCATGATTACCGGGTGCGCAAGGGCTCGGTCTGCCACGGGTCGGACTCGGCCGCACTGGCCGATGCCTGCTATCGCTGGATGCGAGAGAGGCTGGCCAAGGACGGTTTCGGCCTGACCGATCCGGCACTGCGTGCCCTGTTTGCGGAGTCCCTCGAACGCAAGATCGCGTTGAACGCCGCTTTCGAAGCCGCCCGCCGCCGCGGCGAGGTGACGACATTTCAGGAGTTTGTCGCACGGCGGGGTTAGAGCGCGCCTTCGGCCAGGGCCGTCATCGCCGATTCGATGAGAGCTTCGTCCACCGCCACACCGTCGATCTGCCGTCCGACCAGCGAGGCGCAGAGGTTGAGGACGGCGGGCAGGGGCGGTTCCGCGCGGAGCGCCTCCAGGGCCGGGCCGCCGCCCGCCGCCAGATCGCGCAGGACAAGCGGGCTGGCCGCCCCCGCCGTTTCGATCAGGGGAAAGGCGACGATGTTGTGCAGCGCCGTCAGCAGCTTCGGGCCGAGAAGCTGGGGCGAGGCCGGTCCTTCCAGACGGGCGGCGATGCGTGCCGCCGCCTCGATCAGGAATTCGAGCGCGGGATTGCCCGCATCGAACAGGCAGGCGGCATTGTGGATGTTGCGATAGATGCGCGGACGCCCGCGTGCGCCCGGTTGAATCCAGATCTCCCGCCCGAAGGCATAGGGCGCATCGGGCAGTATCAGGCGATCCGGCGCGAAGATGAAACTGTCGGCGTCGAACCAGACCACGCGCTCGGCGCCCTCGCTCAGGACCTCGCCCGCCAGCAGCAGGCGTGCCAGATCGGCGGCCATGGCCGGCCGGGCCATCAGCTTGGGGGCGAGCGCTTCGGGCAGTCGGTCGAACAGGGCATCGTCCAGGAAGCGGTAGGCATATCCGTGGCCCAGCGTCCAGGCCTCGACGCTGGCCATGCAGCGCGCGATCCAGGCGGGGTCCCGCCGCGCGTGCCAGGACTGCAGGACGACGGTCGTCACGCGGCCCCGCTCACCCGGTCGTCGCACCGCGAATCACGAGTTTCAGGGCCTGCTTGCTCATCATGGCGCGCAGCGCCTCCTCGACCTGGGGGATCGTACGCTCGCCGCTCAGGATCGGATCGACGGGAAAGGCCGGATCGGTCAGCAGGGCCAGGGCGCGGCGGAAGGTCTCCGGCCTGTGGTGGTAGACGCCCTTCACGGTCAATTCGCTGTAATGGACCCGGTGGGTGTCCAGCGGCACGGTCGTGCCGGGTGCGCAGCCGCCGAACAGGTTGACCAGCCCGCCGGGCCGGACGACGCCCAGTGCGTCGGCCCAGACTTCAGGCATGCCGGTCGCATCGACCGCGACCCAGACGCCCGCGCCGTCGCTCGTCTCCGCGCGGACGACCTCGGCCTGTCCGCCGCCGCGTTCGATAGCCAGGGTGCGCCAGGCGCCCAGCGTGCGCCCCACCTCCAGCCGGTTCGGATTCGGGTCGGCCAGGATGGGTCGGTGGCCGGCGGCGGCGAGGGCGGCGACGAAGAGCAGGCCGATGGGCCCGGCCCCGAAGACCACCGTCTCGACCGGGCCCAGGGCGGCATAGCGTTCCAGTTCGCAGGCCGCCATGCCGTGCAGCACGCAGGCCAGGGGCTCGGTCATCGCGGCTCGCCCGAAACCGAGCCCTGCCGGAATTGCGTGGAGGCTGCGCGCGACGAAGCGGGCGGGCAGGTGGAGATACTCGGCGAAGGCGCCGTTCAGATAGGTGAGACCCTCGCACAGGTTTTCGCGCCCCAGCCGGCACATCGCGCAGCGCCCGCAGGGGGCGGAATTCGAGACGACGACCGCATCGCCCTCCCGCCAGCCCTCGACGCCCTCGCCCAGAGCGGCGATCCGCCCCGCCATCTCATGGCCAAACAGGGTCGGGACCTTCAGCATCCGGGGGTGACCGCCGCGGCGGAAGACTTTGACGTCCGTCCCGCAGGTCGTCGCGGCCTCGACTTTCAGGACCGCCTCGCCGGGCCCGGGGCGGAGCACAGGGACGCTGCGTATCTCGATCGCCTCCGGCCCGGTGAGGACCGCGCCGATCATGGTTGCGGGGAGGGTCATCCGGTCGCTCCTGGGGTGAACAGCACCTTGAGGGCCTTGCGCTCGCGACTGAGGCGCACGCCGTCTTCGAACCGGTCGAGGGGCATGCGGTGGCTCACCAGGGGCGAGGGGTCGAGCCGGCCCGCGGCCATCAGGGCGAAAACCTCTTCCTGTTCGGCGAGGGCGCCGGAATAGCTGCCGATCACACGCCGCTCGTATTTGAACAGGGCGTTGAGGTCGAAATCCGCGTGCTCGCCTTCGGGCGCATGGGCGAAGAGAACGACACTGCCGCCGCGCCGCGTCAGCCCGATTGCAGATTCCAGCAGGCGCGCGCCGCCAACCGTGTCGAATACTGCACCTGCCCCGGCGCCCTCGGTCAGATCGAGCAGGGCATTGCGTGCGTCCCCGCCCGGCGCCACCGCCGCGCTCGCGCCCAGTTCGGTTGCCAGGGCGCGGCGATCCTTGACCGGATCGGCCACCACCAGGGGCATGGCTGGAAACAGCGCACGCAGGATCAGAAGATGCAGCAGGCCCATGGAGCCGCCGCCCAGGATTGCGGCGCCGTCACCCTCCGCCAGGCCTGCGCGACGCACCCCGCGCAGCACGCAGGCCCCCGGCTCCAGGAACACGGCGGCTTCGTCCGTCACCGTGTCCGGTACGAGCCGCGCGGCCAGGGCCGCGGCGCGCGGCCGCACCAGGATCCGTTCGGCAAACCCGCCCGGCTCCAGCAGGTTCTCGCGGAATGTCTCACACATGGTTTGACTGCCGTGGCGGCAATAGACGCATTCCCCGCAGGGCACGTGATGGGGCACGGCGACGCGGTTGCCCACCGCGAAACCCTCGACGCCGGAGCCCAGCTGCAGCACTTCGCCGACCAGTTCGTGGCCGAGCACCATGCCGGGCGGATCGCCGCCCGTGCCCAGCTTGAACAGATCCGTGCCGCACAGCCCGACGACCCGCAGGCCCAGCACCATCTCGCCGGGTCCCGGGGCAGGCGCGGGCCGCGTCTCGATCGCCGTTCGCCCGCCGCCCCGGCAGGCCACGACCCGGTTGGTTCTTTCTTTAGCCATTAGGTCCGATATTCACAATTGCGCGATTAGTGGCATAACGAAATGTACGATCGTGATCAAATGGCAGACATCTTCAATCTGAGTGGGCCTCAATTGGAAGGCATCCAGCTTTTGGCGTTACGCTTCGATAATGATCCGAACTTGGTCTTCCGAAACATTGAACCATTGCGCGAGGCCTCGTTTGGCCTGTTCAATTGACAATCCGTCCCGGCTTGATTTTTTTCTAGCGTACCTAGGCTCCGGCATAGGGTGCCATTCCAAGGCCGTCGGATCGATATTCAGATTAGAGATGTCTGCGTAGATCGTAGGATTGCGGTCTCCAGCCCACCAGTCCTGAGTGTCCAAGAGCGCATAGTCGCTGAACAGCACTAGGTTTCGATCCGGCTCTCCGGGCGCTTCGACAACACCGCCGATCTTGCCAATGAGGAAAGCTGCGCCATGAGGTTCCGGAGTTGGACCGTTGCCGATCTCCTCGACTCGAAGCTGGTTCCGATAGCAAACCACATAGGTTTGCTTGAGGGCTCTAGAGCGCGCCAACTTCCATGCGGAACTTCCCCCTTCCGAAAGCAGCCGGTCCACCGACTTCGCCGTGAATACCTTAAGAGTGTCCGACATCGTCACCTCCATATATAGTTATAATAAAACTATATATACTTCTATCTATGATGCAAGATACTTTTCAATCGCGTTAAAACGGGTGATTTGCGCAGCCCCGCTAGCCAGAGAGCAGCAGGTATTGGTAGCAAGAGATGGGGCAGCAGCAGGGGGAGGGCTACTACTCCAAGGCCACGACCGGGGCGAAGGATGTGATCGACGGCGCCCCGCCGCTGATCCTTGATGCGCTCGACCGCATGGCGCCGGAAGATGATGGCAGCGTCTTCACCATGTCCGACATGGGCTGCGCCGATGGCGGCACCTCGATCGGCATGGTCGCGCGGGTGCTGGGCGAGGTGCGCCGGCGCTGCCCCTCGCGGCCCATCCAGATCGTCTATACCGACCTGCCGCGGAACGATTTTGGCCAAGTCTTTCGCAACGTCTACCGCCTCTCCGATCTCAAGGGCTATGCCGATGAGATTCCCGATCTCTATGTCTTCGCTTCGGCGGCCAGTTTCCACAGCCCGATCCTGCCGCCCGGCGCGCTGAACCTGGGCTTCTCCTCGACTGCGACCCACTACATCAGCGCGGTGCCCGCGCGGATCCCCAACCATGTCCATATGGTCCGGGCCGAGGGCGCGGTGCGCGAGGCTTTCGTCGAGCAGGGGCGAAAGGATTGGGAAAGCATCCTGCTCAACCGCGCGCGCGAACTCGCGCTGGGCGGGCGGCTCTGCCTGTTCAATTTCGGCATCGACGAAAAGGGGCGCTATCTCGGCCATTCCGGCGGGGTCAGCATGTTCGACACCTATGACGCCCATTGGGCTGCGTTGCGCGACGAGGGCACGATCACGGAAGAGGAATATCTCGACACCAATTTCCCGCAGCATTTCCGCACGGTGGCGGAATTCACGGCGCCCCTGCTGGACGAATCAGGACCGGTCCATGCCGCCGGATTGCGCCTCGAACATGTCGAGACGCGCGTGGTCGGCTGCCCCTATGCCCGCGATTTCGCGGGTCATGGCGATGCCGCCAAA
>CAUZWC010000051.1:0-13992 GCA_963583595.1 Alphaproteobacteria bacterium | reverse complement strand
GATCGTTTGTTTCTCACGATCCGCGGCTGCGATCTTCTTGACCTCTTTTTCCGGATCGGGGCGGCGGTCCGGTGGGGTGACGATGCCGCCCGAGACGACCATCTTGATCCCCTCCTCCACGGTCATGCTGAGAACGACCAGTTCGCACCGGGGCAGGAAGAGGAGATAGCCCGAGGTCGGATTCGGCGTGGTCGGAAGGAAGACGTTGACCACATCGTTTTCGGTCAGGCTCTGGACCTCGCCCTGGGTCATGCCTGTGATGAAGCCCAGCGCCCAGCTGCCGCGCCGGGGGTACTCGAACAACACGACCTGGCGAAAGGTTTCCGACTGGTCGGCCAGGATCGTCTCGACGATCTGCTTGGTCGCGGAATAGATGCTGCGGATGACCGGCATGCGGCGCAGCACCCGCTCCGCCAGGCGCATGACCCAGCGGCCCAACAGACCCGCCGTCAGCCAACCGACAACGGTGAGGAAAATAATGAAGATGAGGAGCCCGACCCCAGGCACGCCGAAGGGCAGATAGGTCTCCGGGTTGTATTTGACCGGCAGCAGCGGGGTGATCCGCGTGTCGAAGAAATTGATAACCAACCAGGCCAGATAGAAGGTGATGCTGATCGGCGCCGTGACCAGGATGCCCGCAATGAAATAGCCGCGCGATTTCACGAACAGGCCGACACGCACCTTTTTCCCAACTTTCTTCACAGGCGCCCCTCTGTCACCTTTTCGACGGAGAGAACCGGGCGTTGCATCTCCTGATTCGCCATTCCCATCTCCACCCGACCGACCACGGCGCACCATCGTGATTTCCGTTCGTTACATCCCGCGCGGTGCGATCCGCGCGCATTGACGAGTCTGATATAGGTGTTCGGAGTACCGAGCGGTAGGTCTGCAGAATCAACTGTTCAGAAATACGGTCAAAGCTTCGAAGGTTTCCTCGGGTACGGCCTCGGGCAACCAATGGCCGCCAGGGATGCCGCGGCCGGTCACATTCGCCGCTCGCTCCTTCCAGGCCGCAATTACGTCGTAATGCCGCCCGACGAAGCCCGCCTCGCCCCAGAGCGCGAGGACAGGACAATCGAGCTTGCGGTCGAGGTCTTCCTCGTCATGCTCCAGATCGATACCGGCACCGGCACGGTAATCCTCGCAGGAGGCGTGAATCGTCGCCGGGTCGGAGAAGCAGCGCAGATACTCGGCCAGGATCTCCAGCGGGAAAATATCAGTGCCCGCGCCCCAGCTTCCGAAGGTCCGATTGAGGTAATAGGCCGGATCGGACCCGATCCAGCGTTCGGGCAGATCGGCCGGCTGGATCAAGAAGAACCAATGCCAATAGGCCGTCGCCATGGCCCGGTCGGCTTCCGTGTACATCTTGTGGGTGGGTGCGATGTCGAGGACGGCCAGACTGTTCACCCGGTCGGGATGGTCCAGCGCGAGCCGATGGCCGACCCGGCCGCCCCGGTCATGGCCGACAACATGGAAACGGTCATGGCCCAGCGCGGTCATGACGGCGACCTGGTCCCGCGCGTTCGTCCGCTTGCAATAGGTTTCGTGCCGGGGGTCAGAAACCGGTTTGTCCGAATCCCCGTAGCCCCGCAGATCCGGTGCGACGACCGTGAAGCGATCGGCCAGGCGCGGCGCAATATGGCGCCACATCAGATGTGTCTGGGGATAGCCGTGGAGTAGCAGGACGGCAGGTCCGCGCCCCGCCGTGATGAGATTGATACCGATACCGTCAACCTCGATCCGCCGGCTCTCGAAACCGTCGAAATGCGCCGGGCTGTCGCCGGCGGTTTTTCGTCCCGTCATCTGGCGTCTCCATCCTTGCAGGTTCTATGATCGCTCGCCCGCTGGGAGGCAAGCGCAACAATTCGAATTCGAGAGGAAGGAGCCGGGATGAGCGGACAGTTCGGACGCCCGCTGCGGGAGGTCGCCGCCGATCTCCAAAGCGGCAAGCTCAACGCGGAGGCCCTGGCCGAAGAAGCGGTCGACAACCACCGCCGCTTCGATGCCCCGCTTCAGGCCTACCGGACCTGGGATGCGGACCGGGTGGCGCGCGAGGGCGCTGCGGCCGATCTCGTGCGCAAGGCGAACGGCCCGTCCGGCCCGCTTCACGGAGTTCCCGTCTCGGTGAAGGATCTGTTCGGCGTGCCCGGCTATCCGACCTATGCCGGCACCCCTAACCGCCTGCCCGAATCCTGGGAGCGCGCCGGCGATTTCGTCCGCCGCCTGCGCCGCCAGACGGCGGTCGTTTCCGGCAAAGCCCACACGGTCGAATTCGCCTTCGGCGCCCTGGGCACCAACCGCCACTTCTGGGGCATCCCGCGCAACCCTTGGGACGCCGCGCAATCGCGGGTGCCCGGCGGGTCCTCCTCGGGCGCCGGGGTCAGCCTGCTGGAAGGAACCGCACTGCTTGCCGTGGGCAGCGACACCGGGGGCTCGGTGCGCGTTCCCGCGAGCCTGACCGGTAATGCCGGAATCAAGACCACGACGGGCCGCTGGCCGACCGATGGCTGCGTGCCGCTCAGTCCGATCATGGACACGGTGGGATTGCTCGCCCGCTCGGTCGATGATCTGGCCTATGGTTTTGGGGCGCTCGATCCGCTGCTCGGCGATCCGCGCCGCTTCCTAGCGGATATCGAACGCGCTACGCCGTCGGACTTCCGCCTCGCGGTCTGCGAGAACGGGGTATGGGACGACTGTTCGCCGGGTGTGGCCGAGGCGGCCCGGGGTGCGATCGACGAGTTCGCCGCCGCCGGCGCGGGGCTGGTTGAAATCGACATGCCGGAATACGCGGCGGGCTACGCGATGCATCTCAAAGGCAGTGTCGTCTCGGGCGAATGCGACGCCTTCCTCAACGAGTATCTGCCCGCCTGGATCGAAACCCTGGACGAGACCGTGCGCCTGCGCATCGCCGATGGCGGCGGCATCACCGCGCGCGAATGGCTGTCGCGAAAGAGCGAGCTGGTGCGATTGGCCCTTGCCGCCGACGATCGGCTGACCGGTTTCGATGCCTTGATCGTGCCGACCACGCCGGTCACGCCGCCGACCTATGACGCGGTCGAGCCGCTCGACGAGCATGTCCGTGTCAACCGGCAGATGTTCCGCAACACTTGCCCGGTCAACATGCTGCGGCTCTGCGGCCTGACCTTGCCCGCGGGGCTCGACGCGACCGGCATGCCGGTCGGCATCACCTTGGTCGGCCGGGCGGGCACGGAAGAGCGCCTCTTCGCCATCGCCCATGCGATGGAGCGGGTGATCGGCCGGTCCGCCGACCGTCTCGGCCGCGCCCCGATGGGCCACGACTGATACGCCGAACGCGCAGAACAGGGAGATAGCCATGTCCGACCTGACCGAATTTCCGATAGCCGAAATTGGCCGGAATTTGCGCGCGCGCAAATTCACGGCGCGCGATTTGACCGATGCGGCGATCGCCAATCACGATTCCCGAGGCGAGGCGCTCGGCGCCTATAAACTCTGGCAGGCGGATGCCGCGCGCGATGCGGCAGATGCGGCCGATGCCCTGTTCCGGGTCGGTGCCGATTTGGGCCCGTTCCAGGGTGTGCCCGTTTCGGTCAAGGATCTGTTCGCCGTGAACGGCTTGCCGACCTTCGCCGGCTCGCCCAACCGCCTGCCCCCTGCCTTCGAGCGCCAAGGTCCGGTGGTCGACGCCCTGCGCGGCCAGCAGGCGGTCATCACGGGCAAGACCCATACGGTCGAATTCGCCTATGGCGGCGCGGGCGTGAACAACCATTGGGGTTCGCCGCGCAATCCCTGGGACGCGAATGATCACCGGGTCAGCGGCGGATCGTCCTCCGGCGCGGGAGTCAGCCTCTGCGAGGGTTCCGCCCTGATAGCGCTGGGCAGCGACACGGCCGGCTCGGTCCGGGTGCCCGCCTCGGTCACGGGCAATGTCGGCCTCAAGGTCACCCATGGCCGCTGGTCCCTGGCCGGAATTACCCCGCTCAGCCCCGCCCTCGACACGCCCGGTGTGCTGGCCCGCACCGTCGCGGACACGACCGTCGCTTTTGGCGAGATCGACCGCAAGGCCTCGACCGGCGCATTGTTGTCAGCGACCGAATCGGCCTCCCTGGACGGCTTGCGAATCGGCATCTGCGACGATATTTTCTGGCAGGACTGCTCTCCTGGAATCGTCGAGGGCGTGCGCCAGGCCCTGGACGAACTGACCGAGGTGGGTGCCCGCCTCGTGCCGCTGGAACTGCCGGAGGCAGAAGAGGTGTTCGGCCTGTTTCGCCGTGGCGGGATCGTTTCCGCCGAGTTCAAGTCCTTCCTCGAGGACGAACTGCCGGAATGGGAGGCGACGTTGGATTCCGTGGTAAGCGCACGGATGGAAAGTGCTGCCGATATCACGGCTATCGAATTCGTCCGCCGTTGCCGCTTGATGGCGCGCTGCAGCGCGACCGCGGCGGGACGGCTGCGCACGGTCGACTGCGTCGTGACGCCGAGCGTCTCGATCACGCCGCCCAAACTTGCGGAGGTCTCGGATGTCGATGGCTACATGCCGCGCAACATGATGATGCTGCGCAACACCTCGATCGGAAATTTGCTGTCGCTCTGTGCCTTGACTATGCCCGTGGCCTTGGATGCGGGGGCCATGCCCGTCGGCATGCAGGTCCTGATGCCGGCCGGCGCGGAGGAAAAGCTGCTGGCCGTCGCGGGCGCGATGGAACGCAAGCTCGGCACCGGGCGGGAACGGCTGGGGGCGCCGCCCCTCTGCGCCTAATCACTACTCCGCCGCGACGGCGAAGAAGGTCCGCTCGCGCGGGAAAATAACCTTGACGGTAGTGCCCCGCCCGACCGCGCTTTCGGTTTTCAATTCGGCGTCGTGGAGCTCGGAGAGGCGCTTGGCGAGCGGCAGGCCGCGGCCCGTGCCTTCATCCTGCCGGGTATGCAAATTGCCGATCTGGCCGAATTCCGCCAGGGCCACCGGCACGTCTTCGGGGGCGATCCGGACGCCTTACCGCGCGACGGCGAGGCTCTGGTGCTCTGGGCCCAGGTCTGCGGCCTGCGTGCGGGCGACCGGCTGACCCTGCGGATCGAGGGTCCTGGCTATCAGGTCCTGACCGAGAATACGGTCGAGATCGACAAGACCCCAAGCCTACCGCATGACCTTCATCGGCTGGCGTACGCCGTCCGCGGGCTGGCCGGCGGGACGCTATCGCGGATCGGTGACGATGACCCGGACGGGCGAGAATTGTCCCATCGAGGCCGTGCGGAAGATCGAGGTCGATCTGCGGCTAGACGGTCAGCGCGGCGGCATGGTGGCGGATATGGTCGCCGATGAAGCTGGCGATGAAGTAATAGCTGTGGTCGTAACCGGCGCGTCGGTTGAGGATCAACGGCCGCCCCGTCTCGCGGCAGGCTTCTTCCAGAAGTTCGGGCTTCATCTGCTCGGTCAGAAAGCCGTCGGCCAAGCCCTGGTCGACCAGGATGGCGCGGTCGTCGTGCGTGCCGCGAATCAGCTCCGTCGCATCGTAGTTTTTCCAGGCCTCTTGATCCGGACCGAGATAGCCGGTCAGCGCTTTTTGTCCCCAAGGGCAGCGCATCGGCGCGCAGATCGGCGCGAAGGCGCTGATCGAGCGATACTTGTCGGGATTGCGCAGACCGCAGACCAGGGCGCCATGCCCGCCCATGGAATGGCCCATGATGCCCGCACGCGCCGCATCCACGGGAAACCTTGCGGCGATCAGGACAGGCAGTTCCTCGACGATATAGCCGTACATCCGGTAGTGCGCCCGCCAGGGCTCCTCCGTGGCATCGACGTAGAAACCCGCCCCCTGGCCGAAGTCATAAGCGTCGTCATTGGCCACCCCTTCGCCGCGCGGGCTGGTATCCGGGGCGACCACGGCGATTCCGGCCTCGGCGGCGTAGCGCTGCGCGCCGGCCTTGACCGTGAAATTCTCCTCCGTGCAGGTCAGGCCCGAGAGCCAATAGACCACGGGCACCTTCCCCGCCTCGGCCTGGGGCGGGAGAAAGACGGAGAAGCGCATGGCGCAAGCTGTCGATTCCGCAGCGTGAGAATAGACTCCCTGCACACCGCCAAAGCATTTGTTTTTGCCGATCGTTTCGATGGTCATGCTCGTTCCCTCGTTCTCCGCGATCGTGTCAAAGAAAAATCCCACACCGGTTGCCCAGTGTGGGACGGCCGGTGAATTCGAATATTGGACTTAGGACGGTTTCGGCCAGACGAAATCCGGACGCAGGCCCGCTTCGACGGGACGGCCGTCATTCGGCTTCGGGGTGCCGCTCGCCGGATCGTAGAAGGCGTGATAGGTCGCCGGCAGACTGTCAGGATCGTAGCCCATCAGATTCGGCACGATCACCCGAATGCGGCCCTGCTTGTCGTCGAGCATGATCGGCGTACCGCAGGTTTCGCAGGTGCAGAGTTCCAGCGGACCGTTGGGATTCTCGACATTGAACGGTTGCCGTTTCATTTTGCCGGGATTGTCGACCGCCACATCGCCATGTTTGAAAAACACGACATGGGTCGTGTCCTGCCCGGTCACCCGCTTGCAGACCGAGCAATGGCAGACATGGTTGTCGGTCGGGGCATTGTCCGAATGGGTGTGAATATGATCGCACCCGCCTGAATGTTTATGAGCCATGGTCAACTCCCTGTCGCAGTTGTTGAACAGTTCTGACCCTTCCGGATCAGTCGTACACCACGACGGAACGGATGCTCTCGCCCGCGTGCATCAGGTCGAAGCCTTTGTTGATGTCGTCCAACGGCAAGGTATGGGTGATCAGGTCGTCGATGTTGATCTTGCCGTCCATATACCAGTCCACGATTTTCGGCACATCGGTGCGACCCTTGGCGCCGCCGAAGGCGGTGCCGCGCCAGACCCGGCCGGTGACGAGTTGGAACGGCCGCGTGCTGATTTCCTGTCCCGCTCCGGCCACGCCGATGATGATGCTCTCTCCCCAGCCTTTGTGACAGCATTCGAGCGCCTGGCGCATGACGTTTACGTTGCCGATGCATTCGAAACTGTAATCCGCGCCGCCCTTGGTCAGTTCGACCAGATGGGCGACGAGGTCGCCCCCGACATCCTTCGGATTGACGAAATGGGTCATGCCGAATTTCTCGGCCAGGGCCTTGCGCTTCGGGTTCAGGTCCACGCCGACGATCATATCGGCGCCGACCAGCCGCGCGCCCTGCACGACGTTCAGGCCGATGCCGCCCAGGCCGAAGACGACGACATTCGCGCCGGGTTCGACCTTCGCCGTGTTGATGACCGCGCCGATGCCCGTGGTTACGCCGCAGCCGATGTAGCAGACCTTGTCGAAGGGCGCGTCCTTGCGGATCTTGGCGAGGGCGATTTCGGGCAGCACGGTGTAGTTCGAGAAGGTTGAGCAGCCCATGTAATGGTAAATCGTCTCGCCGCCGAGGGAGAAGCGGCTGGTGCCGTCGGGCATCAAGCCCTGGCCCTGGGTCGCGCGGACGGCCTGGCAGAGGTTGGTTTTGCCCGAGAGGCAGTATTCGCACTGGCGGCATTCCGGCGTATAGAGCGGGATGACATGGTCGCCCTTCTTCACGCTGGTCACGCCCGGCCCGGTATCGACCACGACTCCCGCGCCCTCATGGCCCAGGATGGAGGGGAAAATGCCCTCGGGATCGCCCCCCGAAAGGGTGAATTGGTCGGTGTGGCAGATGCCTGTCGCCTTGATCTCGACCAGCACTTCCCCCGCCTTAGGGCCGGCGAGTTGAAGCGTTTCGATCGAAAGGGGCTTGC
The DNA here is from genome assembly GCA_963583595.1 of Alphaproteobacteria bacterium. Taxonomy (GTDB): domain Bacteria; phylum Pseudomonadota; class Alphaproteobacteria; order CADEGL01; family CADEGL01; genus JABIRQ01. The sequence continues at coordinate 6,247 of CAUZWC010000051.1, read as the reverse complement.
CCGCTCCATGAGCGACCGCCGCGCGCGTGTCCATTCCGCTCTCCTTGAGCTATCTCTTTGCGAACTGTCTCTTAGCCTCGCCGGGCTGTTTTCTGTTTTCCGACATTGTTCCCCGGTATGATTTCAGGGGTGCGATGAGCGCGCAAGCCTTGACCTTTCTCCCCTCTTCCGCCTTAGCCATTCTGGTTGGAAATGGGGGTGTTTCGGGGGTTGGGGAATGCTGGAATTGCAGAGCGCGGTCGGGTTGCTCGGTCTGACGACGATTGCCTGGCTCTTCGGGCGGCAAGCGCCGCGACTCGCGCTGCGCACGGTTACGACAGGCCTTCTGATCCAGCTTGTCCTGGGCGCGGCCCTGCTCAAACTGCCTGGCATGCGCTCGGTCTTCATTGCGTTGAACGACATCGCATTGGCGCTTCAGCGCGCGACCCAGGCCGGCACCACTTTCGTCTTCGGCTATGTCGGCGGCGGCACCGCCCCCTTCGAGGTGACCAAACCGGGTTCGACTTTCATCCTGGCGTTTCAGGCCCTGCCGCTGATCCTGCTGGTCAGCGCATTGAGCGCGCTCCTCTTCTACTGGCGCATCCTGCCGCTGGTCGTGCGTGCCTTCGCCTGGGCGTTGCGGCGGACCATGGGGCTGGGCGGCGCCGTCGGGGTGACGACAGCAGCCAATGTCTTCATCGGCATGATCGACACACCCTTGTTGGCACGGCCTTATCTGGCCAAGCTGTCGCGCGGCGAATTGTTCATCGTCATGGTCGTGGGCATGGCCACCGTAGCGGGCACGGTGATGGTGCTTTACGCCTCCATCCTCGCGCCGGTGGTGCCCGAAACAATGGGCCATATTCTGGCTGCTTCGCTTATCAGCGCCCCGGCGACGGTCATGGTGGCGCGCTTGATGGTGCCCGATGACAGCCCGCCGACGCCCGGCGATCTGGCGCCCGACCCCGAGGTGCGTTCGTCGATGCAGGCCATCGCGAACGGTACGATGCAGGGCACCACCCTGCTCGCGGCGGTGATCGCCATGCTGATCGTCTTCGTCGGCCTTGTCGCCCTCATCAATCAGATCCTGGGCTTGCTGCCTTGGGGCGGCGAGAGCGGGTTTTGCCTCGAGGAACTGGCCGCCTATGTCATGTGGCCCCTCGCCTGGTTATGCGACGTGCCCGCCAGCGAGGCCATGGCCGTCGCCCGGCTCCTCGCGGTGAAGACGGTGATCAACGAACTGGCCGCCTATGTCGATCTCGCTGGCAGCGGCGGCGAGTCCCTGTCCGAGAGAAGCCGGCTTATCGCGACATACGCGCTGTGCGGGTTCGCTAATTTCGGCAGTCTCGGAATCGTCATCGCGGGCATGGGGCGTTGGCGCCAGAACGCCGCAACGAGATCGTGTCTCTGGGCATTCGTTGCCTCATCGGCGGCACTCTCGCGACCTGCATGACGGGCGCGGTCGTCGGGCTTCTGGGCGTCTGATTCGCCGGCGACGCCACGCCCCGATTCGGCTACGCGTCGTTGAGATTTCACGCCATGCGTGAAACTATGCAGTGGCGGTGATGGGAGCGGACTGGCCGCGGCGTCCAGGGAGAGGCAATGGCCCAGATCGACACAACGGCTAAAGCGTTCATCAAGGACTTGTTCCGGGCTTCGGTATTTGCCGTCGCCCTGGCCGTGTCCGGTTTCTCCTTAACCGCATTCGGCGTTGGCTCGGCCCATGCCCAGGATTTCGATGCGGGCTGGCAGGCCTATCGGTCCGGCGACTACACCGCAGCCGCCGCGATATGGCAGCCGCTGGCCGAATCCGGCGATCCGCGCGCGCAGTACAATCTCGGATCGCTCTACTACGACGGTCAGGGCGTCGCCCAGAACCAGGACCTGGCGATAAAATGGTGGAGCGAGGCGGCCGGCCAGGGCGTGATCGAGGCCCAGCACAATCTCGGCCTCGTCTATTTCTCCGGCACGGGCGCCGAGAAGGATATCGAGAAGGCGCGCTTCTGGATCGAACGGGCCGCCATCGCCGGGTTTGCCCGTTCGCAATACACCCTCGGCAAAATGTATCTCCATGCCGACGAACTCGAAGGCGGCAAGCCGGATACGGGCAAGGCCTTCGAATGGATACTGAAGGCAGGACAGTCCAGCTACTACCGGGCGCAATACAATCTCGGCAAGATGTATCGTGACGGCACCGGGGTGGCCGTCGATCAGGAACAATCACTGGCCTGGTTTCGTCGAGCGGCCGAACAGGGCTATGACCGCGCCCAGAATCAACTCGGCGTTCGCTATGCGCGCGGTCGGGGCGTTGCACAGGACGATGTCCAGGCTCTGAAATGGATATGGCTCGCGGCCGAACAGGGCGACGAAGAGGCCCTGCGCAACCGGCAGTCCCTGCTCCTGCGCATGAATTCCGATCAGATCGCCCAGGCAAAGGCCTTGGCCCAGACCGAAGGTCCGGGCTATGTGCCGCTGGTCGACGATTCACCGCCCAAGGCCATGCCCACGAAGGCGCCGACGCCGGAGCCCGTCCCTGCAGCTGAACCCGCGCCGGAGAAATCCCCGGCTCCGCCGACTCCGCCCCCATCGACTCCGGCGCAAGCCGCCGCACCTGAACCGGCGCCCGCTCCCCAGCCTGCCGCAGAACCCGCACCGCAGGTTGCCTCTGCCCCGGTCGCGGGCGCTTCATGGGTGCAGATCGGCTCGTTTCGCAATCCGGCCCGCAGCGAAAGGTGGTGGGAAAAGGTTTCGGTCGAGCAGGCCGGTCTTCTTGCCGGCCTGTCCCATGAGGTTCAACCCGTGGATCTCGGAGTCAGCAAGGGCGTGTGGTATCGTCTGCGGGTCGGCCCCATGGCCAAAGCCTCGGCCGCCCAGCTCTGCGACCGGTTGAAAAGCGCCGGTAACGACTGCTTCGTCACGAAGTAACCCGTAAGTTTCAGACCGCTATCACGGCGCATTCGCGGCGCCGACGGCCAAAAGCCAGGTCGTCGACAGCGCCACCACTCGCGCCATGACCTCGGTGTTGCGCGGGTTGATATGATCGCCGGGAATCCTGTGAACCTCCTTCGGCGCCGGGGTCAGGCGCGCGAACAGGGCTTGCGCGGCCGGCGGAATCAGCTCGTCCTCCTGCGATTCGATGAGCATGAAACGGCCGCGCAAATAGGGCAGATGGAAGCGTGGATCGATCGGACGCAGCATCATCGCGACGACGGTCGCGGCCAGATAGCGCAGGGGCGGCGGATCGAACTTGATGGCATGGGGCAGGATCAGGTCGAGATCGGCCCCACCAAAGGCCAAGATGTCAGCGGCCACCGTCACCCCGGCGCGCTGTGCCGCCCGGTGTCCTGCCGGTGCGAAGATCGCTCCGAGGCTGTAACCCAGAATGCTCATCCGGTTCTCGTCCGCCCAGGGTTGCGCGCCCAGCCAGACGAGCGCGGCGGCGATCTGGCCCGGCGTCTCGATGGCGCCAGCGCGCACGGCCAGGGCGCGATCCAGTACGGAGGCGTCACGGTCCAGAACCAGATCATTGCGCGCGTATTCGAAGCCGACCAGGGCGTTGCGGCCCAGCGGCGGCAATCGGTCGAGGCTCTCGCGCCCGGAGTCGAGACCGCCCAGCAGCAGAAGGACCGGCAGATCGTGCTGCGCCTGGGAATCGGCCGGCAGGCTGACCGTCATGCGCATCGGCGCATCGATCTCCGGGGCCCGGAAAGTCAGCGTCAGGTCGAGTCTCAGTTCGCCGTTGCGCTCGACGAGCACGCGCCTTTCGGCGGTCAGGCGGTAAGCGCTCGGGTCCGTGGCGATGACCGCGTCCGGATCCTGCTGAGAAAGCCATAACGCCAACCCGCCGCCCAGTAGAATGGCGGTCAACAAAAGCCCGGCCATGCCCATGGCGGCCCAACGCAATATCCTCATCGCTTGAACGCCGCAGATGCTTGGCCCGTGGGGGCGCGATGTTCTAACATCGGCAGTGACCGGTGCGGGCCGCTCTGCCCCACGTCAGAGTGATCAGAAAAGGAGACCAATATGAACGTGGCAATGATGCCCCGTCCGGATTCAGTTGCGCTCGTGACGGGTGCGAGCAGCGGTATCGGCGCCGCGACAGCGCAGGCCCTCGCCGATCTGGGGTGCCGGGTGATTTGCGCCGGCCGACGGGCCGAGCGTGTCCAGGCGGTCGCTGAGAAACTGGGCGGCAAGGGCTTTCCTCTCGTCCTCGACGTGACGGACCCTGACTCGATCGCCAAGGCTCTGGCATCCCTGCCCGCGGATTGGCGCGATATCGCGATCCTGGTCAACAACGCGGGCACCGATAAAGGCGGCCGCGAAAGGTTCGACAAGGGCGATATCGAGGATTGGGTCGGCACGATCGAAACGAATGTGACCGGCCTCATACGCATTACCCATGCCGTCATTCCCGGGATGATCGAACGCGATCTTGGCCATATTGTGAATATCGGCTCGATCTCGGGCTTCACGCCCTATGCGGGCGGAACGATTTACGCAGGCAGCAAGTATGCCGTCCATGGCTTTTCCGAATCTCTGCGCAAGGATTACCGGGGCACCGGCGTCAGGGTGACCGAGATTCTGCCCGGGCTGGTGCGCACCGAATTCGCCTTCCAGCGCTGGGAAAACGACTCTGAAAAAGCCCAGAAGTTTTACGACGATTTCGGCGAGTGCCTGAACCCCGAGGACATTGCCGGCACAGTGGGCTACGCAGTCTCTCAGCCGCCCAATGTCGTGATCTCACAACTTGTCGTTCTGCCCAGCGCCGCCGCCTGACCCAACCAACCCCACGCTTCTCGAGGAGAAGAGTTTTGATGCAAGGTAAATCAGTCGTTGTGACCGGCGCGGCCAAAGGGATCGGCAATGCCATCGCCCATGTCCTCGCCGGAAAAGGCGCGCGGCTTGCCTTGATCGATATGGATGCCGGGGCTCTCGACAAGGCGGTCGGCGAGCTTTCGGACAAGGGCCACGAGGCCTATGCCGTGGCCGCCGAACTCGGTCCGCGCGAGGCCTGCCATGACGCCTTCCGCCAGGCCGCTCAGGCGCTCGGCCGCGTCGATTCCCTGGTCAACAATGCGGGCGTCTATATCCGCACCCCGATGGAAAAGATCGAAGATCCCGAATGGGATTTGATCTTCGATGTCTGCCTGCGCGCGGTCTTCCATCTCTCTATCGCGGCGGTCGAGCATATGCGGGGTCACGGGTCGGGCCGCATCGTCAACATCGCCTCGGTAGACGGTTTCGTCGCCTTCCCGCAGATGGCCCATTACGCGGCGGCCAAGGCCGGCGTCGTCAGCATCACCCGTTCGATGGGGCTAGCCTATGCGCCGGAAGGCATTCTCGTGAACGGCGTGGCGCCCGGCGCCGTGGAGACCGTGCCCATGCGCGAGAACGGCTATATGGCGAAACTCGCGCCCACGCTTCCCATGAAGCGCGGCGCCCAGCCGGAGGAAATGGCGCAGGCGGTGGCGTTCCTTGCCAGCGATGCGAACACCTATATGGCCGGTGAAACCATGATCGTCAGCGGCGGATCGGTGATCGCCTGAAAATGCGCAGCACCCCGTGATGCCCCGCACTCGTCCCAGGTATTTCGGGCGCGCCAAGGCGGCCGCATTTGGAGCGGCGCCGTCAAATCTGACCTCTCCGCAAAGGCCGCACATAATCGCCGCTCCCGTCGGTGGCTCCAAAATCGGACATCGCGCCAGGGCTGGATATCAGGCAGCCACGGCCCCGATGCCGCGCAAGGAACCGAGTACCCAAGTTTGTCGCCGAGGCTATTAAGTATTTTGCATTGCAACTTAGCTATTGCTGTCGCGACGTCAAGAAAATTTTAAGTATACATATAAACAAAACGTAGATGTATTACATTTATTTTTTCGGAAAACGAATATTTCCCAGAGATAGTTAGAAATATATTATAATAGATAAAACTATTCAAATTTTTTCTACATAGTCCAGGAAGATTATTTTACTAAGTGTTTCGAATATCTTGAATTTGACAGATTGTTTTCTGGAGAGCATATTGATTCGGAAGTTTTCGAGACTCTGCAGCGACTGTCGAACCGGCGCAGCCCCCTCCAGGTGGAGGTTCTGGGCGCCCGCTTTCGCCTTCGCACTTGCGGAATTGTAGAGTTGGCAACAGGAATAAGGAGCGACACATGGACCATTCGATGCCCCGACGCAGCGAGAATCTTCTGGAAAACAAGCGGGCGGCCGTCCTTATCACGGATGGCTTCGAAGAGATGGAATATGCCGCCGCGAAGAAGGC
>CAUZWC010000050.1:0-14092 GCA_963583595.1 Alphaproteobacteria bacterium | reverse complement strand
GATCGTCCCGAATCCGCTAGGGCAAGGGGACCACTTGGCGCGGCGTCACTGGGCGGCGGCGCGCCTTTCGCTTGCGCGCTGCTTTTCCGTCGCGGTCTTGAGCTGGCCGCAGGCGGCGAAGATGTCGCGGCCACGCGGCGTGCGCACGGTCGAGACATAGCCCGCGCGCTCGACGATGCCGGCGAAGATCCGGATCGTCTCGGGGGTCGAGCAGTCGTAGGGCGAGCCGGGCCAGGGATTGAACGGGATCAGGTTGATCTTGGCCGGAATGCCGGAGACCAGGCGCACCAACTCGCGCGCCTCGGCCGGGGAATCGTTGACGTCGCGCAGCATGACATATTCGAAGGTGATGCGCCGCGTAGTGCCCAGCCCGGGATAGGTCCGGCAGGCATGGAGCAACTCGTCCAGTGGATATTTGCGGTTGATCGGCACGATCTCGTCGCGCAGCTCGTCCGTGACGGCATGGAGGGAGACGGCGAGATTGACGCCCAGTTCAGCCCCGCAGCGCTCGATCAGGGGCACCACCCCGGCGGTCGAGAGTGTGATGCGCCGCTTGGAGATGGCGATCCCCTCGGGGTCCATGACGATGCGCAGGGCCTTGGCGACATTGTCGTAATTATAGAGCGGCTCGCCCATCCCCATCATGACGATATTGGTCAGGTCGCGCTCCTCGTCGGGCGCGGTCCAGACGCCGAGATCGTCGCGCGCCAGCATCACCTGGCCCACCACCTCGGCCGCGTCCAGATTGCGCACCAGGCGCTGGGTTCCGGTATGGCAGAACCGGCAGCTGAGGGTGCAGCCGACCTGGGAGGAGACGCAGAGCGTGCCGCGCCGCGCCTCGGGGATATGGACGGCTTCGACCTGGCTGCCATCGGCCAGACCGAGCAGCCATTTCCGCGTGCCGTCGGTCGAGCGCTGGTTCACCGTCACCGCCGGGCGGTCGAGCGTATAGTTCTCGGCCAGGGCCGTGCGGAGTTCCTTCGACAGGTTGGTCATCTCGTCGAAGGACCGCGCGCCGCGCCGATAGATCCAGCTCCAGAGCTGCTTGGCCCGGAACGGCTTTTTTCCGAGAGTCTCGACGACGGCGGCGAAGCCTTCGCGGTCGAGGCCCACGAGGCTGGGCCGGTCGGGCGCGGCCTGCGACCCGCCTTTGGCGATCTGAATTTCGGCTTCCATCACCCGGATATGGGCGATTCGGCCGCCGCAAGCAAGCGGCGCAGTTCGGCCTGCGCCGCCTAGTTGACCCTGCAGGCCTTGCTGATCGCCTTATAGGCGGCGGTGACGCCGGACAGGGAATAGGTATCGGTGGTCACCGTGCCGCGCCCGGAGGTGCCCTTCACGACCATCGAGCGACCCGCGATCATGGCCTTGCGGACGGCCGCGTCACCGCGCGTCCAGGCCGCGTCCGGCGTGTCGGGATGGGTGTAGAACAGGAAGGTCTTGTCGTCGATCTTCACCGTCACGTCGCTGCCCTGCTTATAGGCATAACCAGCGGTGACCCGCACCACGCCGGCCATCTTCGCACCCGGCCGGTGGACGATGGTCAGATAGGTCTGACCGCGCGAGCTGTAGTCGCCCTTTTCGGATTTGGGCAGGCTGGCCATGTAGCAGACCTTGTCCCCGCCCGCGCCGTCCTGAAAGGCGTCCCAATCGCCGAATTGGCCGATCAGGGTTTCCGCCGCGGCGGGCAGGGCCAGGATAACCACCAAGGCGGCGAGCAGGGCACAGCCGCAGAATTTCATCGAAAACTTAATCATCGCTCCTCTCGGTCGTTCTTCTCGGCGCGCGCGGCGGATGCCGCATGCTGCTTCACGCGCCACAAGGGCTCGCCAAAGACATGCGGCGGCAGCGGTTCCCGCGGCCCACCGGGCACCAGCGGACGGGCGGCGAACCGCGCGGTGCTGATCAGCCGATCGTACATCACAATGGCCCCGGCGATTGCCAGATTGACGGCGAATTTCGTCGGAATTTTGACGACGTAATCGCAGAGTTCGACCATCTCCGGCGACAGGCTACCGCGCTCCTGCCCAAGGACATAGGCGGCGCAGCGCGGATGGCGGAAGCTGGGCAGTTCGATCGCGTCCTCGGTGATCTCAATCCCGATCAACCCGCAGCCGACCGGCAGGCGCAGATCGCGCACCGTTTCGAAATCGTATAGGGGGACGCTGGCGGTCGACCGCGAAGTATCCGCGACCTCGCCCTCGTCCGGGGCATAGCTCGCGGCGACGGTGAACACAAACCCAGCGCCGAACGCGTGCGCCGTTCGAAACAGGCTGCCCACGTTCATCTGCTTGGAAATGCGCTCCGCCCCGATGCCAAAATAGCCGCGCATGGCCGGACCTTGCCGGGCGAAACCGCCAAAGGCAAGATGTTTGCTGGCCCGGCCACGGACCCCACAGGAAACCATGAGCGAAATCCTCCCGACCGCCCCGCGCAACCCTTCCGCCATCGACCCAGTGCTGGTCGAAGTGACCCGCGGTCCGCTGATCGAAAGCCGCCATCGCGGCGCGGCGGCGGTGGTGGATTCCGCCGGCCGGCTGCTCGCCGCCTGGGGCGACGTGACGCGTCCGGTCTATCCCCGCTCTGCAATCAAGGCGCTGCAGGCCATCGCCCTAGTCGAAAGCGGCGCGGCCGACGCCTTCGCCCTCGGCCCGGGGGAACTGGCCTTGGCCTGCGCCTCGCACAATGGCGAGGCGGGCCATGCCGATGCCGTCCTCGCCTGGCTGCGCCGCATCGGGCTCGGCGAAAGCGATCTCGAATGCGGCGCCCATACCCCGATGGGAAAGGCGGCGAAGCTCGACCTCGTCCGGACGGGACTGACCCCCGGCGCACGCCACAACAACTGCTCCGGCAAGCATAGCGGCATGCTGACCCTCGCCCGGCAACTCGGCGTACCGACAGCCGGCTATATCGCGGCCGATCACCCGGTGCAGCGCCTAGTGCGCCGCACCGTGGGCGAGATGGCCGATTGCGATCTGAGCGGTGTCCCCGCCGGCACCGATGGCTGCGGCATCCCGACCTTGGCTATGCCGCTGCAAGCCATGGCCCTGGGTTTCGCCCGGATCGCCGATCCCGCCGGCCTGGTGCCGAGCCGGGCCGAAGCGGCGCGGCGCATCCGCGCAGCGATCGCGGCACGGCCCTATATGGTCGCCGGGCGCGGCCGCTTCTGCACCGCCGTCATGGCCGCGGCGGGCGAATCCATTCTGGTCAAAACCGGCGCCGAAGGTGTCTTCTGCGCCGCCCTGCCGGAAGCCGGCCTGGGCCTCGCCGTCAAGATCGAGGACGGCGCGACCCGCGCGGCCGAATGTGCGATCGCCGCCCTGCTGCTGCGCTTCGGCGGGGCGGAAGGCCCGGCCACGACGGTCCTGGCCGGCTATGCCGATATGGAATTGCGCAATTGGTCGGGCCGGACGGTCGGCACGATCCGCCCCTGCGCGGACTGGCCCGACTAGGCCGCCATCCCTATCATGGTGCGGCCCTGCAAAAGGCATCGGCGGGGACAACGGATTCGGCGATAGGAGAACGGCATGCGGGCAGTCCTGTGCACGGCTTACGAGGGTTACGACGCTTTGGAAACGGGCGACGCCCCCAGCCGCGCGCCCAGACCCGGCGAGGTGCGCATCGCCATCCATGCCGCCGGGCTGAATTTCGCCGACACCCTGATGGTCGAGGGCCGATACCAGGTGAAGCCCGACCTGCCCTTCGTGCCGGGCCTGGAAGGCGCGGGCGAGGTGATCGAGATCGGCGAAGGGGTCGAACGGGTGAAGCCGGGCGACCGGGTCGCCGCGACCTTCGAGCACGGCGCCTTCGCCGAGGAGGCGGTCGCGCGAGAGGTGGACACCTATCCCATTCCCGATGCCATGCCCTTCGAGATCGCCGCCGGCTTTCCCCTGGTCTATGGCACCTCCCATGTCGGCCTGCGCCGGCGCGCCAATCTACAGGCCGGCGAGACCCTGCTGGTCCATGGCGCGGCGGGCGGCGTCGGCCTGACCGCCGTCGAAATCGGCAAGGCTTTGGGGGCGACGGTGATCGCCACCGCGGGCAGCGCCGACAAGCTAGAGGTCGCGCGCGCCCATGGCGCGGACCATCTGATCAATTACCGCGACGAGGATATCCGCCAGGCGATCAAGGGCCTGACCGACGGGCGCGGCGCGGATGTCATCTACGATCCGGTGGGCGGCGATGTCTTCGACGCCTCGCTGCGCTCGATCGCCTGGGAAGGACGGCTGCTGGTCGTCGGTTTCGCCAGCGGACGCATTCCCCAGGCCCCCGCCAATTACCTTCTGGTCAAGAACTGCGCCGTCATGGGCGTGTTCTGGGGCGCCTATCGCCACCGCGATCCCAGGGTAATCGACGATGCCATGGCCGAGCTGCTGGACTGGTATGCGGTCGGCAAGTTGAAGCCCCTGGTTTCGCAGACTTACGATCTCGCCGAGGCCGGAACCGCGATGGCCGATATGCGCGCGCGCCGCTCGACCGGCAAGCTGGTCCTGACCACCGGCCGGGGCTAGGCGCCCCGCCGCCGCCCGATCTTGGCTCTCCCTCCGCCCCCCACTCATCCAAGGGCGATCTCGCCGCCCGCTTCCGCGAGGCCGTGCGCCTGCATCAGGCCGGGCGTATCGACCAGGACCTGGCGCTCTATCGCCAGGTCCTGAAGGCCGATCCGCGCAACGCCGATGCCCTGCATCTGAGCGGCCTGGCGATGCTGCAATCGGGCGATGTGGCGGGCGCGGTCAAACCCCTGGAACGCGCGATCAAGGCACGGGACGATCGCGCGCCCTATCACTTGAATCTGGCCGAGGCCTATCGGTTGAGCGGCAAGGCGGCCCGCGCCCTGCGCCACTAGGAACGCGCCCTCGCCCTCGATCCGGGCAATGCCGGCGCCCTCAACAATCTCGCCGGCCTGGCGCTTCAGATGGGCCGGCCCAACGACGCCGCGACGGCCTATCGGCACTTGGCCGAGGCCCAGCCCGACCGGGCCGACGGCCCTTTCGGCCTCGGCAATGCGCGCTATGCCGGAGGGCGGCGAGCCGAGGCGGTCGAGGCCTATCGCGCCGCCCTTGCGCGCCAGGCCGACCATCCGGGCGAGGTCCTGAACCTGGCCCAGCTGCTGGCGGAGAACGGCCAGGCCGCGGACGCCATCGGCCTGCTCGATGGCGCCCTCGCCCGTCATCCCGAAGCGCCGGAACTCCACTATGCCCGGGGCGCGGCCCTGCGCGCGGCGGGCGATCTAGCAGCAGCGGCTAAGGCCTATCGCAAAGCCCTCGACCTGCGGCCGGATTTCCTGGAGGCGCGCTTTAACCTGGGTGCCGCCCTGCAGGAGAACGGCAAGCTGGACACGGCCGCCGATTGCTACGACGCCGTTCTGGCCCTCACGCCGGACCATGCCCGGGCCCATAACAACCCGGGAACCGTCCATGCCGAACGCGCCGATCACGAGGCCGCCCAGGCCTGCTACGCCCGCGCCCGCGCCCTGGACCCCGGCGATCTGGAGTCGCTGATCAATTTCGGCAATTCCTATACCGAGCAGGGCCGGACCGAGGCCGCCGCCGCAGCCTACCGCGCTGCCCCGCGCCTCTCCGATGCCGATGGCGGTTCGGGCGGCAATTCGGGTGGCACGCGCTATCGCCTCGCCACCCTGCTGCCCGTCATCCCCGGCAGCGTCGAGGAGATCGCCGAGTCCCGCGCGCGTTACGCCGAGGCCGTCGAGGCGCTGGCATCCGATCCGCCGCCCCTGACCGATCCGCTGGTCGAGGTCAGCAAGACCGCCTTCCTGCTGGCCTATCACGGCGAGAACGACCGCGCCCGGCAATGTCGTCTGGCCGAGGCCTATGCCCGGTCCTGCCCCTCCTTGCTGGAAACCGCACCCCATTGCGCGAGTTGGCGCAGCCCGGCGGAGACGCGCATCCGCATCGGCTTCGCCTCGCACCATCTGCGCGCCCATACCATCGGCTGGCTGATGGCCGAGACGATCCGGCGGCTCGACGGCTCCCGCTTCCACGTCACCGTCTTCCGCTTTCCCCAGGAAGACGACGGCCTCGCCCGGGCCATCGCGGAGAGCGCGGGCGAGTCCGTGACCCTGCCGCCCGATCTGGCCGCAATGCGCCGCACCATCGCCGAGGCGCGGTTGGACGTGCTGCACTATCCCGATATCGGCATGGAACCGGCGACCTATTTCCTCGGCTTCGCCCGGCTGGCCCCGGTGCAATGCGCCTTCTGGGGCCAGCCCGACACGACCGACCTGCCCGGCATCGACTATTTCCTGTCTTCCGCCGCCTTCGAGCCCGAGGGCAAGTCCGAGGGCGAGTCCGGGGGCGCGGAAGCCCATTACAGCGAGACCCTGGTCCGCCTGCCGACGGCGAATGTCTGCTACGCCCGGCCCGAGCGCCCGGCCGAAATCCCCTCCCGCGCGGCGCTGGGCCTGCCGGAGGAGGGCACGCTTTATCTCTGCCCGCAAAGCCTGTTCAAGCTGCGCCCGGAATTCGATGCCGTCCTGCGCCGCATCCTGGAAGGCAATCCGGGCGCGACCCTGGGCCTGCTGGCGGGGAGCAATGCCTATTGGACCGGCCTGCTGCGCGACCGGCTGGCGCGCAACCTGGGCGACACGGCTACGCGGGTCCGCTTTATCGGCCGCCTGCCCTATGAAGGATTTCTCGGCCTGCTCGCTGCCGCCGACGTGATGCTCGATACCCCGGTCTTCTGCAGCGGCAACACCGCCCTGGAAGGGCTGGCCATGGGCACGCCGATCGTGACCCTGCCCAGCCCCTATCTGCGCGGCCGCCTGTCGGCCGGGTTCTATGCCAAGATGGGATACTAGGACCTGGTGGCGCGGGACGAGGAGGACTATCTCCGCATCGCCCTGGCCCTGGGCACCGATCCCGAGGTCAATGCTGCCGCCCGCGCGCGCATCGATGAAGCCTGCCCCGTGCTGTTCGACGACGAACGGCCAGTGCGCGAGTTCGAGGATTTCCTCGTTCAGGCGGTCGAGGGCGCGTCCTCCGCCTCGCGCAGGAAATAGAGCAGGTCGAGGGACAGGGCTGCCAGGCCTGCCTGGCTGAGCATGGCATGGGCCTGGCCCCGGTGATGGGTCTGGTGGTTGAACATATGGCCCAGCACGAGGGGCAGCGGGGTCTTGCCGGTGCCCGCCGTGAAACTCCGGTATTCCAGGATCGTCAGCATGTCCTCCGCTTTCAACCCGTCGGCATAGGCCACGATGCCGACATCCTCGGCGGTTCGCGCGGCGCGCAATTCGTGGAAACCCTCATAAAGAATCTCGTCGAGCCGGGTGACGCCGTGATCGCGGTGCCGGATGCGGCCCATCCAGATGCGGTCTCCCGCAAGGAGGTGATTCAGGGTGGCGTGGAGAGAGCCGAAGAAGACCTCGCGGTCCTGTCGCCGCACCTCGTCGGACAGCTCGGCACTGGCCTTGTAGAGCCGGTTGTTGGCCCAGAGATTGTAGCGCGCGAAGGTCTGGAAATACTGGACGCCCAATTCCATCAGGCCGCCTCCCGCTCGAATTCGTAGACGATGATGTCGAGATCCAGACTGGGCCGGCCGGCCTGGGTCAGCATGGCATGGACCTGACCCCGGTGATGGGTCTGATGGTTGAACAAGGTGATCAGGATGACGTCGAGCGCCGTCTTGGCCGGCGTGCCGTCCATGAATTTGTAGGACACGATCCGGTCGATACCATCCTGGTCTAGCCCTTCGCAGAGCCCGATCAGACGCGCATCCTCGGCCTCGCGCGCGCGGCGCAGTTCGGCCATGTCCTCGTGGAGAATCTGGTCGAGGCTTTCGACGCCGGACTCGACGCCCTCGATCCGGCTGATCCAGCCCTTGTCGACCACCAGCAGATGATTGAGAGCCGCGAGGATCGAGCCGAAGAAGGCACCGCGATCCTCGCGCAACGCCGCATCCGGCAAGGCCGCGCAGGAGTCGTAGATCTTGCCATTGGCCCAGGCGTTGAAGCCCGCCAGCTTGCGAAACAGATCCGCCGTGCTCATCGCATTCCCTTCCCTGATTCCATTCCAGAAAGAATGGGTGGGTGGCGAAATCCGGTCAACCGCGCGCCGGGGCTTCGGCGCGTGCGCCCGTCCGGGTCATGACCAGCACATTGCCGGCCAGGATCAGCGCCACCCCGGCGAAAGTCATGGGGGACCAGCGGAAACCCTCGACCAAGGTCGAGACGCCAAGGGCGATCACCGGGAAGAGAACCATGGCATAGGACGCCCGCTCGGCCCCGATCCGACCCAGCAGGGTGAGATAGCACCAGAAGGCGATAACCGAGCCCGGCACGGCGAGATAGAGCAGCGAGCCGATATAGGCGAACGAGGTATCGAACAGGAAGGCGTCGCCGTTGAGCAGGGCGAAGACGGTGGTGAAGCCCGCCCCGTAGCTCATCCCCAGGGCGTTGGTTTCCATCACCCCCAGCCCGGCACGCTGGTTGCGCGCGCTGATCAGGTTGCCGGCCGAGACGAATGCCGTGGCGAAAAGGCTGAGGCCCAGGCCGATCATGCCGTCGGAGGACAGATCGAAACCGTGCAGCTCGGGCCAGAAGAGCAGGCCCATCCCGGTCAGTCCGATACCGGCGCCCGCCACCACCTGGCGCCGCATCGGCGTGCCGAAGAACAGCGCCGCGCCGATCATGTTCATCACGACGATGGTGGAAAAGACGACGGCGAGCAGCCCGCTGGGAAGATAGCCGGCCGCGACATAGAAGACGACGTAGTTGATGCAGAAGAGGCAGGCCCCCTGCGCCGCAATCAGGAGCTGATCGCGCCAGCCAAAGGCCAGGCGCCGGCCCCGCGCCAGGCAGAAGGCGAGCAGCAGGGCGCCGGCGATGGCGAAGCGATAGGCGACGGAAACGGTCTCGGGCACCGTGCCGACCTGCAGGGCGATGCCGTACCAGGTCGTCCCCCAGATGAGGACGGTGACGGCATAGAGAAGCGGGCCGGGCATGGCGTCTTGCTCGTCAGGCATGGAATAAAAATCGCCCGCCACCTTAGTTAGTCATGTGGCGGGCCGAAAGCGGGCGGCCGAGGGGACAACGGGACTCTACCGCCTGTGGGGAGAGGTCGGGGGCGCGCCCCGAAGCGGATCAATTGCGCCAGAAGGGCTTGTTGATCTCGACCGCGATATCCGACCGGCTGAGACCTATATCGTGCAGGGTGCGCGCGTCCAGGTTGGCCAGTTCGGCGCGCTGGCGGCTGCGCTCGGCCCAGGACTCGATCCGGTTCACCACCGTCAAGGCCGCGGCCCGGCATTTGAGCTTCACCAAGGCGGCGCAGGAGCTTCACGTCACCCAGGCGGCGATCAGCCATCAGGTGAAGGCGCTCGAGGAGCGGCTGAGCGTCCAGATGTTCCGCCGCATGAACCGGGCGCTGCTGCTGACCGACGAGGGTCAGGCTTATCTGCCGGCGGTGCGCGAGGCCTTCTATATCATCGACGCGGCAACGGCCCGCCTGCTGGAGCGCGACCGGGCCGGCACCCTGGTGGTATCCTGCATGGCCTCCTTCGCCGCCGCCTGGCTGGTGCGCCCGCTGGGCCGCTTCCGGACCAAGCATCCCGAACTGGACGTGCGCGTCGACCCGACCCTCGCCCTGGTCGATTTCATGCGCGAGGATATCGATATCGCCGTGCGCTACGGTCGCGGCGACTGGTCCGGCGTGGTCTCGGAACGCTTCATGACCGAGGATATCGTGGCCGTCTGCAGTCCCGAGCTGCTGGCCGGCACGCACCCACTGCGCAAGTCGGAGGATCTGCGCCACCACACCCTGCTCCATGACGACGGCCATGCCGATTGGCGACGCTGGCTGCTGGCCATGGCATCGACGCCTCGCGCGGCCTGACCTTCACGGATTCGAGCCTGGTCGTCCAAGCCGCCGTGCAGGGCCAGGGCGTCGCCCTGGCGCGCACGGCGATGGCGGCCGACGAATTGGCCAGCGGGCGTCTGGTGCGCCCCTTCGACTATGTTCTGCCGGTCGAATACGCCTATTACATTGTCTATCCTGAGGCCTATGCCGAGCGGCGCAAGGCCGTCGCCTTCCGGGACTGGTTGAAGCAGGAAGCGGTTCGGGAAGGCGGCACTCTTTAGGCCCAAGGCGTGGCATTACCTGGCGTGGCGGAAGGGCATCGAATCATGCGGTTATGCGGGGTCGTGGCGGCGTTCTGCATCCTGGCCGGACTCGGGTCCGATTGTGGGGCTGCCACGCAGCAGGCGAAGACATGGCCTACGCTGGACGTGCGCGGGCTGGCCCGCGCCGCCGGCATTCCGACGGTCCAGGTGATGATCGCCGAGGATCCGGTCTATGGCGGCGAAAAACGCTATCGCGGTATCCCTCTGGTGGACATGCTGGGGGCGATTCCGGCGGTCGAGGATCTGGCGCAGCGCGGCGCGCTCGTTTTCTTCCATGCCGCCGACGGCTACACCGCCGCGATGAATCTGGAACGCGCGCTGACCGCCGGCGGGGTCCTGGCGGTCAGCGATCTCGACGCGCTGCCTGGTCGTTCCTGGATTACCATCGACCAAGGCGGGCGCGAAGTCTCTCCCGCGCCGCTCTATCTGGTTTGGCCGGGGGCCGAAAGCGACGATCCGCGATTCGTCTGGCCCTATCAGATCCAGACCATCGAGGTGAAACCCTTCGCCGAGCAATACGGCGCTGCCGTGCCCGAGGCCCAGAACGGCCTCCTAGACGAGGCGGTGCGCCGGGGCTTCGAGCAGATGCGCGTGCGCTGCCTGACCTGCCATGCCGTTAATCTGGTCGGCGGCGATCTGGGCCCGGAACTGAACGTGCCCATGAACGTCACGGAATATTGGAAGCCGGAGATGCTGCCGCGCTACATCCGGAACGCCGCGAGCTTCCACGCCCGCTCCAAGATGCCGTCCTTCCACGATGCGCTCTCGGACGGCGATATCGCCGATATCCTCGCCTATCTGCGCTTCATGGCCGCGCACAAGGTCTGCGGGGGAGAGACCCCGTGCGAGTGATCGTCCCGCACGGGGCTTGTCACACGATCAGGCGGCGAGACGGGTCGCGCCGCAGATCGCCTCGACATAGCGATGGTCCCTGCCGCAGAAGCCGCCCAGGACGTTGATCTGGGGCTGCCGGCGCAGCAGGGCGTGGTATTCCTCGCCCAACTCGGCCGGATTGCCGTCATTCAGTTCCGTCGCTTCGTCCAACTCGGCATGGCTGCACCGCGAGGCATTGGCGCGCAGACCCTGTTCGAAGCGCAATTCCCGGTCCGTGATGGTCAGCTTCCTGGCGCGCGACGACAGATACCAGACCATCAGGATGACGATGGCGATGGCGACCGGCATCAACAGCAGGAACAGCGCGAAGCCGAGCCGGTTGTTGCGGAACATCGGCGGATGCGCTTCGTAGCGGATGATCTCGCCCGGGGCCGTTTCGGCCATGGCCCTCTCCCTGTCTGCGCTTATGGGTCTGCGCTTATGGCAATCCTGCCTCGCATGAAGACAGGATAGGTCCGCCCGACCCGCGGCGACACCGCATAGGATAAACGCGAGTCTCTATACCCGATCCGCCAGATCGTAGTCGCGCAGCACCTCGGCCACACGAATTCGGAAATCGGCGAAGATCCCCGCCTTGCCCTCGTTCTGGGCCGCCTGATGGCCCATATGCGCTCGCCAGTACGCCACGGCCGCCTCGTCCCGCCAGGCCGAGAGGGACAGGTATTTGCCCGGCGAGGTCAGGCTCTCGAACCGCTCGACCGAGATGAAGCCGTCGATCTTCTCCAACTCGGTGCGCAACTGGCCCGCGATCTCGAAATAGCGATCGGCCCGATCTTCCTTCAGCCAGACCTCGAACACCACCAGGATCATCGCGCACTCCCGATTCTTGTCGTGCCAGGGGCCTCGCCCTTCGCCCTTGGACAGGCTCAGGACGAGGGCTCAGGGTGAGGCCCTCATGCCGAGCCCGTCGAAATATGCGGGCCAGTGGCACGCTCCGGCCCTAGTCGATATAGCCCTCGAGCCGGTCGAGCGCCGTGTTCAGCCGCTCCGGGCTCGACGCGAAACAGGCGCGCAGCCAGCCCTCGCCCTGCTCGCCGAAGGCGATGCCGGGGGCCAGGCCGACCTTGGCCTCGCGCACCAGATTCTTGCAGAAATTGAGGCTGTCGGTCAGCCCCTCGACCGAGAAGAAGGCATAGAAGGCGCCTTCCGGCCGGGCGATGCGGATCTTGGGATTGGCCGCCAGCCGGCTGTAGATGATGTCGCGATTCGCACCCCAGCGCGCCACCTGCTCGGCGATGAAGGGATCGCCCTGTTCCAGGGCCGCGACGCCGCCGCGTTGCACGAAAGTGGTCGCCCCCGCGACGTTGAATTCGTTCAGCATCTCGAGCCGGTTGCCCAGCTCCGGCGGGGTGACCATCCAGCCCAGACGCCAGCCGGTCATCGACCAGGGTTTGGAGAAGGAATTGACGATGATCAGCCGGTCCTCGGGCGAGGCATGTTCCAGGAAGGACGGGGCATAGGGCTGGTCGTAGACCACCCGCGCATAAACCTCGTCCGCGACGACCCAGAGGCCACGTTCGCGCGCGAAATCAAGCAGCGCCTTCTGCTGGTCGCGCGGCATCATCCAGCCGGTCGGGTTGCCCGGCGAATTGACGAAGATTGCCCTCGTATGGCCGTCCACCGCGGCGAAGAGCTGATCGAGATCCAGGCTCCAGCCGTTTTCGGAGAAGTTCAGCGGCACCGGCTTCTGCACCCCGCCGAGGACATCGATCGTGCCGCGCACATTGGGCCATTGCGGGGTCGGGCAGACGATGTTGTCGCCCTCCTCGACCAGAAGCTGCTTGGCCAGCATCATCGCGCTCATCCCGGAAGCGGTGACGGTGATGCGGTCGGTCGTGATATCGGTGCCGTAGAGGCGTGAATTGTAAGCCGCCAGGGCCGCGCGCAGATCAGGAATGCCGCGATTCGGCGTGTAGAAAGTGTCGCCGGCGAACATCGCCTCGGCCGCCGCGTCGCAGATGAATTTCGGGGTCGGCGTGTCCGGCTCGCCGAACCACAGGGCGATCACCCCGGGCACGCCCATGGCGGCCTCCGAAACCTCGCGAATGCGCGATGCGGGCATTCCCATGATCCGGGCGCGCAGGCCTGTTTCGTGGCGGCCTGTGGCAAGCGGCGCGTTTTCGACACTCATTCCCTCATCTCCCTTTGCTAACTTCGGGTTAAGCCTGCAATTCCGGTCGGTCGGCAAAATGGGCCAGGGCCTCCGGATTGGCCAGGGCTTCCTTGTTCTTGACCGGGCGGCCGTGGACGACCTCGCGCACGGCCAGCTCGACGATCTTGTTGGATTTGGTGCGCGGGATATCGGCGACCTGGACGATGCGCGCGGGCACATGGCGCGGCGTCGTATTGTTGCGAATCTGGCGCTTGATCCGATCGGTCAGCACCTCGTCCAGCGTGACACCAGGACGCAGCACGACGAAGAGCACGACCCGGGTGTCGCCCTCCCATTCTTGGCCGATCACCAGCCCTTCCAGGACTTCTTCCATCTGCTCGACCTGGCGGTAGATTTCCGCCGTGCCGATGCGGACGCCGCCGGGGTTCAAGGTAGCGTCGGAACGGCCGTAGATGATCATGCCGTCATGCTCGGTCAGGGCGACGTAATCGCCATGGCACCAGACATTCGGGAAACGCTCGAAATAGGCCGCGCGATATTTGGCGCCGTCGGGATCGTTCCAGAAGCCCACCGGCATGGAGGGGAAGACATTGGTGCAGACCAGCTCGCCCTTCTCGCCGCGCACCGGCCGGCCTTCGTCATCGAAGACATCAATCGCCAGGCCCAGGGCGCAGGCCTGGATCTCGCCCCGCCAGACGGGGCCGGCCGGGTTGCCGAGGACGAAACAGCCGCAGATATCGGTGCCGCCCGAGATCGAGGCCAGATGGACGTCGCACTTGATGCGCTCATAGACATAGTCGAAGGATTCGGGGACCAAGGGCGAGCCGGTCGAGAGCAGGCTGCGCATGGTCGAGAGATCATGGGTTTCGATCGGCGCGATGCCGGCATTCTTGGCCGCGTCGATGAACTTGGCCGAGGTACCGAAATGCGTCGCGCTCTCGGCCTGGGCA
>CAUZWC010000049.1:0-14266 GCA_963583595.1 Alphaproteobacteria bacterium | reverse complement strand
AAGGATGAATGGCAAAGCGCTCGTTCTTCGAAAACGCCCGGCGGGCCGGAAAAGTCTTCGGTGCGTCGGGCCGGTGCGGCATACTTCGCCCCGGCTCGGTCTCTGCCCGGCGGTCTCGCCGTGCCGGTCGATGTCAAGAAATGACAAGAATCCCAGTTTGGCCACGCGCTAAAACGACGTTCGGGGAAAAACACCGATTTCCTCAAGAGCTTGCCCGAAAAGGCATAGGCGCGAAACGCGGCATTCTGGACCGGATATCGCCGCTTTCGCGGCATTCCCGGGCGCAAGACAGGGGAGGAAGGTGCATTGGCTGAAATCACCGTGACCCCGTTTTCCGACGCGACGCGCGACCGTCTGCTCGCGGTCAGCACGGCGACCCTGACCTCGCAGCTCTTCAAGCGCGGGCTGCGCCGCACCTTCATGACCGGGCTGGCCCCGATCCGCGCCGATTGCGCGCGCTTCGCCGGCCCGGCCTTCACCCTGCGCTTCGTCCCGGCGCGCGAGGATATCGACACGTTCGAACTGCTGAACGCTGACGACTATCCCCAGCGCGCCGCGATCGACGCCATGCCCGAGGGCCATGTGATGGTGATGGATTGCCGGGGTGAGATGGAATGCGGCGCGGCCGGGGATATCTTCGTCCGCCGCCTGCAGGTGCGCGGCGCGGCGGCTCTGGTCGTGGACGGCGCGATGCGCGACACGCCCGAGATCGCGGGAATGGATTTCCCGGTCCACTGCAAGGGCGCGGCCGCGCCCTTCGTCATCCTGTCCCATCATGCCGTGCCCGATTTCAACCAAGTCGTCGCCTGCGGCGGGGTCGCGGTCTATCCGGGCGATATCCTGGTCGGCGACGGCGAGGGGGTCGTGGTGGTGCCGTCCCATCTGGCCGAGGAAGTCGCTGAGGCGGCCTGGGAGCAGGAGCGGATGGAGCGCTTCATCCAGCTGAAGGTATCCGCCGGAGCGACCCTGGTCGGGACCTATCCGCCGAGCGAGGCGGTGCTGGCCGAATACCGTGCCTGGGTCGAAGCGGGCGAACCCGCGACTTTGAGCAGATAGAAACGAGGCGAGAGATGACCGACGTGACAGCGCTACCCGAGGAAACCCGCGACCGCTTCTTGCGCGGCAGCACGGCGACCCTCACCACCCTGCTGTTCAAGCGAGGGCTGCGGAATGTCTTCATGCAGGGGGTGGCGCCGGTCAATCCGGCCAGCGCGCGTTTTGCGGCGCCCGCCTTCACCCTGCGCAACATTCCGGCGCGCGAGGATCTGGACGGCATCCAGGTCTATCAGGATTACGATCATCCCCAGCGCAAGGCGATCGAGACCGTGCCGCCCGGCCATGTCTTGGTGATGGATTGCCGGGGCGACCGCTCGGCGGCCTGCGCCGGCGGCATCCTGCTTACCCGCCTCAAGATTCGCGGCGCGGCCGCCCTGGTCTCCGACGGCGGCCTGCGCGACACGGCCGAGATCGCGGCGATGGGTTTCCCCGCCCATGTCGCAGGCACCTCCCCGCCGACCAGCCTGATCCGCCATCACGCCATGGCCGACCTGAACGTGCCCATCGGTTGCGGCGGGGTGCCGGTCTATCCCGGCGATATCCTGGTCGGCGACGAGGAGGGGGTCGTCGTCGTGCCGCGCGAAATCGCCGACGAGGTCGCGGCCGAGGCGGCCGAGATGGAACGCATGGAAGGCTTCATACAGCGGAAGGTCGCCAAGGGCGCACCCCTGCGCGGCAACTACCCGCCCAACGACGAGATCCGCGCCGAGTACAAGGCCTGGGTCGAGGCGGGAGAGCCCGAGGACTGATGCGAGCGGATTTGCGGCGCGAACTCGCCGATTATCTTCTCCCTCTCCTCTCAATGGGATGAGAGGGGGAACAAGGGGCCGCCGCGGCTCAGGCCCGCGCCGGGCCGGTCCGGATTTCGCCTTCGATCGTACGGTCCAGGCCGATTCCTTCGACGGTCAGGCGGACCCGGACGGGCAGGGCTGCGCCGTCGAGCGCGCCCGTCACGGCGGCGTCGCGGACGGCCTGCTCGATCGCGCGTTGGGAGGTCACGCCGACCGTCTTGAGGAACTGGCGGATCGACATGTTGAGGGCGTCTTCGTCGATGGTCATGGCCGGTTATTCCCGTTTGCCGTCATTGGACGTCAAGCAGACTAGGGGCGTGGTCCCGGCAATCAAGGGGCGGTCTGGAGCGGCGCATTGTCGCACCCTTCTGCCTCGCCCATACTTCTCCGCCATGAGGGAAGCGCCATGAACCTCCACCGCCTGTTAGCCGCCCGCGCGGCGGCCGGGAAGCCCATTCGCGTCGGCCTGATCGGGGCCGGCAAGTTTGGCTCCATGTTCCTCGCCCAGCTTCTCCATACGCCCGGCATGGATCTGGCCTGGATCGCCGATCTGTCCCGCGTGCGCGCCCGCGCCGCCCTGGATGCAGCCGGCTGGCCGGCCGGGCGGGCCGATGGGGTGCGCCTGGGCGAATACGCGGCCGAATTGCTGGGCGAGGAGCGACCGGAGGTAGTGGTCGAGGCGACGGGCGATCCTGCCGCCGGGATCGACCATGCCCTGGCCGCCATCGTCGCGGGTTGTCATGTCGTCATGGTCAATGTGGAGGCCGATGTCCTCGCCGGGCCTCTCCTGGCCGCCAAGGCGGCCGAGGCCGGTGTCGTCTAT
This sequence comes from Alphaproteobacteria bacterium, assembly GCA_963583595.1. GTDB lineage: Bacteria > Pseudomonadota > Alphaproteobacteria > CADEGL01 > CADEGL01 > JABIRQ01. The sequence continues at coordinate 11,596 of CAUZWC010000049.1, read as the reverse complement.
TCCCTGGCCTATGGCGACCAGCCGGCCCTGATCTGCGAGCTGGTGGACTGGGCGCGGGCCTGCGGCTTCACGGTCGCGGCGGCGGGCAAGGGCACCAAATACCGACCCGAATTCCATGCCTCCACCCCCGACACGGTCTGGGGTCATTACGGGTTGTCGCCCGAGGCGGCGACGGCTGGGGGGATGAATCCCCAAATGTTCAACTCCTTCCTCGACGGCACCAAATCATCGATCGAGATGGCCGCCGTGGCCAATGCCACGGGCCTGGCCGTACCCGCCGAGGGTCTCGCCTTTCCCGCCGCCGGCACTGACCGGCTGGCCGACGACCTCAAGCCCCGGTCTGCGGGCGGGCTGCTCGACGGGCCTGGCATGGTGGAGGTGATTTCGAGCGAGCGGCATGAGGGCGGTCCCGTGCCGAACGATCTGCGCTGGGGGGTCTATGTCACCTTCGAGGCGCCGGGTGATTACACCGCGCGCTGCTTCGGGGAATACGGCATCGCGCGGGACGAGAGCGGGCGCTACGGCGCCCTCTGGCGGCCGTCCCATCTGATCGGTCTGGAACTGGGGGTTTCCGTCGCCAGCGCCGCCCTGCGGGGCGAGGCGACGGGCGCGCCCACGGGCTTTCGCGGCGATGTCGTCGCGGTCGCGAAGCGCGATCTGGTCGCGGGCGAGGGGCTGGATGGCGAAGGCGGCTACACGATATGGGGCAAGCTGATGCCGGCGGCGGAGTCTCTGTTCGCCCGGGCGCTGCCCATCGGTCTGGCGAAGGACGTTCTGCTCCTCCGCGACGTCGCGGAGGGCGCCGTGCTGACGCGTGACGACGTGGTGCTGGATGAGGCCTCGGACCTGGTGCGGGTGCGGGCGGAGATGGAGGCGCGGTTCGATCCGCGCCCGGCAACGAACAACGAGGCGGGCACAAAGGGGAGGATGGCATCGTGAGCGGAGCATTGATCGTGACGGGGGCAAGCCGCGGCATCGGCGCGGCGATCGCGAAAGCGGCGGGACACGAGGGCTGGTCGGTCTGCGTGAACTACAACCAGAGCAAGGAGTCGGCCGAGACGGTGGCCGCCGAGATCGAGGCGGCGGGCGCGAAGGCGATTGTCGTCCAGGGCGATATGAGCCGGGCGGAGGATATCGAGCGGGTCTTCGAAACCTCGGACCGCGAGTTGGGGCCGCTGGCCGGGTTGGTCAATAATGCCGGGGTCATCACCGGAATCGGCCGGTTGGACACGTTCAGCTACGACCAGATCCATCGCATTTTCGAGGTGAACTCGGTCGGCCCGGTCTATTGCTGCCGCCTCGCGGTCGAGCGCATGTCGACCAAGCATGGCGGCAAGGGCGGCGCCATCGTCAATATCGCCTCGGCCGCTTCGACCATGGGCAGCGCCAACGAATTTATTCATTACGCCGCGTCCAAGGCGGCGCTCGACGCGCTGACCTATGGCCTCTCCAAGGAGACCGCGATGGAAGGGGTGCGCGTCAACGCCGTCAGCCCGGGCTATATCGAATCGGACATCCATTACGAGGGCCGCTGGGAGAAGCTGAAATCCGCCATTCCCATGGGCCGACAGGGTAAGGGCGACGAGGTGGCCCAGCCCGTCCTCTTCCTGCTCTCCGACAAGGCCTCCTACGTGACCGGCGCGAACCTGCGCATCGCCGGCGGACGCTAGGGTGGCTCCTCGGGCCGAGCCCCCTCACCCAGCTTCGCCCCCTTCGAGATGTCGCCTCGTGGCGGCTCCTCAGGATGAGGAGCGCTCTGCGCTAAGGCTGCGCATCCCTCTCCCCTTGGTGGGGGGAGAGGGATAGAAAGGGGCCATATCCGAAACCCAAAGAGAGGAACATTCCCCCTCGCCACCCGAAACTGGGTGAGGGGGTGCGACGGTCGCTGTCCGAATAGGCTGACGCAGCTGGTGGGTGCGATGGGAAGGGGGGGGCGCCGTGCCAATCGCCCTTCGAGACGGCCCTGCGGGCCTCCTCAGGACGAGGCTTGTATTGGTTTCCTCACCCTGATGGAGGTCAGGCAGAGGTCGTCTCGAAGGGTTTGCTGTCTCTTTCATCCTTCCGCGTCGTAAGGGACGGCTTTCTCTCCGGCAGTCCAGAGATGGCGGCCGCTGGGCTTGAGCTGTTCCTCGCGGATCTGGGCGACCAGGCCGGCGGCGCGGGAGATGATGGCGAAGCCGCGCAGGATCTCGGGCGGCAGGTTTATTTCCAGCAGGATGGCGGCGATCGCGCCGGTGGCGTTGATCGTGATATGGCGCCCGGCGGCCTCGTCCACGGCGCCGGCGAGGGCGCGCAGGGCGGCGATATAGCGGCCGTCCACCCCCTGGGCCTCGGCCACGGCCAGCAGCTTGGGCGGGCGCGGATCGTCGGGCTTGTGCAGGTGATGGCCGAAGCCGGGCATCCGCTCCTTCCTGGCCCTGTGATCCTCGGCGATGCGCCGCGCTGCCGGCTCGGCGCCGGCGGGGTCTTCGGCAATCTCCTTCAGCAGGAGCGCGGCATTCTCCATGGTGCCGACGAACTGGCTGCCCACGGCCAGCAGCCCGCCGGCGACGGCGGCCTGCAAGGCTTCGGGCGCGCTCATATAGAGCAGGCGGGCGGTGATGGCGCTGGGCGACAGGCCGTGATCCATCAGGACGACGAGCACGGAATCGAGGATCGCGATATCCGCGGGCCTCGCCTCGCGCCCGGTGATCAGGAAGAACATGGCGGCGGTGAAGCTGGTCTCCCCCACCATGTCCTCGACCAGGTTCTTCTCGCGGACATAGATGGCATCGTCGGTGTAGCGGCACAGCGCCGTCGTCGGCCCCTCGGTCATTCCGGCTTGTCTCCCGAATCGGTTGAACTGGCCCCGCTTGGCGGGACGTTGAAAAAGCGAAGGCCGTGCCAATCATCCTTCGAGACGCTCGCCCGGGCGAGCTCCTCAGGATGAGGACAGAGGCGGTTTGGCCTCGGGGCCCGCTTCCAACCAATTTCCGCCTCACCCTGAGGAGGCCCGCAGGGCCGTCTCGAAGGGCCCGCCGGCATGGTTCAGCGCGTCACCGCGACCCGCGCCGCCAGGGCGGCGTGTTTGGCCTCGGCGCGCCCGACCTTGCCGATGGCGCTGCGTGGTAGGTCGACCATGATGGCGACGGATTTGGGCGCCTTGATCGAATCGAGGGTCTGTTTGACGAAGGCGATCAGGCTCTCGGGCGTCGCCTCGGCTCCGGGCTTCAGTTCGACCGCGGCCTCGACCCGCTCGCCCCATTTGTCGTCCTCGACCCCGAAGACGGTGCATTCATGGACGGCGGGATGGCGGCCCAGGGCGCGTTCGACATCGCCCGGATAGACGTTGAAGCCGCCGGTGATGATGACGTCGCGCGCACGGCCCCGTATGAACAGCCGGCCGGTTTCGTCGAAGGCGCCGAGATCGCCGGTGCGCAGCCAGCCGTCCTGGAGCACGGCGGCCGTCTCATCCGGATTCTCGAGATAGCCGCTGAACAGCAGATCGCCCGCGGCGACGATCTCTCCCGCCTCGCCCTGGGGTAGGAGCCGGTTCTCGGCATCCATCACGGCCAGCCGGGTCAGCGAAGTGGGGAAGCCGACGGCGCCCAGATTGGCCTCCTCCGCGAAATCCTCGGCCCGCTGATAGGCCATGATCTGGGGCGCCTCGGCCTGGCCGTAGGAGGTCTCGATGGCGCCGGCGAAGACTGCGCGGGCCTCGATGATGCGCTCGGCCCGCATGGGCGCGCCGGCATAGATCAGATGGCGCAGGGCGGGGTAGCGGCGCTCGCCGGCACCCGGCTCGGCCAGCAGCATGTAGATCATGGTCGGTGGCAGAAAGACGGTGGAGACGCCGCGGGTCTCGAAAGCGTCCAGGATATCCGCTGGGCGCGGCCGGTCGATCAGGACCAGCCGCCCGCCGACCGCCAGGGTCGGCAGGATGTACTGGCCGCTGCCATGGGTGATCGGCGCGGCCAGCAGGGTGACGTCCTTCGCCGTCAGCCCGATGGCGAGGATCTGGCTGACGGTGACGGCGTTCCAGCAGCGCAGGGATTGCATCACCGCCTTGGGCTTGCCGGTCGAGCCGCCGGTCAGCTTGACGGCGGCGATATGCGAGAGGTCGTTGGAAGCGGGTTCGGGCCGTTTCCCGGCATGGGCAGTGAGCAGGCCTGCGACGGTATCGGCGGCCTCGCTCGGCCGTTCGGTCGCGCCCAGGATCAGGCCGGCGGCGGGCGGGGTGAAGCGGTCCAGGCAATCCTCGTCGGCGACGATCAGGGACGGGCGGGAGAGATCGACGAAGCCGTCCAGCTCCTCCCGCCCGTTGCGCGGGTTGAGGGCGATCCAGCAGCGCCCGGCGGCCTGGACCGCGAGCATGGCGATCAGATTGGTCAGGGTGTTATGGGCGCAGATGCCGATGCGGCCGTCCGGATCCTGGTCGCGGGCCTGGAAGGTCGCGGCCAGGACGGCTACCCTTTCGGCCAGGGCGCGATAGGACAGGCTCTCGCCCGGCGCGTCGACGGCGATGCGGTCGGGCCAGCTTGCGGCGGCGCGGAACAGGTGATCGATCGGCAGCATGGCGCGGCATCCTAGGCACAAAGCTTCGGGGCGATAAAGCGCTCGCAGGGGCAAATTCGTCCGATCGGCACTTTGCCTGGGCGCGCCGCTCGGTTATCTCTCTCGCCCGCCCTGATTTCCTCCACTGCGCGCTTGCCCCTCATGACCGACGGTCCTCTTCCCGCCTTCCGCGCCTTGCAGAACTCGGGCGAACTGCGCCCCGATCCGGCCCAGGGCCTGGCGGTCAAAAAACTGCAGGGCCTGCACAACGCCCTGCGCGGCTATCGCCCGGCGAGCGGGATGGGCGGCTGGAAGGCGCGCTTCGGGCTGACCCGGCGGACCGAGGAACCGCCCCAGGGCCTCTATATCTACGGGCCGGTCGGGCGCGGCAAATCCATGCTGATGGACCTGTTCTTCGAGACCTCAACGGTCGAGGCCCGGCGCCGGGTCCATTTCCACGAATTCATGATCGAGATCCACGATTTCATCCATCGCTGGCGCAAGACCCGGACGGAGGAGGGCAAGGAGGCGGGCGATCCCATGCCGGCGGCCGCCGATTTCGTGGCCGAACGGGCCAGGCTGCTCTGCTTCGACGAATTCCGGGTGACTAATATCGCCGATGCGATGATCCTGGGCCGGTTGTTCGAGGCCCTGTTCGAACGCGGGGTCGTGGTCGTCGCCACCTCGAATGTGGCGCTCGGCGATGTCTACCAGGGCGGGCTTCAGCGCGAGCGCTTCCTGCCCTTCATCGAGTTGTTCAAGCGCAAGCTCGACCTGCTGGCCCTCGATTCGCCCATCGACTACCGGATGGAGCGGCTGCATGGCATGCGCGTCTATCACCAGCCCCTGGGTCCAGCATCGGCCGCGGCGCTGGACAAGGCCTTCGCCGATCTGACCGAGGGCGCGCGGGTCGGGCCGCAAAGCTTCGAGGTGCGCGGACGCATGGTGACGACGACCCACGCGGCGCGCGGCGTGGCCCGGTTCAGTTTCGCCGAACTCTGCGAAAAGCCCTTGGGGGCCGAGGACTACCTCGTCATCGCCCGGCGCTATCACACGATCGTCCTGTCCGGGGTGCCGCGCATGGGCGAAGACGAACGCAACGAGGCGCACCGCTTCATGACCCTGATCGACGAACTCTACGAACATCGGGTCAAGTTGGTGATGAGCGCCGAAGCGCCGCCCGAGAAGCTGCAATCCGGCACCAGCCACGCCTTCGAATTCCAGCGCACGGTGAGCCGCCTGGCGGAGATGCAGTTGGCAGAGTATCTGGCCAGGGCCACAAGGGCGAATAGAGACAAGGAGTTTCCGGCCCCCGCCTTGCTCCCGGGGGGCGAATTGCGCTAGACAACGCGCGCAATTCAGGATGCTTGCGCGACCAGCGCGCGCGGCATTGATCCTTGGCATTTCTCGGGAAGGTTCCCATGGCACGCAACAAGATCGCGCTTGTCGGCGCGGGGCAGATCGGCGGCACGCTCGCCCTCCTCGCCGGGCTCAAGGAGCTCGGCGACATCACCCTCATCGATATTCCGCAGGCCGGGGACATGCCCAAGGGCAAGGCCCTCGACATCATGCAGTCGACCCCCGTCTCGGGCATCGACTCGACCTATGCGGGCTGGACCAGCTACAGCGCGCTGCGCGGGGCCAACGTGGTCATCGTCACCGCCGGTATCCCGCGCAAGCCGGGGATGAGCCGCGACGACCTGATCGGCACCAATGCCATGGTCATCAAGACCGTCGGCGAGGCGATCAAGAAATACTGCCCCAAAGCTTTCGTCATCGTCATCACCAACCCCCTGGACGCCATGGTCTGGGTGATGAAGGAGGTCTCTGGCCTGCCCGCCAGTCATGTCGTCGGCATGGCCGGGGTGCTGGACTCGGCGCGCTTCCGCACCTTCCTGGCCGATGAGTTTAAGGTTTCGGTCGAGGATGTCTCGGCCTTCGTGCTGGGCGGCCATGGCGACACGATGGTGCCGCTGGTGCGCTATTCCACCGTCGCCGGCGTGCCGGTCACGGATCTGATCAAGATGGGCTGGACGACCAAGAAGAAAGTCGACGCCATCGTGCAGCGCACGCGCGACGGCGGCGCCGAGATCGTCGGGTTGATGAAGACCGGCTCGGCCTTCTACGCACCCGCTGCCTCGGCCATCCTGATGGCCGAATCTTTCCTCAAGGACAAGAAGCGGGTGCTGCCCTGCGCCGCCTGGCTGACCGGCCAGTACGGCATACGAAACCTCTATGTCGGCGTCCCGGCGGTGATTGGCGAAGGCGGCGTGGAGCGGGTCATGGAGATCCAGCTCAACGCGACCGAGAAGAAGGCGCTCGCCAAATCGGTCCAAGCCGTGCGCGGCCTCATCTCGGTTTCGAAGAAGCTTCTGGACAGCGCCTCGAAGCCTGCCAAGGCCCGGTCTAAGGCGAAAGCCAAGGCGAAATAGCGGTTTTCCGGGGTTGCCGGCTTGACTGACGCGAGCCGTCATATTGGTGCGGTTGTTTGATCGGGGTCGACTGGTAAAGTTGGCGCGACCCGGTCGCCGCGCATCGGATTCACGAGACGGAACTATATGAATATTCATGAGTATCAGGCGAAGGAGCTGTTGAAAGGCTTCGGCGTCGCCGTGCCGCGCGGCAAGCCCGCCTTCTCGGTCGAGGAGGCGGTCGAGGCCGCCGAAGAACTCGGCGGCCCGGTCTGGGTCGTCAAGGCGCAGATTCATGCGGGCGGCCGTGGCAAGGCCGGCGGGGTCAAGGTCGTGAAGTCGATCGATGCCGTGCGCGACACTGCGCAGGAACTGCTTGGCAAGATCCTGGTGACCCATCAGACCGGCCCCGAGGGCACGGAGGTCAAGCGCCTCTATGTCGAGGAGGGTTGCGACATTGGCCGCGAACTCTATCTCGGCATCCTGCTCGATCGCGCCACCTCGCGCGTCACGGTGATGGCCTCGACCGAGGGCGGCGTGGAGATTGAGGAGGTCGCGGAGAAGACGCCGGAGAAGATCATCCGCGTCTCGATCGACCCGGCCACCGGCTTCCAGGGCTTCCATGCGCGCCGCCTGGCTTTCGGCCTGGGGCTCGAGGGCGACGCCTTCAAATCTGCCATGCGCTTTTTCCCGGCCCTGGTGAAGGCCTATCTCGACCTGGACGCGACCATGGTCGAGATCAACCCGCTGGTGGTGACCGGCGCCGGCCAGCTGATAGCGCTCGATGCCAAGGTCGGTTTCGACGACAACGCCCTCTATCGCCACAAGGACGTCGCCGCGATGCGCGACGAGGACGAAGAGGACCCGACCGAACTGGAAGCCGGGCGCCATGAGCTGAACTACGTCAAGCTCGACGGCGATATCGGCTGCATGGTCAACGGCGCGGGCCTGGCGATGGCGACCATGGACATCATCAAGCTGCGCGGCGGCTCGCCGGCGAACTTTCTCGATGTCGGCGGCGGCGCGACCAAGGAGCGGGTGACGATCGCCTTCAAGCTGATCCTGTCCGACCCCAATGTGCGCGGCATCCTGGTCAATATCTTCGGTGGAATCATGCGCTGCGACGTCATCGCCGAGGGCGTGGTCGCGGCGGCGCGCGAGGTCGAGTTGAGCGTGCCTCTGGTGGTTCGACTCGAAGGAACCAATGTCGATCTGGGCAAGAAGATCCTGGCCGAATCGGGTCTGCCGATCATTTCCGGCGACGATCTGGGCGATGCCGCCGAAAAGGTCGTGGCCGCCGTGAAGGAGGCCGCCTGATGGCCGTGCTCGTCGACAAGAACACCCGCCTGATGGTCCAGGGCTTCACCGGGGCCAACGGCACCTTCCATTCCGAGCAGGCGATTGCCTATGGCACGACCGTCGTCGGCGGCGTGACGCCGGGCAAGGGCGGCGCCAGCCATCTAGACCTGCCGGTCTTCGACACGGTTACCGACTGCGTGGCCGAGACGGGGGCCGATGCCAGCGTGATCTTCGTGCCGCCGCCCTTCGCGGCCGATGCGATCCTCGAGGCGATCGACGCGGGCCTTCCCCTGGTCGTCACCATAACCGAGGGGATTCCCGCGCTCGATATGGTGCGGGTCAAGCGCGCCCTGACCGGTTCGGCCACCCGGCTGATCGGGCCCAACTGTCCCGGCGTTATCACGCCGGACGAATGCAAGATCGGCATCATGCCGGGCCATATTCACCAGCGCGGGCGGATCGGCATCGTCTCGCGCTCCGGCACCTTGACCTACGAGGCCGTGGGCCAGACCACCGCCGTCGGGCTGGGCCAGTCGACCTGCATCGGCATCGGCGGCGACCCGGTCAACGGCACCAATTTCATCGATTGCCTGTCGCTCTTCCTCGATGATGACGAGACCGAGGGCATCGTCATGATCGGCGAGATCGGCGGCACCGCCGAGGAAGAAGCGGCGGCCTATCTCGCCGCCCATAAGGTCAAGAAGCCGGTCGTCGGTTTCATCGCCGGGCGCACCGCGCCGCCGGGGCGCCGCATGGGCCATGCCGGGGCAATCATCGCCGGCGGCAAGGGCGGCGCCGAGGACAAGATCGCCGCCATGCGCGAGGCCGGAATCGAGGTCACCGATTCGCCCTCGGACATGGGCCGCACCATGTTTGCGGTTATGAACCGTTAACCCCGTTCCGTTGAGCGAAAGGCTGTGTCCTTGAAAGGCGCCGCAATCCGATCATGACCGCGCACCGCGATCCCTCCGCATTTCTGCTCGGCCCGAACGGCACATTCGTGGCCGAACTCTATGGCCGCTATCTCAAGGACCCCGGGTCGGTCGATGCGAGCTGGGCGGATTTTTTCGCCGAACTGGACGACGACCAGCAGGCTCTGCTCGACGAGACGCGCGGCGCGAGTTGGGCACCGCGGGGCACCAAGGTCATCGGCGGGCCGCGCCACGGTGTCGAGCTGGTGGCGGAGAACGGCGCCGACGAGCCTCCGCCGACCATTGCCGCCGCCGCCAACGGTTCGGCCAGCCTGGAGGAAACCCGGGCCGCGACCCTCGATTCGATCCGCGCCCTCATGCTCATCCGCTCCTACCGGGTGCGCGGGCATCTGAAGGCCAAGCTCGATCCGCTCGGCATCCATAGCGGCGATCTCGGCCACCAGGAACTCGACCCCGCCTCCTACGGCTTCGGCGACGGCGACTGGGATCGCGAGATCTTCATCGACCATGTCCTCGGGCTGGAGACGGCGAGCCTGCGCCAGATCATGGAGCGGGTGAACGAGACCTATTGCGGCCATATCGGCGTCGAGTTCATGCATATCCAGGAGCCGGACCAGAAGGCCTGGATCCAGAAGCGCATCGAGGCGGTCCATAACCGCACGAATTTCTCGGCCGAGGACAAGCGCTGGATCTACGAACGTCTGGTCAAGGCCGAGGGCTTCGAGCATTTCCTCGACAAGAAATACACCGGCACCAAGCGTTTTGGCGTGGATGGCGGCGATTCGACGATTCCCGCGCTGGAAGAGATCGCGCGCCATGCCGGCAGTCTCGGCGTGCAGGAAATCGTCATCGGCATGCCCCATCGCGGCCGGCTGAACGTGCTGGCCAATGTCATGGGCAAGCCCTACCGGGCGATCTTCGGCGAATTCGAGGGCGGCCGGTCGAGCCCCGAGGAAGTTCAGGGCTCGGGCGACGTGAAATACCACCTCGGCACCTCGACCGATCGCGAGTTCGAGGGCGGCACCAAGATCCATCTGTCCCTGACCGCGAACCCGTCCCATCTCGAGGCGGTGGATCCGGTCGTCGTCGGCAAGGTGCGGGCCAAGCAGACCAGGGCCGGCCATCGCAAGAAGACGGTCATGGCCTTGCTGATGCACGGCGACGCGGCCTTCGCCGGCCAGGGCCCGGTGGCCGAGACCCTGATGATGTCCGACCTCCACGGCTATGGCACGGGCGGCACCATCCATTTCGTCGTCAACAACCAGATCGGCTTCACCACGACGCCGGATCACGGGCGTTCCTCGCCCTATTGCTCGGACGTCGCGAAGATGGTCCAGGCGCCGATCTTCCACGTGAACGGCGACGACCCTGAGGCAGTGGTCCATGTCGCGCGCATTGCGGCCGAGTTCCGCCAGACCTTCCGCCGCGACGTGGTCGTGGACATGTTCTGTTATCGCCGCCACGGCCATAACGAGGGCGACGAGCCAGCCTTCACCCAGCCGATCATGTACCGCCGCATCGACAAGCATCCGCCGGTGCGCCAGCTCTACGCCGAGAAGCTGACCCGCGAGGGCGTGCTGGCCGAAGGCGAGGGCGACAGCATCGTCCAGACCTTCCAGGACCGGCTGGAGGCCGATTTCGAGGGCGCCAAGACCTATAAGCCCAACAAGGCCGACTGGCTCGAGGGCGTCTGGACGGGGATGGAGATCGCGCGCGGCGAGGGCCGGCACGGCGACACTGCGGTCGAACTGGCCGAACTCAAGCGCATCGGCGAGTCGATGACGACCCTGCCCGAGGCATTCGCGGCGAACCGCAAGATCGAACGCATCTTCAAGCAGCGTGCCAAGACGATCGAGACCGGCAAGGGCGTGGACTGGACGACGGCGGAGCATCTGGCCTTCGGCACTCTGCTGGCGGAGGGCACGCCGGTCCGCCTCAGCGGTCAGGATTCCGGGCGCGGCACCTTTAGCCAGCGCCATGCCACCCTGCGCGATCAGGAGACCGAGGAGCGCTATATCCCGCTGGCCCATATCGCGGAGAAGCAGGCCGAGTTCGAAGTGCTGGACAGCCCGCTCTCGGAATTCGGCGTGCTCGGCTTCGAATACGGCTATACCCTGGCCGAGCCCCATGCCCTGGTGCTCTGGGAGGCTCAGTTCGGCGATTTCGCCAATGGCGCCCAGGTCATCATCGACCAGTTCATCAGTTCGGGCGAAGCTAAATGGCTGCGCATGTCGGGCCTGACCCTGCTGCTGCCCCATGGTTACGAGGGGCAGGGGCCGGAGCATTCCTCGGCCCGGCCCGAGCGCTTCCTCCAGGCCTGCGCCGAGGACAACATGCAGGTCGCCAACTGCTCGACCCCGGCCAATTATTTCCACATCCTGCGCCGCCAGGTGCGCCGCAACTTCCGCAAGCCGCTCATCC
>CAUZWC010000048.1:0-14309 GCA_963583595.1 Alphaproteobacteria bacterium | reverse complement strand
CGAACAGATGGAAGAGGAAGGGGGGCGGACCTAGCCGGTCCGCGTGCCTTTCTCCTCCTCTCGGAATCCACTAAATATGGACGCGAAAAGTCATGGCTGAACTCGGCGATTCAATCTTCAAGGCCGTCGACCTCACCAAGCGGTTCGGTGGCCTGGTGGCCCTCAACGGCCTGGATCTCGACATCAAGGAACGGTCGATCCACAGCATCATCGGCCCCAATGGGGCCGGGAAGACGACCGTCTTCAACTGTATCATGAACCTGTTCCCGATCGATGGCGGCGAACTCTGGTTCAACGGCCATCGGGCCGACGGCGTGACCCCCGACCGGGTGGCCAAGGCGGGCATCGGTCGGACCTACCAGAATATCCGCCTGTTCCGGAACATGACGTCGATCGAGAACATCCTGGTCGGGATGCACATCCATCTGAAGTCGCATTGGTGGGGCGCCGTCGCGCGCAGCAAGCACACCCGCGAGAACGAAAATCTGGCGATGGAGGAGGCGACACGCCTTCTGACCTTCGTCGGGTTGCGCGGCAAAGGCGACCTGCTGGCCCGAAACCTGTCCTATGGTCAGCAGCGCCGGCTGGAGATTGCCCGCGCCTTGGCGATGCAGCCCAAGATGCTGTGCCTGGATGAGCCGACGGCCGGCATGAACCCGGCCGAGACGGCCGACGTGACGGAGTTCATCGAGAATCTCCGGAACGAGTTCGGCGTCACCATCATCCTCATCGAACATCACATGTCGGTCGTCATGGGGATGTCGGACACGGTGACGGTGCTGGACCACGGGGAAAAGATCTCGGAAGGGCCGCCGGCCCATGTCCAAAAGGATCCGAAGGTGATCGAGGCTTATCTTGGCGCGGGCGCGACCGACGCCCAGCAGTACTGATCGGGCGCGGAGGAGAATAAAAATGGCTCACATCGAAGTGGATGATATCCACGTCTATTACGGCAATATCCGCGCCCTTCAAGGCATCTCATTCAAGGTCGAAAAGGGTGCCATCGTCACCTTAATCGGAGCCAATGGCGCCGGTAAGACGACGACCCTGAACGCGTTGAGCGGCATTCTTGGATTGCGTGAGGGCGCGATTCGTATTGGGGATACCAACATCGCGGACTTCATGCCTCATCAGTTGATACCGAAGGGGATTGTGCATGTGCCGGAGGGGCGTCGCATTTTTGCCCGCTTGTCGGTCGACGACAATCTTGCGATGGGCGCCTTCGCCCGCAAGGACAAGAGCGAGTTGCCGAAGGACCGCGAATACGTCCTGGAGATGTTCCCGCGCTTGCGCGAGCGTCTGACCCAGACCGCGGGCACATTGTCGGGTGGCGAGCAGCAGATGCTGGCGATCGGCCGCGCGCTCATGTCCAAGCCGGATGTCCTGCTCCTGGACGAGCCGAGCATGGGACTGGCTCCTGTTCTTGTGGAACAGGTCTTCAATTCCATCATCGACATCAACAAGACGGGGGTGACCTGCATGCTGGTCGAGCAGAACGCCTATATGGCCTTGCAGATCGCCAGCTACGGCTATGTGCTGGAAGGCGGCCGGATCGCGCTCGAAGGCGAGGCACGGGAATTGGCCAAGAACGAAGAGATCAAGAAGGCCTATCTCGGCTGACTGCTCTTCTCTCGGATAAGGAAGGCCCGGCCGTTCCGCCGGGCCTTTTCCGTTGGCGGATCAGGCTCGGCGAAGTGCGCGCACGGGATCGTAGGCTGCAATTGGAACCGAGCAGCGCCCTTCGACCATCAATTCCGCAAGGTGACAGCCCAAGGCCGGGCTGAGCAGAAAGCCGCCGCGGGCGCAGGCCGAGATGAAGATGCCTGGGCGATTGGGCAACGCGCCGAACAAGGGCAGGGAATCGGCCGCGATCCCTTCATAGCCGGCCCAGGCCCGGGTTACGCGAGTCTCGCGCAAGGCCGGTACGGTTTTGGCCGCAAAGCCAAGATTCTGCAGCAAATTCCCACCATCGACCGAGCGCGTGCCGTCACGCAAGGAGCCTTTGCCCTGCCATCCGCCGTCGATCAGACAAGTTTCGTTGTCGAACTGTTTGAGGCTCAGACTGCCGCCGATATGTGTGGCGACCCGGTCTAGCGCCGGTGCAAATGGCTCGGTCGCGGCCAGCATGTTGACGTCGACGAAGATCCGCAGGCCGACCCCGCAGAACGCGGAAACTTGGCCCGACCAGGCCCCGGCCGTGATCGCGATATCGCGGCACCGCACCGAACCGACGGACGTTTCGACGCACCAGCCGGTACCTGCGGGGGCTATCCCGGTCACCGGCGTATCGGCCTGCATATTGACCCTCGCGGCGAGAGCCAAGTCGATCAGTGCCGGACCGGCCTCTAGTGGGCTGAAATAGCCGTCCTTGGCGCAGAGGGCCGCGCTCATCACCGGCCGGGCCCAGCCAGGGCGCGTAGTTCCGAAGGGCAGCGCCTTCGAGCAGTTCCGCCTCGATCCCATGCCTCCCCTGCACGGTGAACCAGTTGCGCAACACCCTATCCTCCTTCGCGGTCATGGCGAGGCTGAGGCCGCCCTTGCCGGCAGAAAAGAGTATGAACACCGGCCTCGGCCCCCAGGGAAGGCCAGAGGGCCACGGTCCGGAAGGTCAGGGGAAGGCCGGCCGGCGGCGCGGAGAGTTGCGGGGGAGTATAGTTCGGTTGTGCGGCGGATCGCATCGTAGTATCCAGAGTGACCGCGGGGAGCACCGCAGGCAATGGCAATCGCCATGCTGGCGCCTCGCGATATCGGCGACAGCGCGGGCGGGATCGACCCGACAGGATGGCGCGATAACGCGTCCCTTGGCGACCTTGCCCCCCATCCGTTTCGGGAGGAGAAGCCATGACATTCGAAGGCGTCTATACACCGGTGATCACGCCCTTCCGCGAGGACGAATCGATCGACGAAAAAGCCTGGGCGGAGGTGATCGAGTATCAGATCGAGACCGGCGCCCACGGCCTGGTCATCGGCGGTTCGACCGGCGAGTTCTATGCGATGAGCCCCAAGGAGCGGCAGGCCCAATTCAGGAAGGGCCATGAGCTTATCGCCGGACGGGTGCCCTGGCTCGGCGGGGTGAACGCCTTCACCACCGGCGAGTGCTGCGATTTCGCCGTGCAGGCGCGCGATGCCGGCGCCGCCGGCCTGCTGATCGCGGCCCCGCCCTATTCCATCCCGACGGAAATGGAACTGGCGGCGCATTGTCTGGCCATCGAGCACGCGGCCGAGCTGCCCATCATGCTCTACAACTATCCGGGGCGGACCGGCGTCAACATGGGCGAGGAGTTCCTGGCCCGCGTCGGCAAGAACGCCAATTTCCGGGGCATCAAGGAAACCAGCGGGGATATCAACCGCGTCCATCTGATCGCCCGCGAGTTCCCCCAGATCGAGCTGATCTGCGGTGCCGACGACCAGACCCTCGAATTCTTCCTCTGGGGCGCGCGCGGCTGGGTCAGCGGCTCGGCCAATTGCATCCTCAAGGAATGCCTGGCGCTCTACGAGGCCTGCGTGATCCAGAAGGATTTTGTGAAGGGCCGGCGCATCATGATGGCCCTGCTGCCGATCACCACGGTGTTGGAGCGCGGCGGCAAGTTCCTGCAATGCGTCAAATATGCCTGCGAGCTTCAGGGCCTGCCGGGCGGTGCGGTGCGCAAGCCCATGCGTCCGATGAAGAAGGAACTGGCCCGCCAGATGCGCGACGCCCTGCATATCGCCCAGACCACCGTCGCGGCGATCCAGGCCGAAGAGGCGCCTGCGAAAGGCGTGGTGCTGCGCCAGGTTCACGGTTGAGGGCTGACAGATGACTGAATTGCTGACCCAGGACGAATACGAGGTCATAGCCCGCGACCTGACCCTGCCGACGACGGCCTTCATCAATGGCCGGTTCTCGTCGGCGAAGTCGGGCCGGACCTTCGCCACCGTCAATCCTGCGAACGGAAGCACGATCGCCGAGATCGCCGCTTGCGAGGCCGAGGATATTGACCACGCCGTGACGAAGGCCCGCGAGGCCTTCGAGCAGGGCGTGTGGTCCCGCATGCCTCCGGTCGAACGCAAACATGCCCTGATCCGCCTCGTGAAGCTGATCAAGCGGAACCGTTACGAACTGGCGGTGATGGAGAGTGTCGAGAGCGGTAAGCCGATCCGCGATTGCGCGACCCTTGACCTGCCGGAGACGCAGAACTGCCTGGAATGGCATGCCGAGGCGACGGATAAGATTTACGACCAGGTATCGCCGTCCGGCGACAATGCTCTGGGCCTCATCGTGCGCGAGCCGATGGGTGTGGTCGGCTGCGTCGTGCCCTGGAATTTCCCGTTGATGATGGTGGCGTGGAAGATCGGCCCGGCCCTGGCGGCGGGCAACAGCGTCGTGGTCAAACCGGCCGAGCAGACCAGCATGACCGCCCTGCGTCTCGCGGAACTGGCGCTGGAGGCCGGTATTCCGGCCGGGGTACTGAACGTGGTGCCCGGCATGGGCGAGACGGCGGGCCAGGCGCTGGGCCGCCATCCCGGCGTCGATATGATCTCCTTCACCGGCTCGACCGAAGTGGGACGGATGTTCCTGAAATACTCGGCCGAGAGCAATCTCAAGAAGATCGTGCTCGAATGCGGCGGCAAGAATCCCTGCGTCGTCCTCGACGATGCCGAGAATCTCGACGCGGTGGCCGAGCATGTCGCCTATTCGGTGTTCTGGAACATGGGCCAGAACTGCTCGTCCAATTCGCGCCTGATCGTTCATAAGAAGATCAAGGACGAGCTGCTGTCGAAGGTTCTGGCCAAGGCGCGGGATTGGCGCACGGGCTATCCCCTCGATCCCTCGAACAACCTGGGGGCCATAGTCAGCCAGGAGCAGTTCGACCAGATTCTTGGCTATATCGCGCTGGGAAAGAAAGAAGGCGGGTCGATTGCCATGGGCGGCGAGGCGATTTCAAATGGCGGTGGTCTCTATATTGAGCCGACCGTGTTTGACGGCGTGACGCCCAAGATGACGATCGCAAGGGAAGAGATTTTCGGCCCTGTGCTGTCGGTCATGACCGTGGGTAGCGTGGACGAGGCCATCGACCTCGCCAACGACACGCAATACGGCCTGCAGGCCTCGGTCTTCACCTCGAACGTGAAGAGGGCGCATCGCGTCGCGCGCGCGATCCAGGCCGGGACCGTCACGGTCAACTGCTACGGCGAAGGCGATATGACGACGCCCTTCGGCGGCTACAAGCTGTCGGGCTTCGGCGGACGCGACAATTCGCTGATGGCCCATGATCAGTATTGCGAAACCAAGACGATTTGGTTCGACTTGAGCGACAATCCCATCGATCAGAAGGTCGATTGATCGCCGGACCACAGGTCAGGGATATGACGGACGGGGGGACGCACGACGGCCAATTGGCGGGCCGGGTCGCTTTGGTGACCGGGGCCGCCAGGGGCATGGGCTATCACCATGCGCGCCTGCTCGCCGAGCGAGGGGCGAAGGTCGTGCTACAGGACATCGAGGCCGAAGCGGCGGACAAAGCGGCCGCGGATCTGCGCGCGGCCGGGGCTGCGGCAACCGCGGTCTCGGGCGATGTCGGCGACGAGGCGGATGTCGAGCGCAATGTCGCCGCGGCCGAAGCCGAATTTGGCTCGGTGAGCATCCTGGTCAACAACGCGGGGATCGGGAAGTCGGGCAAGACCGAGGAAACGACCGAGGCGATCTTCGACCGGGTTTTCAACGTCAATCTGCGCGGCACCTTCCTGATGACGCGCCGGATCGTGGCGGGCATGAAGGCGGCGCGTTACGGCAAGATCGTCAATATTTCATCCCGCTTCGGACAGGTCGGCGCGCCCTATTCGATCGCCTATTGCGCATCGAAAGCCGGCGTGCACGGCCTGACCAAAGCCTGGGCCAAGGAGTTTGCGCCCTGGAATATCTGCGTCAATTGCGTTGCGCCGGGCGGTGTCTGGACGGAAATGGGTCTTGAAGAGCATGGCGGCGCGGAAGGCATTCGCCGCGTCGAACAGACGGTGCCGCTGAAGCGCTGGGCTCAGCCCGAGGAGATCGGCTATGCCGTCGCCTTTCTGGCGAGTCCGGAATCGGATTTCATCACCGGGCAAGTGCTGCCGGACAATGGCGGCGCAACGATAACCGGGATTTGAGGGGGAGAAGAACGTGGCGGGTTTGGAGGGAAAGACCGCGCTGGTCACTGGCGCGGGCCGGGGGCTCGGGCGGCAGCATGGACTGACCCTGGCCCAACGGGGCGCTTCGCTCATCGTCCACGATATCGCGGCGGACGGGGCCGAGGAGACGGCCGGGATGATCCGCGCGGTGGGCGGCGAGGCGCGGGTCGCGGTCTGCGATATCACCGATGTGGCGGCGATCAAGGACACTTTCGGCATGCTCGGCACCGTCGATATCGTGGTGAACAATGCCGGCACGCATGAAGCCCGCGCGATCGAGGCGATATCCGCCGCCGAGTTCAAGCACATGATGGACGTTCATGTGAAAGGCGCCTTCTTCACCGTCCAGACACTGCTGCCGGGCATGAAGGAACGGCGCGGCGGCAAGATCATCAACACCGCCTCCGCCTGGGGCCAGTGCGGCTGGCACACCGACAGCCATTACTGCGGGGCGAAGGCGGCGATCCTCGGCCTGACCAAGGCATGGGCCAAGGAATTCGCCCCCTGGGGCATTCGCGTCAATGCCGTGTCCCCGGGTGTGGTGATGACGGAGATGACGCGCCTGAACCGGACGGATGAGGAAATTCGCGATCTGGCGGAAAAGCATATTCCGGTCGGGCGGCTGGGCTTGCCCGAGGATATTTCATACGCCGTCGCCTACCTCGCCTCGTCCGAGGCCGATTTCATCACGGGCCAGGTGCTGCCGGTCAACGGCGGCGAATTCATCGTCGGCATCTGACATGGCCGGCCTGGACGGCCGCGTCGTTCTGGTCACCGGCGCCGGGGCCGGGATGGGGCGGTCCCATGCCAGGATTCTGGCGGCGCGCGGCGCCGATATCGTCGTCCAGGATATCGGCGAGACCTCCGCCCGGGAAACGGCGGAATTGGTCCGGGCGACCGGGCGGCGCGCCCATGTCGCGGTCTGCGACGTGTCCGACGGCGAGGCGCTGACGGCTGCAATCGAAGAGGCCGTTGTCGCCCTGGGGCCGATCGACGTGCTGGTGAACAATGCGGGCATTCATGCCCTCACCCCCTTCGATGAGATCGAGGAGGCGGAGTTCGATCGTATTTTCGCGGTCAATGTCGCGGGCAGTTTCAACGCGGCGAAGGCGGTCCTGCCCGGCATGAAGGCGCAGCGCCGGGGCGCGATCGTCAATGTCGCTTCGACCTCCGGCCAGATAGGTACGCCGGGCGACACCCATTATTGCGCCTCGAAGGGGGCAATCCTCGGCCTGACCAAGGCCTGGGCCAAGGAGTTGGCCCACTGGTCGATCCGCGTGAACGCGGTCTCACCCGGCCCGATCGCCACGGACATGACGGTGCGCAACCGGGGTTGGGAAGTCATCCGCGAGCGCGCGGAGAAGGAGATTCCCCTGCGCCGCTACGGCATGCCCGAGGATGTCTCCCATGCCGTCGCCTTTTTGGCGGGCGATGGCGCAAGTTTCGTGACCGGACAGGTGATCACCCTCGCCGGCGGCCTCGCCATCGTCGGCATCTGACGCGACCCGAGACGGGCGAGCCTTAGAAGCGGTCGATCCGGAAGGGGTGCAGGTCGAGGGCCGGTTTCCGCCCGGCGATCAGATCGGAGACGGCGCGCCCCGTCACGGCGCCGGAGGCCAGGCCGATATGGCTGTGGCCGAAGGCGTAATAGACATTGCGCCGATGGGGCGAGGGGCTGATCACCGGCATCGAATCGGGCAGCAGGGGCCGGTCGCCCGCCCATTGACTGTAGCCCTCGGTGTTGAGGCCCGGGAAGATGCGCTTGGCGTTTTCCACGATGGCCCGCGCGCGGCGCCAGTTGGGCGGCGAATCCAATCCCGCGAATTCGCTCGTCCCGCCCAGGCGCAATCCCATGACCATGGGGGTGATGGCATGCTTGCCCACGGTGTCCATCATGATATGGCGCACCTCGACCCCCGGATTGGGCAGGCCGACATGGTAGCCGCGCTGGCTTTCCTGGGGCGCGGGCGAGCCCAGCATCTTCGACAGGCGATGTGACCAGGCCCCCGCGGCGACGACGAAATCGTCGGCGGTGACATCGCCCGATTCAGTGCGCAGGGCCGTGACCTTGCCATCCGCCGAGTCGAAGCCGGTGACGGTGGCGCGGCGGATCTCACCGCCCTGGGCGGCGAAATAGCGTGCCAGCCCGTCGACGATCAGGAAGGGGTCGCCGACATGGCGCCAGACCTCTTCATAGACCGCGAAATCGTAGGCAGGGCCTATATCCGGCTCCATCCGCAGCAGGGCTTCCCGGTCGACGGTTTCGTAAGGAATGCCGCGATCCTTGCGCAGCTTCCATTGCAGGGCATCGCCCTCGAAGGCGGCGCGGTCGGTATAGAGGTGGATGACCCCGGTATGGTGGACCAGATTGTCGAGGCCGGCGACCGAGAAGAGGGGGCGCCAGACCTCGTAGCTGGGCGAGAGCAGCGCGTTCATGGCATCGGTGATGCGCTCGACCTCTTCCATCCGCCCGGCGCGGGCAAAGCGCAGCAGCCAGGGGGCGAGGCGCGGCAGATGGCTCCATTTCAGGGCCAGTGGCCCGTTTGGGTCGAACAGCCAGCCCGGTACCTTGCGGAGCACGCCCGGGCTCGACAATGGCGGGATCGAGGTGACGCCGATCCCGCCCGAATTTCCCCAGGAACAGCCCATGCCAGGGGCCTGCCGGTCGACCACCGTGACGCGGTGGCCGTCTTCCTGGAGGAAACAGGCCGTTGCCATACCGATCACCCCGGCGCCGACGATGGCGATATGCCGGGAGTCGCCCCGGCCGGACTCGGCTTGTGTCGTCATCGTGAAATGGCCCTGAACTGCCTGGAAACGTGGGATTGTCTAGAAGCGGGACACCCGGTAGGGCGCGAGGTCGACCGAGGGTGGGCGCCCGTCAACGATCTCGGTTACCAGCCTGCCGGTGATTGCCCCCAGGGTCAGGCCGTAGAAGGCATGGCCGAAGGCGAAGACGACGTTCCTGTGCCGGGGGGAGCGGTCGATCACCGGAAGCGAATCGGGGATGATCGGGCGGTCGCCGGCCCATTCGGTATAGCCCTCGGTGCTGATACCGGGGAAGACGCTCTTGGCGACGTCGGTCAGCTTGCGCGCCCGGCCCCAGTTCGGCTCCGAATTGAGGCCCGCGAATTCGGCCGTGCCGGCGAAGCGCAACCCCATCCGCATGGGGGTGATGGCGCAGCTGAACTCGGGCGGGAAGACCATGTTGCGCGGCATCTTGCCCGGCTCGGGCAGGACGATGTGATAGCCGCGGCAGGATTCCAGCGGAATCTTGCTGCCCAGGCGCGCGGCCAGCTTCTGGGACCACGCGCCGGCGCAGATGACCAGATTCTCGACCTTATGCACGCCTTTGTTGGTGCGCAGGGCATGCACGCCGTTGGGGCCGGTTTCGATATCGGCCACCAGTTCGCGCAGCAGGGTGCCACCGCGGCGGGTGAAATGCTCGGCCAGGCCGACGACTACCGCATGAGGGTCCACCGCGCGCTGCCAATCCGGCTCGAACATGCCGCAGGTATAATCCTGGTTCAGGGTCGGCTCGAGCTGGCGCAACTCGTCGCGGCTCAGACGCTGCACATTAAGCCCGTGCTGGCGCGACATGCGCCACATGGCGGCGTCGGCTTCCAGGGCCGCCTCGTTGCGATAGGGGATGACGCCGCCCACCGGCTGCACGAGATCGGCGATTCCGGCGGCATCGAGCAGGGGCTGCCAGTCGGTCTTGCTGCTGCGCATCAGGGCGAGGATGCCCTCGAAGGATTTTCCGGCATTCTCCGTCCTGCTGGCGCGCATGAAACGGACGAGCCAGGGCGCCAGGCGCGGCAGATAGGGCCAGCGCAGGGCCAGGGGGCCGAGCGGGTCGGTTAGCCAGCCGGGAAGCTTGGCCGCCATGCCGGGCATGCCCAGCGGGAAGGCATGGGAGGTCGGCATGCCGCCGGCATTGCCGAAGGATGCCGCTTCGCCGGGCGGCAGGCGGTCGACCACAGTGACGGCATAGCCGGCGTCCTGAAGCTGGACTGCGGTGGCCATGCCGACGACACCGGCGCCGATGATGGTGACCTGACCGCCCTGGGCGGCCTTCGATGTCTGGTTCATGGCTCGTGCGGGAAAAGTGAATGGATATGGCGCGCAGCCTACGCCTTGCGGGGGCGCCGGCCAAGCGTCTCGCCGCTTGCGGGAAGCCCCTCCCTGTGGCACCTAGACTCAATGCCCGGAGCGAGGATGAACCGATGCCCAAAGGTACTTTCTTCTGCGTCGATTCCCACACCTGCGGTTGCGCGGTGCGGGTCGTGGTCGGGGGCGCGCCGCTGCCCAGGGGAGCGACGGCAAGCGCCCGCCGGGTCGATTTCATCGATCGCCTCGACTGGATCCGCACCAGCCTGATGTATGAGCCGCGCGGCCACGACATGATGTCGGGCAGCGTGATCTATCCCCCGACCCGCGAGGATTGCGACCTGGGCGTGGTCTTCATCGAGGTCAGCGGCTGCCTGCCGATGTGCGGCCACGGCACGATGGGCACGGTTACCGTGGCGATCGAGCGCAACCTGGTCGAGCCCAAGGAGCCCGGCGTCCTGCGCCTGGACACGCCGGCCGGCGTGGTGACTGCGCATTACGAGATGAAGGGCGAGCATGTCGAAAGCGTGCGCCTCTCCAACGTCCCCTCTTATGTCCATGCCACGGGGATCGAGGTCGATTGCCCGGAACTTGGACGGCTCTCCGTGGATATTGCCTATGGCGGCAACTTCTACGCCATCGTTGAGCCGCAGAAGAACTACGACGACCTGAGCCAGCTGGATTCGCTCGACATCGTGCGGATCAGCCCCCGGCTGCGGACTCTCCTCAATGAGGCGATCGATTGCGTCCATCCGAACGATCCTTCGATTCGTGGCATCGAACACATCATGTGGACGGGCCGCCCAACCGTGCCCGGCGCCCATAGCCGCAACGCCGTCTTCCTGGGCGAGCGCGGCATCGACCGCTCGCCTTGCGGCACGGGCACCAGCGCGCGCATGGCGTTGCTCCACGCCCGGGGGGATCTGGCCGAGGGCGAGGATTTCATCCACGAAAGCATCATCGGCAGCACGTTCACGGGGCGGGTCGAGGGGCTGGCCAAGGTCGGCAATCATCCGGCGATCCGGCCCAGCGTGGCCGGCTGGTCGCGCATCACGGGCCTCAACACCATCTTCGTCGACGACCGCGATCCTTACGCCGCCGGTTTCCAACTTGCCTAGCTGCTGGCCGGCGACCGTATTTCTATAGCGCGTTGGATCCTTGGAGGAGGACGGAATGGCAGGACCGCTCGACGGACGCCTCGCCCTGGTCACGGGCGCGACCCGGGGCCTGGGCAGGGCGATGGCGGCGCGCTTGCGCGACGACGGTGCCCAAGTGATCGGCACGGGCACGCGCTCGGACGGTCAGGTGCCCGAGGGATGCGAGTTCATGTCCGTCGATTTGGCGGATCGGGATGGGACCACGGCCTTCGCCGAAACGATCCGTGCCCGCGCGCCCGCGATCCTGATCAACAATGCCGGTATCGGCTTGGAACGCGGAATCGAGAATCTCGAGACCGAGGATTTCGTGAAGGTTCAGGAGGTCAATCTGCTCGCCCCGGTCATCCTGTGCCGCGCAGTGGTGCCAGGCATGCGCGAGGCCGGCTGGGGTCGGATTCTCAATGTCGGCTCTATCTACGGCGCGATCAGCCGGGAAAAGCGGGTTGCCTATTCGGCCAGCAAGTTCGGCATCGACGGCGTCACGGCGGGCCTCGCGCCCGAGGTCGCGAAGGACGGCATCTTGGTCAATACTCTGGCGCCAGGCTTCGTCCGCACCGAGGCGCTCGACGCCATCGCGGACCTCGACATCCCCGCGCTCGAAGCCAATATCCCGATCGGGCGCATGGGGCGGCCCGAGGAAATCGCGGCCTTCGCCGCCTGGTTGGTCGGCCCGGAGAACACCTATATCAGCGGCGCGAACCTGATCATTGACGGCGGTCTGGTCCGCGTCTGATTGCGGCGGTCCAGGCTTTCAGGCGTCTGGCGGGAATTTTTTGCCCGTGCTTCAATAACCGGGTGCATCGGCAGGGGAGGGCCATGCGAAACGGTCCGGAGCCAGCAGCCTGGGTCGAGATCGACCTCGACGCCTTGGGTCAGAACTACCGCGAGACGGCACGCCGCGCCGGGCCTGAAAAGCTGCTTATCGCCTCGATCAAAGCCAATGCCTATGGCCATGGCGCGGTGGCCTGCGCCGAGAGGCTGGCGGCGGAAGGGGCTGCGATGCTAGCCACCGGCGATATTGCCGAGGCCGCCGCGATCCGCGAGGCGGGCGTCGATACGCGGATTCTGATGTTCGGTGGTTTTGCCCCGGATTCCGTGGATTCGATCCTCGCCCATGATCTGGAGCCGACGGTCTGCAACGACGAGACGGTCGCCGCCGTGGCGCGGGCGTCACGCGGCTCGGCGCCGGTTCACGTCAAGGTCGATTGCGGGCTGGGCCGGCTCGGCGTGGCTCTGGACGAGGCGGAATCCTTCATTCTGCGCGTAGCGGGGACTCCGGGAGTCGAGGTCGCGGGGATCTATACCCATGTGCCCTTCTTCGACGATGACGGCCGGGCATGGGCGATGGCGCGGGTCGCTTCTTTCGAAGCCATGCTGGATCGCCTTTCGGCCGCCGGGCTGGCAGTGCCGATGACTCAGGCCCTGGCCAGTTCCGCCCTGCTGTGCGGCGACAACGACCGGACCAGTGCGGTCTGCGTCGGCCATATCCTCTACGGTCTGTCGTCCATGGCGCCGGGACTGGCGGATATGAGCGCCTTCCATCCGGTGCTGCGCGCGGTGCGCGCCCGGCTGATCCATGTTGCGCAGCACGCCGCCGGGCGCGACGTCATGATCGGCGGCCATTACGGTCTGGCCAATGCCATGGCCACCGGGGTCGCGCCGATGGGCATGCAGCAGGGCAATCGCGGGACCGCACCCGGGCAGGCCGCCCAGGCCATCGTGGCGGGCCGCCGCGCGCCGGTGATGAGCGTGTCCCTGGAACACGCTACCTTGGACCTGAGCAGGCTCCGGAACGCGGCGCTGGGCGAGATCGTTACTTTCCTCGGCGCGGCCGGCGATGACATCATTTCGATCGAAGATCTGGCGGCCTGGCAGGGCCGCACGCCGCTCGAGACGGCCATGACCTTCTCGGGCCATCTGCCGATCCGCCACGGGGCGGGATCGGCGTAAACGAACGGAGCGAGCAAGGGAGGTCACAATGAAGCTTACCGACGAGCAGATCGCCCTCTACAACGAGCAGGGCTACCTTTTCGTGCCGGAGGCCATTCCGGCAGCGGAAATAGCGGTCGTTCGCGATCATGTGTCAGATCTGGTCGGCGAGAGGCGCGACGCGGTGATCGCGGAGGCCGACGGCAAGACCATCCGCTCGGTCCTTAACGGGCATCTCTACGACGACGTGATCGACCGCTTCATCCGCCACGAGGCCGTCATCGAACCGGCCATGCAGATGGTCGGCACGCCGCTCTACACCTTCCAGTCGATCCTGAACGTCAAGCGGGCCTTCGACGGCGCCCAATGGCAGTGGCATCAGGACTATCCGACCTACAAGGTCGATGACGGAATGAAGGACACGCGCGCGGTCAACGCGATGATCTTCGTGGACGAGGTGACCGAGTTCAACGGACCTCTGATGATGGTGCCGGCATCCCACGCCTCGCTCTTCATGCCCGAGATTCCGGAATACGACACCAAGATCACGACCTATCCGCACGGGCGCTATCCCGACGTGGAATGGGTCAAGCCGGTGATGCGGAGCAACGGACTGGTGGCGCCGAAGGGCCCGCCCGGCTCGATCATTTTCATGCATCTGCTGACGGTTCACGGCTCCGGCCCGAACATGTCGCCCTGGCATCGCTCGGTCATGTCCCTCACCCTGAACTCTGTCGAGAACAAGGCCGAGGGCACGGTGCGCGGACCCGCCGTGTGTCACGATTACACGCCGATCCGGCCGCTTCCGGGCAGTGCGCTGCTCGAACTGGCGACCTGACCGGAAACACGGGAGGAGGCGATCATGGTAAAGCCGCTGGACGGCCGGTTGGCCCTCGTCACCGGCGCCACGCGCGGCCTGGGGCGTGCGATCGCCGAGCGATTGCGCGACGACGGAGCAAAGGTGAT
>CAUZWC010000047.1:0-14417 GCA_963583595.1 Alphaproteobacteria bacterium | reverse complement strand
CGCGGTTCGGACCTGCTCAGGGCCGGCGGTTGCCCCCAAACACCGCCGGCCCTTTTCTTTTCCCAGAACCCCTCAGGATGGTATAGCTGTCGCTGTCCATCCCGTTCGCTCGACGAGGTTCCGCGTGGCGATCTTCGCCGGCCGCAACCTGACCTGTATCCGTGGCGAGCGTCTGGTCTTCCGTGGTCTCGACTTCGCACTCGCCAAAGGCGAGGCGCTTTTGCTGCTCGGCCCCAATGGCAGCGGGAAGTCCAGTCTGCTTCGCCTGATGGCCGCCCTGACCGCCCCGGTCGAAGGCGCTCTGCTGTGGCGGGGCGATAATTTGCGCGCCGACTGCGCCGCCCATTTCGCACGCATTCACTATCTCGGCCATGCCGACGCGGTGAAGCCCGCCCTGACCGTGATCGAGAATCTGACCTTCTGGGCTCGGCTGCACGGCGCCGGCGAAGACGACGCGCGCGCGGCCATCCTGCGCACCGGGCTGGCGACGCTGGCCGACGCACCGGCGCGCTTTCTCTCCGCCGGCCAGCGCCGCCGCCTGGCCATCGCCCGCCTGTTCTCCGCCGCCAAGCCGCTTTGGCTGCTCGACGAACCGAGCGTCGGGCTCGACAACGCGTCGCTCAAAATCCTCGAACACGGTTTTGCCGAACATCGGGCCGGCGGCGGCATCGTCGTCGTCGCGACCCATACCGCTCTCGACCTGCCGGCGGCCGAGAGCCTCATCCTCGGCGATTTTGCGCCCGACCCCCATGCCGACCCGCTCGACGAGGACGGAATCGAATGGGAAGCGGACAGTCCAGAGGACCGGCCCGCAGGCGCAAGGCCCGGGGCGTGAGACCGTTCCTCGCCACCTTGCGTCGAGAGCTGCGTCTGGCCCAGCGCCAGAGTTGCGACATCCTGGTCGCCCTGCTGTTCTTCGTCCTGGCCGTGCTGATCCTGCCCTTCGGGGTCGGGCCAGCTCCCGAGCTGCTGCGCGCCGTCGCGCCCGGGGTGATCTGGGTCATGGCCCTGCTCGCCGCGCTGCTCTCCATGGACCGGCTGTTCCTGACCGACCACGAGGACGGCAGCCTGGAACAGATCGTCCTGTCGCCCCATCCGCTGGAAAGCGTCGTCCTCGCCAAATGCCTGGCCCATTGGCTGACCGGCGGCCTGCCCGTCGTCCTCGTTGCCCCCCTGCTCGGCCTCATGCTGAACATGGATTCGGCCAGCCTCATTCCCCTGGTCGCCGCCCTGGCCCTCGGCACCCCGACCCTGACCCTCCTGGGCGCGATCGGCGCGGCCCTGGTGCTCGGCGCGCGGCGCGGCGGGGTTCTCGTCTCGCTTCTCGTCCTGCCGCTCTATATTCCGGTGCTGATCTTCGGCGTGGCCGCGACCGATGCCGCGATCCACGACCTGCCGGTCCGGCCGCACCTGCTGATCGAGGCGGCGATCCTGCTCGCCGCTCTCGCCCTGGCCCCCTGGGCCTGCGCCGCCGCCCTGCGCCATGCCTCGGAATAGCGCCTTGGTCGATCTCCTGGACAGTCCCGCCGGGCCAATACAGATTCTGGCCGAAATTCCGACCCATCTTTCGACCGAATCATGCGCCCGGTCCGATCCTGCCGGAATTATTGACCGAAACGTGACTGGCGCCGCGGGCGGCGGATGCTAGGTATGGGACAGAAGGACCGAAACCGACCGGCCGCGACGATGCACCGATACGCCAATCCCGCCCGTTTCCTGCGCCTCGCCCGCACCGCCCAGCCCTGGGCAGCGGCGCTGACGATCATCTGTCTCAGCGCCGGCCTCTATCTGGGTCTTTTCGCCTCGCCCGCCGATTATCAGCAGGGCGATAGCGTACGTATCATGTACGTCCATGTGCCGGCGGCCTGGATGGCGCTCTTCGTCTATACGTCGATGGCGGCGGCCAGTTTCGCCGCCCTGGTCTGGAAACATCCCCTGGCCGATCTCTTCGCCAAGGCGGCCGCGCCCATCGGCGCCGGTTTCACCCTGATCACCCTGGCCACCGGCGCGCTCTGGGGCAAGCCCATGTGGGGCGCCTGGTGGGTCTGGGACGCTCGGCTGACCAGCGTCCTCGTCCTCTTCTTCCTCTATCTCGGCCATATCGCGCTGACCAATGCGTTCGACGAGCCGACCCGCGGCGCGCGGGCGGCCGCGATCCTGGCCCTGGTCGGTTTCGTCAATGTGCCGATCATCAAATTCTCGGTCGATTGGTGGAACACCCTGCATCAGCCGTCGAGCGTCCTGCGCCTAGACCGCCCAACGATCGACCCCTCGATGCTCTGGCCCTTGTTGCTGATGGGCGTCGCCTTCACTGGCTATTTCCTCTGGGTGGTGATCCTGCGCATGCGCGCCGAGATCGCCGCCCGGCGCATCCGCGCCCTGCGCTTCAGCCGGGCCGCCGGGTGAGCGGGCGATGAAAAACCCCAGCTTCGACCCCATCCTCGCCGTCTTTCCCGATATGGGCGGCTACGGCGCCTATGTCTGGCCGGCCTTCGCCATTGCAGCCCTGGTCCTGATCGGCCTGCTGATGCAATCGCTGGTCAGCGCGCGGCGCAACGAGGCCGAAGCCGCCGCCCTGCGCGCCGAACGCGCCGCCGCCCTGGAAGCGGCGCAACCCCGCGAGGCCGGCCATGGCGCCTAAACGCCGCCGCATGACGGTGATTCTGGTCGCCCTGGGGCTGTTATGCGCGGCCGCGGTGCTTGCCCTGACGGCGCTGGAGGACAGCGTCGTCTTCTTCATCTCGCCCACCGATCTGGCGGCCCAGGCGCCGAACCCCGACCAGCGCCTGCGCCTTGGCGGGTTGGTCGAAGAAGGCTCGACCCAACGCGGCGATGGCGCCCAGTGCATCTTCGCGGTCACCGATCTCGAAACGGCGGTGCCGGTGACCTATACGGGCATCCTGCCCGACCTGTTCCGCGAGGGGCAGGGCGTGGTGGTCGAGGGCGTCATGGGCGCGGACGGCCGGTTCGCGGCCGATAGCGTGCTGGCCAAGCATGACGAGAACTACATGCCGGCGGAGGTCGCCGAGGCCCTGAAGAAATCCGGCCACTGGCAAGAAAGCGCCGAAACCCCGGCCAAGCCGGGATGTGCCGAATGATCGCCGAGATCGGCCATTACGCCCTAGTCCTGGCCTTCATCCTCGCCATCGTGCAGAGCACGGTGCCGCTCTGGGGCGCCGCCCGCGGCGATCGCCGCCTGACCGCCGTCGCCGTCCCCGCCGCATTGCTGCAGCTGCTGCTGATCGGCACGGCCTTCCTGGCCCTGATGCAGGCCTATGTCACCTCGGATTTCAGCCTCGTCAACGTGGCCACGAACAGCCATTCGGCCAAGCCGCTGCTCTATAAGATTTCCGGCGTCTGGGCCAATCACCAAGGCTCGATGGTCCTCTGGGTGATGATCCTGGCCCTGTTCGGCGCGGCCGTCGCGGGCCTGGGCAGCAACCTCCCCGAGACCCTGCGCGCCCGGGTGCTCGCGGTCCAAGGCATGATCGGCACCGGCTTCCTGGCCTTCATCCTGTTCACCTCGAACCCCTTTCTTCGGATCGATCCGGCGCCCCTCGACGGCGCCGGCCTCAACCCGCTGCTCCAGGACCCCGGCCTCGCCTTCCATCCGCCGATGCTCTATCTCGGCTATGTCGGCTTCTCCATGGCCTTCTCCTTCGCCATCGCCGGGCTGATCGAGGGCCGGGTCGAGCCGGCCTGGGCGCGCTGGGTTCGGCCCTGGACCCTGGCCGCCTGGTCCTTCCTGACCTTGGGCATCGCCCTGGGCAGTTGGTGGGCCTATTACGAACTCGGCTGGGGCGGCTGGTGGTTCTGGGATCCAGTCGAGAACGCCTCCTTCATGCCCTGGCTGGCCGGCACCGCCCTGCTGCATTCGGCCGTCGTCTTCGAGAAGCGTGGCGCGCTCAAGGCCTGGACCATCCTGCTCGCCATCCTCGCCTTCTCGCTCAGCCTGATTGGCACCTTCCTGGTCCGCTCGGGCGTGCTGACCAGCGTCCATGCCTTCGCGACGGATCCCGAGCGCGGCTTGTTCATTCTGGTCCTGCTCGCCATCACCATCGGCGGCTCCCTGACCCTCTTCGCCCTGCGCGCGCCACGCCTCAAGGAGGGCGGAGTCTTCGCGCCGATCAGCCGCGAGGGCGCGCTGGTGCTCAACAACCTGCTGCTGACCACGGCGACCCTGACCGTCTTCGTCGGCACCCTCTATCCCCTGCTCCTCGACGCCCTGGGCGGGGGCAAGATTTCGGTCGGCCCGCCCTATTTCGAGGCGACCTTCGTGCCCCTGATGATCCCGACCCTGATCGCGGTCGCGATCGGCCCCATGATGGCCTGGAAGCGCGGCGACGCCCGCGCCGCCCTGGCGCGGCTACGGCTCGCCATGGCCGTTGTCGTGATCACCGTCCTGGGAACCCTGGCCCTGGCCGATTCCAGTACTGCCCTGGCCGCTCTGGGCACCGGGCTGGCGGCCTGGCTGATCGCCGGATCGGCCGTCGAATGGGCCGACCGAGTGCGCCTGTTCCGCATGCCCCTGGCCGCTTCCTTCGCCCGCGCGCGCCATTTGCCGCGCGCCGCCTGGGGCATGACCCTGGCCCATGCCGGGCTCGGCCTGCTGGTCGCCGGCATCACCGGTTCCTCCGCCTGGCAGACCGAACGCATCCAGGTGATGCGGCCGGGCGATATGGTCGAACTGGCGGGCTACGAGGTCACCTTGGTCGGGGTGGGCGAGGTCAACGGTCCGAACTACACGGCCGAGCGCGCGCTGTTCCGCGTCGAAAGCGACGGCCGTCAGATCACCCTGCTGGAGCCCGAGAAACGCTTCTACCCGGTCGAGGGCAGCCAGACCACGGAGGCCGCAATCCACACCACCCTGATCGCCGATCTCTACGCCGTGATCGGCGATCCCGACGGCCAGGGCGGCTGGACCACGCGCATCTACCACAATCCTCTCGTCCCCTGGATCTGGGCCGGCTGTCTGGTCATGGTCGCGGGCGGAATCCTCTCGCTGACCGACCGCCGCCACAGGGTCGGCGCGCCCGCCCGGCCGCACCCGGCCCGAGCCGCCCAGGCCCCGGCCTGATTCCCGCCGCCATGCGCCAGATCGTCTTTCTCGTGCCCTTGGCCCTGTTCCTGCTGCTCGCCGGAACCATCGGCTGGTTCATGGTCGAGAGCGAATCCGAGGAGCGCGACACCCAGACCCTGCCCTCGGTCCTGATCGACCGCCCCGTCCCCGATTTCGACCTGCCGCCCCTGGCGGGCATCGCCCCCGGCCTGGCCCGCGCCGATCTGGGCGGCAAACCGGCCCTGGTCAATTTCTTCGCCTCCTGGTGCCTGCCCTGCCAGGCCGAGCATCCCGTCCTGATGGGCCTTCCGGCCGAAGGAGGGGTCGCGATCTACGGAGTGAACTACAAGGACCCGGAGGCCGATGCGCGCGGCTGGCTCGGGAAACTCGGCAATCCCTACGAACGGATCGGGGTTGATGCCGACGGAAGGGCCGCCATCGAATGGGGCGTCTACGGCGTGCCAGAGACCTTCGTGATCGATGCCGAGGGGATGGTGCGCTACCGCCATGTCGGCCCGATCCTGGAACGCGATCTCGAACGCACGATCCGTCCCCTGCTCGCCGAACTCGGCGGATGAGGGCGCTCGCCGCAATCCTGGGATTCGCCGCGTTGGCCCTGCTGGTTCTGGCCGCGCCCGCCGGTGCGGTCCAGCCCGACGAGGTGCTGGCCGATCCGGCGCTGGAGGCGCGTGCCCGGTCCATCGGCCAGGAATTGCGCTGCCTGGTCTGTCAGAACCAGTCGATCGACGAATCCGACGCCCCGCTCGCCCGCGATCTCCGCATCCTGGTGCGCGAACGTTTGACGGCGGGCGATACAGATGCGGAGATCCTCGCCTTCGTCACCGCGCGTTACGGCGATTTCGTCCTGCTGGAGCCGCCCTTCAAGCCCAAGACCTGGCTGCTCTGGCTCGCCCCCGCCGCGATCCTGTTGCTCGGCGCTTTCGGCGTCCTGACCATGGCGCGCCGGCGCGGCGCCCGGGGCGAACCCGATCCGCTGACGCCCGAGGAACGCGCCCGGGTCGAGGCCCTGCTGGCCGAAAGGCGCGGCGAGGAAACCGCGCCATGATCCTTTGGGTTGTCCTGGCCGCGATCACGGCGGCCTGCCTGATCACCCTGCTGCACCCCCTGCTGCGCGCGCCCCGAGCGCCGGGCGCCGGACGGGCGCGCCACGATCTCGAGGTCTATCACGACCAGCTTGCCGAGTTGGAGCGGGAGCGCGAACACGGCATGATTGCCCCCGCGGATGCGGCGGCCGCGCGCGTCGAGATCGAGCGCCGCATGCTGGCCGCCGATGCCGAAGATTCCCAGGAAGCGAAAGGCCCGACCATGGCCGTTACCCCCCGCGCCCGCCATATCGCCATCGCCCTGGTCGTGCTCGTGCCGGCCGCCGCCCTCGCCCTTTATCTCTGGGAGGGCAGCCCGGAGATGCCGGGCGCGCCCTATGCCGAACGCTCGGCCGAGCGCGAGCGCCTGCTGGCCGAAGCGCCCGAGGGGTTGGGCGAGCGCATGGCGGAACTGGCCGAACTGATCGAGGGCCAGCCCGAGAATCTCGAGGCCTGGCGGCTGCTCGGCCGCGGCTATTTCGCCCTCGCCCACTACCAGGACAGCGCCGGCGCCTATCGCCGCGCCGTCGCCCTCGCGCCCGGCGACGGCGCCCTCTTGTCGGAGATGGGCCAGAGCCTGGTCTATGCCGCCGAGGGCGAGGTGACGGACGAGGCCCGGCAGGTCTTCGCCCAGGTGCGTACGGCGGAGCCGGACGAGCCCCGCGCCCGCTATTATCTGGGCCTGGCCGAAGCCCAGGCGGGACGGCCCGAGGAGGCCCTGAAGATCTGGGTCGCGCTGGAAAGGGACTCGGCGCAGGACGCGCCCTGGCTGCCGGTCCTGCGCCAGGGCATTGCGCAGCTTTCGGCCGAGAGCGGCATCGCGCCCCCCCCAGCCCCGGATGAATCGGTCGGCACGGCCGGGGTCGCGGGACCGAGCCGCGAGCAGGTCGAGGCCGCCGCGGAGATGAGCGAAGAAGACCGCACGGCCATGATCGACGGCATGGTCGAGCGCCTGGCCGCGCGCCTGGAGGAGAATCCGGACGACCTCGACGGCTGGCTGATGTTAGGCCGTTCGCGCGCCTCGCGCGGAGAGCCGGAGGAGGCCGTCGAAGCTTTCCGCCGAGCTGCCGAACTCGCGCCCGAGAATCCGACGGTCGCCGGCCTCTATGCCGAAGCCCTGTTTCAGAACGCCGGTCGGACCGAAACTCCGCCGCCCGAACTGCTGGCCGTCATGACCCGTCTTCACGTTCTCGACCCCGAGCAGCCGACCGCCCTATGGGTGTTGGGCGCGGAGGCCGCGTCGCGCGGCGATGCCTCCGCCGCCCGGGAATATTGGCAGCCGCTCCTGGCGCGCATCTCACCGGACACCCAGGCCCACCGGGCGCTTCAGCGCGAACTGGACGCGCTGGGCGACTGACGCGCGGAGCAACGGACCATGAACAGGCCCCGCGCGGATATCGTCATCATGGGCGGCGGCATCACCGGCTGCGCCGCCGCCCATGCCTGCGCCGGAGCCGGGATGGATACCGTCCTGGTCGAGAAAGGGCGGATCGCCGGCGAACAGTCGAGCCGCAATCTCGGCTTCGCCCGCCAGCAAGGCCGCGACCCCTTCGAGCTGCCGCTGATGCGCGCCTGCATCCCGCTTTGGCAGGGGCTGGAACCCGAACTGGGCGCCGATCTCGGCTGGCGCCAGCGCGGGAATACCGCGCTTGCCGGGTCAGAAACGACCCTGGCCCGATTCGCCGCCTGGCTGCCCGAGGCCGAGGCGGCCGGTATCGACTCCCGGGTCCTGAGCGTGACCAAAGCGGCCGCCCTGCTACCCGGCTTCGAGGGCCGCATCCACGGCGCGCTCTACACCCCAAGCGACGGGTCTGGTCGCGCCCGCCTATGCCCGGGCCGCCGAAAAGCGGGGCGCCGAAATCCGCACCGGCTGCGCCGCGCGGTCCTTGATTGTCGAAGGCGGGCGCGTGGCCGGCGTGGCCACGGAAAGCAGTATCCTGCGCGCGCCCATCGTGGTCTGCGCGGCCGGGGCCTGGAGCAGCCTGTTCCTGGGCAATCACGGGCTGCGCATGCCCCAGATCAGCATCGACCTGGCGGCGGCGCGCACCCGACCGACCAACCTGCCGGAGATTCCCGCCCTCTAGAGCCCGACGGTCGCCTTCCGGCGGGACGAGGCCGGGCGGCTGATCGGCGCGGTCGGCACGAGTTACACCTATCACCTGCGGCCCGAGACCCTGCGCTACGCCCGCGAATTCATGCCGCTCTACCGCAAGAGCTGGCGCGGCGCGCGCATCCGGCTGGGCCGGCCCTTCCTCGAATCGCTTAAGCAGCCGCGCCGCTGGGCGACCGACCGGCCGACCCCCTTCGAGGCCGAAAGGGTCGTCAATCCCATCCCCGACCATGCCGAATCGCTCCGCCTGCTCGACGGCATCCACGCCCAGTTCCCGCAACTCGGCGAATTGTCGATCAAATCGAGCGGGGCCGGGCGGATCGACATGACGCCCGACCTGCTGCCCGTGATCGGGCCGGTCGCCGCCCGGCCGGGGCTGATCCTCGCCACCGGCTTTTCGAGCCACGGCTTCGCCATGGGACCGGTCGTCGGCAAGCTGATCGCCAAACTGGCAGGTGGCGGCCGGCCCTCTCTCAATCTGTCGCCCTTCCGCTTCGAACGCTTCGCCGAAGGCACCGGCCTCGGGCCCCGCAACACTGTGTGAGGGGCCGTACAGTAAACGGGCCGCTAATCCCGCTCCAACTTCTCGTCCTGGGGGATGACCCTTCGCGCCAGCTTGCCCACGGTCAGGCCCTGGACAGTGACCGAGAAGACGACGACCACATAGGTCACGGTCAGCAACACCTCCTGCGCCGGTCCCGCCGGCAGGGAGAGGGCCAGCGCGATCGAGATGCCGCCGCGCAGCCCGCCCCAAACCATCAGGGGAAAGGCCCCCGGGGAGAAGGGCGACAGCCGAGAGATCGCGAAGATCGGCGCGCCCACCCCCGCGACCCGGCCCAGCAGGACGATCACGATGGCACCCGCGCCGAGCAGAAGGCCGCCGGTAGCGCCGGAGATAGCGACCGCCTCCAAGCCGATGACCAGGAACAGGACCGAATTGAGGATCTCGTCGACCAGGGACCAGAAACTCGTCAGATGCCGGGCGGTGGTCTCGCTCATCGCATCGGCGATGCCCTGGTTGCCGATCAGCAATCCGGCCGTCGCCATGGCGATCGGGCCGCTGACATGGAGGCGATGGGCCAAGGCATAGCCGCCCATGACCATCGCCAGGGTGATCAGGATTTCGATATTGTGTTCGTCGATCCGCTTCATGGCAACATAACCGAGCCCGCCGACCGCCAGACCAAGCAGCCCGCCGCCGCCCGCTTCCTGGGCGAAATAGATCGCCCCATCGACCAGGGAGATCGATTCGCCCATTGCTGCGCCGAGCAGGATGGCGAAGAGGACGATGCCGATCCCGTCGTTGAACAGGCTTTCGCCCGCGATCTTGGCCTCCAGACTGGGCGGCACGCGGACGGATTTCAGGATGCCGAGCACGGCGACCGGGTCGGTCGGGCTGATCAGCGCGCCGAAGACCAAGCACCAGATGAAGGGCAGGGCCAGCCCGAGAGCCGAGGCGAGCAACCAGAGCCCGCCCGCTACGACGATGGTGGAGATCAGCACCCCCACCGTGGCCATGGCCGCGACAGTCCATTTGCGCTTCAGCAGCAGGTCGATATCAACATGCAGTGCGCCCGCGAAGAGGAGGAAGGAGAGCATCCCCTCCATCAGCACGTCCTGAAATTCGAGCTTCGTCAGCAACCCGCGCACCGCCCCGCCCAGGCCCAGGCTGGGATAGAGCGCCTCGACCGCGACCAGCCCGAGGGAGGCGATGGCCCCCGTCACCGTGAGGCCGATGGTATGGGGCAGGCGCAGGACGCGATGGTTGAAATAGCCGAGCGCGGCGGCCGCCACGATCAGGATCGCCGCGACATCGAAAAGGTCTAGTCCGCTCGTCTCGTCATGCATGGATGATCAACCGCCTTTCCCCGCGACTATACAGCGCGAGAAGCGTAACAGGCTGTTGAATAAGGCCGACAAACCGTTCGAGGCAGTCCTGCTAACCTCCTCAGAGTGAGGCTAAAGTATTGATTTTCCTCATCCTGAGGATCTCGCGTCGGCGAGCGTCTCGAAGGATGATTGGCACGATTCTCCTTTCTCAACAGCCAGCAAAACGGCCGCCCCGAAATGCCGAAGGCCCGGCAGGGAAACCCGCCGGGCCTTCGTGGAAGATTGGTGGAGCCGAGGGGAATCGAACCCCTGACCTTCGCATTGCGAACGCGACGCTCTCCCAACTGAGCTACGGCCCCAAATCGCTGATTTGCCAAATCTCATGCGCGCTGGGCTGCCCCGGCGCGAAGACGGCGGATAATGTGTGCGACACTCGCGCCCTGTCAAGCGACGCGCCCGGCAGCGGCGGGCGGAAAAGCGGGCGCCGCTTGCGCGGACCGGGGGCGGCGGCTAGGGTTTCACGCAAGCGCTTCAAGGCCTTAACCCGGAGGAGAGACGGCCCGTCATGTACTCGATCAATCCGATCGTCTGGCTGCTACTCACCATTCTCGAGCTCTACTCCTATATCGTGCTGGGCTATGTGATCATGAGCTGGCTGATCGCCTTCAATGTGACCAACACACAGAACCGTTTCGTCTATCTGGTGAACGACTTCCTGAACCGAGCGACGGAGCCGGTTCTGCGCCCGATCCGGCGCTTCCTGCCCAATCTGGGCGGGATCGATCTGTCGCCGATCGTCCTCTTCCTGCTGATCACGTTCCTGCAAAGGCTGATCGTTCATTACATCGCCTAGGAGCATGGCGCCGTGACCGGCCTGCGAATAAACCCGGTTCGGGTCGCAGAGGGCGGTGTCGAGGTCGCCGTCAGGCTCACGCCGCGCGCCCGGCGCAATAGGATCGAGGCGGTCGTCGCGGATGCGGCGGGCGATGCGGCGTTCAGGATTTCCGTCACCGCGCCGCCCGAGGGCGGCAAGGCCAATGCGGCGCTGATCGCGCTGCTGGCCAAGACCTGGCGGGTGCCGAAACCGGCCATCGCCATCGCCGCTGGGCCGGCCTCGCGCAGCAAGCGCCTGGCCCTGGCCGGAGACGGACCGGCGCTGGCCGCGCGCATCGCGGCATGGAGGGAGGAAAACGATGTCTGAGGCGAAACTGATCGATGGCAAGGCTTTCGCGGCCGGGCTGCGTGCCCGCGTGGCGGAAGAGGTCGCTGTCTTCACCAAGGCGCGCGGCGGCGCGGCGCCGGGACTGGCCGTAGTGCTGGTCGGCGAGGATCCGGCGAGCCAGGTCTATGTCCGCAACAAAGGTCGCCAGACCGCCGAATGCGGCATGCAATCCTTCGAGCACAAGCTGCCCGTCGAAACCGGCGAGGCGGAACTGCTGGCCCTGGTCGATCGGCTCAACAGGGACCCCGCCGTCAACGGCATCCTGGTCCAACTGCCCCTGCCCGACCAGATCGACGCCGACGAGGTGATCGCAGCCATCGACCCGGCCAAGGATGTCGATGGCTTCCACGTGGTCAATGCCGGGCGGCTGGCCGTGGGGCTGGACGGCATGGTGCCCTGCACGCCGCTGGGCTGCCTCATGCTCATCAAAGATGCTCTGGGCGGTGATCTCTCGGGCAAGCGCGCCCTGGTGCTCGGCCGCTCCAATATCGTCGGCAAGCCGATGGCCGCTTTGCTGCTGCGCGAAAGCTGCACGGTCACGATCGCCCATTCGCGCACTTTCGACCTGCCGGGCGAATGCCGCCGGGCCGATATCCTGGTGGCCGCCGTGGGCCGCCCCAAGATGGTCGGCGGCGACTGGATCAAGCCGGGCGCGGTGGTGATCGATGTCGGCATCAACCGGATCGAACCGGCGGAACCGGGCGGCAAGGCCAAACTGGTCGGCGACGTGGATTTCGAAACGGCCAGGGCGGTCGCCGGCGCGATCACCCCGGTGCCCGGCGGGGTTGGCCCCATGACCATCGCCGTCCTGCTGCGCAACACTCTGGTCGCGGCCCATCGCCAGGCCGGAATGGCAGCGCCCGCGCTCTGATCGACTCCGCCGCCCGGTCGCACCCTGGACGGGATTCGCCGGTTCACGATAGACTCCCGCCATGATCGGAACCCTGACCGACCTGCTCGTTGCCTGCCTCGTCTTTCTAACCGTGCATGTGCTGACCAGCACCCCGGCCCGGGCCTCTATCGTCGGCCTCATCGGCGAACGCGCCTGGTCCGGCGTCTTCTCACTCTTCTCTCTCGTCGTGCTGGTCTGGATGGCCCTGGCCTATCGGGACGCGCCCTATGAGGTGTTATGGGCCCTGGGCGAATGGGCGCGCTGGGTGCCGATCCTGGTCACACCCATCGCCTTCGTGCTGGTGATCGCGGGGGCCACCACCCCCAACCCGACGGCGGTGATGACCACCCGGCTGCTCGAAGCGCCCGACCTCGCGCAGGGCATCGTCAAGGTCACTCGCCATCCGGTGATGTGGGGCATCGCCCTCTGGGCCCTGACCCATCTCTTCCCGAACGGCGATATCGCGAGCCTGATCTTCTTCGGCTCCCTCGCCCTTCTCGCAGTGGCGGGGACCGTGCTGCTCGACTGGAAGCTCGAAGCCCGGGCCGGCGCCGCTGCCGGGCCCTTCCTGATGACGACCTCGGCGATTCCCTTCCTGGCCACGATCCAGGGCCGCAACCGGGTCAGCCTCGCCGCGATCGGCTGGTGGCGGATAGTCCTGGCCCTGACGCTCTATTTCGTCGCCTTCACCGGCCATAACGCGGTCATCGGCCTGCCGGCCCTGCCGTTCTGACGGCGCGGCCCGCGCGGCCCATCACAGAGCGGCCTTCACCTGCGCTAACCGGAACGGATCAGCCGCCGCCCGCCAGCTTCTTCGCCAGGCGCAAGCGCAGGGCGTTGAGCTTGATGAAACCCTGGGCGTCGCGCTGGTCGTAGACCGAGTCTTCCTCGAAGGTGACATGGCCCAGGCTGTAGAGGCTGTTCGCCGATTTCCGGCCGACCACCTGGGCCGAGCCCTTGAACAGCTTGACGCGCACCGTGCCGCTGACCCGCTTCTGGCTTTCGTCGATCGCGGCCTGGAGCATCAACCGCTCGGGCGCGAACCAGAAGCCGTTATAGACCAGCTTGGCGTAGCGCGGCATCAGCTCGTCCTTGAGATGCATGGCCTCGCGGTCGAGGGTGATGCTCTCGATGCCGCGATGGGCATGGAGCAGGATGGTGCCGCCCGGCGTCTCGTAGATGCCGCGCGATTTCATGCCGACGAAGCGGTTTTCCAGCAGATCGACCCGGCCGACCCCGTGCGCGCCGGCCAGAAAGTTGAGATGGGCGAGCAGATTGGCCGGGCTCAGGCGCTCGCCGTCGACCGCGACGGCATCGCCCTGCTCGAATTCGATCTCGACATATTGCGGCACATCCGGCGCATCCTCCGGCGCCACGGAGCGGGTGTAGATATCGGCATCCGCCTCGATCCAGGGATCCTCCAGCGCCTTGCCCTCGTAGGAAATGTGCAGAAGGTTGGCGTCGGTCGAATAGGGCGGCTCGCCCCGCTTGTCCTTGGGAATCGGAATCTGATGGGATTCAGCATAGGCGATCAGATCGGTGCGCGACTTCAGGTCCCATTCGCGCCAGGGCGCGATCACATGGATATCGGGGTTGAGCGCGTAATAGCCGAGTTCGAACCGGACCTGGTCGTTGCCCTTGCCCGTAGCGCCGTGGGAGACGGCATCGGCCCCGGTCTCGGCGGCGATCTCGATCTGGCGCTTGGCGATCAGCGGCCGGGCAATCGAGGTTCCGAGCAGATAGACCCCCTCATAGACCGTGTTGGCGCGGAACATCGGGAAGACGTAGTCGCGCACGAATTCCTCGCGCAGGTCTTCGACATAGATCGCCGAAGCGCCCATCATCTCGGCCTTGCGGCGCGCGGGCTCCAACTCCTCGCCCTGGCCGATATCGGCGGTGAAGGTGACCACATCGCAACGATAGGTCTCCTGCAACCAGCGCAGGATGATCGAGGTATCCAGCCCGCCCGAATAGGCAAGCACGACTTTTTTGATATCGCCCACCGAACATATCTCCTGGCGAGGAAAAGGCGGCGCAGTATAGGTAATGCGCCAGTCCCCGCAAGCCGTGCGCGGATCGTCCCGAATCCGCTAGGGCAAGGGGACCACTTGGCGCGGCGTCACTGGGCGGCGGCGCGCCTTTCGCTTGCGCGCTGCTTTTCCGTCGCGGTCTTGAGCTGGCCGCAGGCGGCGAAGATGTCG
>CAUZWC010000046.1:0-14421 GCA_963583595.1 Alphaproteobacteria bacterium | reverse complement strand
CTACTCGCCTTTTTCAACAGCCTGCTAGATCGTGTCGAGGGGTATGCGCAGGTAGCGGGTGCCGTTCGGATCTGCCGGCGGCAGTCGGCCCGCACCGATATTCACCTGGACCGCGGGCAACAGCAGGGCCAGCACGTCGAGTTCCTTGTCGCGCTCCGTCCGCCGCATGGCGACGAACTCCGCCTCGCTCACCACGTCGCGGACATGTTTGTTGGTGTGCCGCTGCTCGGCCACCGTGCAGGACCAGGCGAGCGGCCGGCCGTCCGGCATGTAGTCGTGGCACATATGCAGGACGGTGTTCGGCGGCAGGTCCAGCACGCGATGGATCGAACGGTAGAGCTGGGTCGCGTCGCCGCCGGGAAAGTCGCAGCGCGCCGTGCCGAAACCGGGCATGAACAAGGTATCGCCGACGAAGGCCTCGCCGTCGGCGAGATAGGTCAGGCAGGCCGGGGTATGGCCGGGCGTATGCATCGATCGAATCTCGACATCGCCCAGATGGAAACGGTCGCCATCGGTGAAAAGCTCGTCGAATTGCGAGCCGTCGGTCAGGAAATCCTCTCCCAGGCCGCAGATCCCCTTCCAGACCTCCTGCACGGCGCAAATATGCTCGCCGATCGCGAGCCGCGCGCCCAGGGCGTCACGCAGATAGACGCCGGCGGTGAGGTGATCGGCATGAGCATGGGTTTCCAGAATCCACTCGACCGTCAGATCCTGGGCCCGAACATGATCGATCAGGGCATCGGCGAGATGGGTCGAGGTGCGCCCGCCGGCCGGATCGTAGTCGAGCACCGCATCCAGAATCGCCGCCTTGGCGGTCGCGGAATCGGCCAGCACATAGGACTAAGGTGCCCGTCCGTTCGTCGTAAAAATGCCGAATCTTGAGCATGGCGCGCCTTCTCGAAACCTCAATTCTGAGAGAGATTAGCGCGCGACGGCAACACGACCAATCGCACGGCCCGAATGCAGCCCTCGCGCCGGCGACGAAGCCTATACGCAAGCCCGTGCCCAAGCCCGTTTTCCCGAGATTGACTCGCGCGCTACCGCTGGCCCAAGTTTGCGCGCCCGTCAGCCCCCACCCGACCAAGGACATTTGTCATGGCCGAGAAGCCCGCCGAGCCCAGCGATATCCTCGTCTCGACGCCATGCGACGGCGTCCTGCTCATCACCCTGAACCGACCCAAGGTCCTCAACGCCCTGCGCAGCAAGCTAATCGGCGAGGTGCGAGCCGAGCTGGCGCGCGCGGCGGAGGATGAGGCGGTGCGCGCGGTCGTCGTCACGGGGAACGAGCGCGCCTTCGCCGCCGGCGCCGATATCACCGAGATGAAGGACAAATCGGCGGTCGAGGTGCTGACCGATACCCGCCTCGCCGCCTGGCAGGCGATCGGCGGCTTTCCCAAGCCGATCATCGCCGCCGTGAACGGCTTCTGCCTGGGCGGCGGCTGCGAGCTGGCCATGTCGATGGATATCATCCTGGCGGGCGAGGATGCGCGGTTCGGCCAGCCGGAAATCAATCTCGGCCTGATCCCCGGCGCGGGCGGAACCCAGCGGCTGAGCCGCAATGTCGGCAAGTCGCTGGCCATGAAGATGGTCCTGTCGGGCGAGATGCTGAGCGCGCGGGATGCCCTGAGCGCCGGGCTGATCGCCGAGGTCACCCCGCCCGAACTGACGGTCGAGCGCGCCATCGCTCTGGCTGCGCTGATCGCCAGCAAACCGCCCATCGCCGTGCGCCTAGCCAAGGCCAGCGTGGCGCAATCCTACGAACTGCCCCTCCATCAAGCCCTGGACTACGAGCGCAAGGCCTTCGCCCTGTGCTTCGCGACCGAGGACCGGCTGGAGGGTGTCTCCGCCTTCATCGAAAAACGCAAGCCGAGCTTCAAGGGACGCTGACCGTGGAATTCGAAACCATTCTCTACGAGGTCGAGACCGGGGTCGCAACGATCACCCTGAACCGGCCGGACAAGCTCAACGCCTTCACGCCCAAGATGCATGAGGAGTTGCGCGAGGGCTTCAAGCAGATCAAGCGCGACCAGGCCGTGCGTGCCGTGCT
The DNA here is from genome assembly GCA_963583595.1 of Alphaproteobacteria bacterium. Classification (GTDB taxonomy): domain Bacteria; phylum Pseudomonadota; class Alphaproteobacteria; order CADEGL01; family CADEGL01; genus JABIRQ01. The sequence goes on along the minus strand of CAUZWC010000046.1, from coordinate 12,374 downwards.
GATCACCGGCGCCGGAAGGGGCTTCTGCGCCGGGGCCGATCTGAACGAACGCGATCTTTCCCCCGAGGCCGGACCGCCCGATCTGGGCGCGACCCTGGAGCGCAACTACAACCGGCTGGTCCGCCTGATCCGCGCATCGGAGAAGCCCGTGGTCGCGGCCGTCAACGGCATCGCGGCCGGGGCCGGCTGCAACACCGCCCTGGCCTGCGATATCGTGATCGCCGCGCGCTCCGCCGCCTTCCTCCAGGCCTTCGTCCATATCGGCGTGATCCCGGACGCCGGCGGCACCTATTCCCTGCCCCGTCTGGTCGGTCAGGCCCGCGCGACGGCGATGGCCATGCTGGGCGACAAGATCCCGGCCGAGGACGCCGCCCAATGGGGGATGATCTGGAAGGTCGTCGATGACGAGGCTCTGGCCGGCGTTGCGCGCGCCATCGCCGAACGACTGGCGGCGGGACCGACCAAGGCCTTCGGCCTGATGAAGCGCGCCTTCGATGCCGGCGCGCGCAACGACCTCGGCACGCAGCTCGATCTCGAACGCGACCTGCAGACCATCGCCGGGCGGAGCGAGGATCACCGCGAGGGCGTGGCCGCCTTTCGCGAGAAGCGCAAAGCCGCCTTTAAGGGCCGCTGATGGCGGCCCTCTCCCCCGATACCCCCGTCGCCGTGATCGGGGCGGGCACCATGGGGGCCGGCATCGCGCAGGTCGCCGCGACGGCCGGGCATCCGGTGCTACTTTATGACGCCGATGTCGACGCGATCAAGCGCGCGCTCGATGCCGTCACCGGCCATCTCAACCGGGCCATCGAAAAAGGCCGGATGGACGCGGGCGAAGCCGAGGCCGTGCGCGCGCGCATCGTGCCCGTCGCGAGTTTGGAGGAACTGGCCCCGGCGGGGCTGGTGATCGAGGCCGTGATCGAGAATGCCGCGGTCAAGGTCGGGCTGTTCGCGCAGCTGGAAGAGATCCTGGGTGCGGAGGCGATTCTGGCCTCCAACACCTCCTCCCTCTCGATCACCGAATTGGCCGCCCCCCTCGCCCACCCGCCGCGCCTGGCCGGAATGCATTTCTTCAACCCCGCGCCGGTCATGGCCCTGGTCGAGGTGATCCAGGGCCTGGAAACCGATCCGGCAATCGCGGCCATCCTCGTCGAGACGGCGACGGCCTGGGGCAAGAGCCCGGTGCTGTGCAAATCCTCGCCCGGTTTCATCGTCAACCGCATCGCCCGGCCCTTCAACAACGAGGCGATCCGGCTGCTCGATGAGGGCGCGACCGATGTCTTCACCCTGGACGCGGTGATGCGCGAGGCAGGCGGCTTCCGCATGGGACCGGGGCAGTTGATGGATCTGGTCGGCGTGGACCTTAACTGGGACGTCGCGAATGCCATGCACGATTCCTTCTTCAAGGACCCGCGCTTCCGCCCGTCGCGAATTCAGGCCGAAATGGTCGCCGCCGGGCATCACGGCAGAAAGGCCGGGCACGGCTGGTACGACTATGCCAAGGGCGCGGAGACGCCCCCGCCGCAGACGGCAACGCCCGCCGCGCCGCCATCCGAAGTCACGGTGCAGGGCGATCTCGGACCGGCGGAAGCCCTGATCGCGCGCCTCGAAGAGGCCGGCGTAAAAATTTCGCGCGCGGATGGGGCCGAGGACCATATCTGCGCGGACGGCCATGTCCTGGCCCCGACCGACGGGCGCATGGCGACCGAACGGGCGGCCGGGGTGGAAGGTCCGAACCTCGCCCTCTTCGATCTGGCCTTGGACTACGGCGTGGCGACGCGCATTGCCGTAGCCGTGGCGGATCAGGCCGATCCGGCAACCCGAACGGCCGCGGCCGGATTGTTCCAGGCGGCGGGGATCGCCGTGTCCTTCATCGACGACACGCCGGCCCTGCTGCTGACCCGCACGGTCTGCCTGCTAGCCAATTTCGCGACCGACGCGATGATGCAGGGGGTGACCGACGCGGCGGGCATCGACACCGCCATGCTCAAGGGCCTCAACTACCCGCGCGGGCCGCTGGCCTGGGCCGATGCCCTGGGCGCGGCGCGAATCGTGACGGTGCTCGACAATCTGCAGCGGCTCTACGGCGACGACCGCTACCGCGCCACCCCGCTGATGCGCCGCCACGGCTGGAGCGGCCGCCCCTTCCATGACTGATATGGGGGCTGAGACGGCGTCCGATCCTGCGATGGCCATGGCCGAGCGGGTTGCTCGCGATTTCTTTGCCCGCGACCGCATGGCCGCCCTGCTGGGCATCGAACTGGGCCCGGTCGCGCCGGGCCGGGCCAGCGCATGCCTGCGCGCGACCGAGGCCATGACCAATCCCCACGGCACCTGCCACGGGGGAATCAGCTTCGCCCTGGCCGACGCCGCCTTTTCCTATGCCTGCGTCACTTGGAACAAGCAGGCCGTGGGCCAGCATTGCAATGTCAGCTATCTCGCCCCGGCGCGGCCGGGCGATATCCTGACGGCCGAGGCCGCGGAAGTGACGCGCAGCGGGCGCAACGCGATCTACGACATCACCGTGACCGACGCGGCGGGACGGATCGTCCTGACCGGCCGCGGGGTCGCCTTCATCAAGGGCGGCGCGATCCTGCCGCCGGAGGAGCTTGAATTATGACCGACGCCTTCATCTGCGACGCCATCCGCACGCCCATCGGCCGCTACGGTGGCGCCCTCTCCCCGGTGCGCGCCGACGACCTGGCCGCGATTCCCATGCGCGCCCTGCTGGAGCGCAATCCCGGCATGGACCCCGCCGCGATCGAGGAGGTCTATTACGGCTGCGCCAACCAGGCCGGCGAGGACAACCGCAACGTCGCGCGGATGGGCTTGCTGCTGGCCGGCCTGCCCGAGACCGTGCCTGGGGCGACGGTCAACCGGCTCTGCGGTTCCGGCCTCGAAGCGATCAGCGCGGCGGCCCGTGCGCTGCGCTGCGGCGAGATCCAGCTCGCCCTGGCCGGCGGCGTCGAAAGCATGTCGCGCGCGCCCTTCGTGACGGGCAAGGCGACCACCGCCTTCTCCCGCGAGACCCAGGTTTTCGACACGACCATCGGCTGGCGTTTCGTCAATCCGTTGATGAAAAAGCAATACGGCGTCGACGCCATGCCCGAGACGGCAGAGAATCTGGCTGAGGACTGCAAGATCGCACGCGAGGACCAGGACGCCTTCGCCCTGCGCAGCCAGCAGCGCGCGGCCCGCGCCCAGGCCGACGGCACCTTGGCCCAGGAAATCATCCCGGTGGCGATCCCCCAGCGCAAGGGCGATCCGATGACGGTCTCGCAGGACGAGCATCCGCGCGAGACCTCGATGGAAGCCCTGGGCAAGCTGCGCGCCGCCTTCCGCGAGGGTGGCACGGTGACAGCGGGCAATGCCTCGGGCGTCAATGACGGGGCCTGCGCCCTGATCCTCGCCTCGGAGGCGGCGGCCAAGAAATTCGGCCTCACCCCCCTCGCCCGCGTCATCGCCACGGCCACGGCCGGCGTGCCACCGCGCATCATGGGCATCGGCCCGGCCCCGGCAACCCGCAAGGTCCTGGGCCTCGCCGGACTCAAACTGTCCGACATGGACGTGATCGAGCTGAACGAGGCCTTCGCCGCCCAGGCCCTGGCCGTGACCCGCGACCTCGGCTTGCCCGACGACGCCGAGCATGTGAACCCCAATGGCGGCGCCATCGCCCTGGGCCATCCGCTCGGGATGAGCGGTGCGCGCCTCGCCACCACGGCGGCCTATCAGCTCCGGCGCACTGGCGGCCGCTATGCCCTCATCACCATGTGCATCGGCGTCGGCCAGGGCATCGCCAGCGTGATCGAGCGGGTTTAGGGGGCTTCAAACACATCCCTTGCCGTCCTCGTCCTGAGCCTGTCGAAGGGCGAGGATCGCAGGATGCGGCAGGGTGCCACAGCCTCATACTTCGACAGGCTCAGGAAGAGGTGGAAGGATAGGGCCTCGGGAAACTACCCCCGCATCAGTTTGCGCAGATTCACGCCGAGATCCGCCAGTTGGTCGGGGGATATTTCGGCGCGGGCGGCGACGACGCGTTCGATGCTGCGCATTTCGCGGCCCAGGTTGATCGTGTTGGCGGCGACGACCTTGCCGCCCGCGAGATAGAAGACGGCGAAGCCCTCCTCCGTCGGTTCGCCCCGATGGACGATCTCGTCACAACCGTCGGGCACACCGATCATCTGCAGGTTCACGTCGAACTGATCGCTCCAGACCCAGAGGCGATCCTCGTGTGGCTTGGTCTCGTCCGAGACCATATTGCGGCCGACCGCGGTGCCCTGGTTCTGGGCGTTCTCGTAGCTTTCCAGGCGCAGGTTGCGGCCGAGCAGGACGCTCGGCTGATTGGCGACATCGCCGGCGGCCCAGATATGGGGATCGCTGGTCCGGCCATGGGCATCCACGACGATGCCATTCTCGACCTCGAGTCCGGCCTCCATCGCGATGTCCGAATTGGGGATGATGCCGATGCCGACGATGGCCAGGTCGCAGGGGATTTCCTCGCCCCCGACCAAGGTGACATGCGCCAGCTTGCCCGTTCCGTCGAAGCGCTCGACTCCCGCGCCCAGGCGGATATCGACCCCTTTGGCCCGGTGCATGGCGGCGAACCAGGCACCGATCTCGGGCGCGACAGCCCGGCCCATCAACCGGTCCGTCGCCTCGATCACCGTGACCTCGCAGCCGCGCTTGCGCGCGCTGGCCGCGATCTCGAGGCCGATGAAGCCGCCGCCGACAACGGCGACCCGCGTCCCGGGCACCAGCGCTTCCCGGATGGCGAAGGAATCGTCCAGGGTGCGGAGATAGCGCACCCCCGGCAGATCGACGCCGGGCGCGGGCAAGCGCCGGACCCGCGCGCCGGTGGCGAGCAGCAAGCGGTCATAGGCGATATCCGCGCCGTCCACCCGCACCGTCCGGCCGGCCGAATCGATGCGCTCGACCGGTGCGCCCAACAGGGTCTCGATCCGGTGGCTTTCGTAATAATCGGGATCGTGCAGGCGCACGGCCTCATGCCCCTCCCCCCCGGCGATCAAGGCCTTGGACAGGGGCGGGCGCTCGTAGGGCAGCCAGGTCTCCTCGCCGGTCAGCAGGATGCGCCCCTCGTAACCCGCACTGCGCATGGCCTGCGCCGCCCTGCCGCCGGCCTGGGCCGCACCCGCGATCACAATTTTATCCGAGCCGCTCATCCACCTGCCTCCAACTCATTTGGTCTGGACCATAGAAACGGCTGGAAAGAACGGTCAAGGCTTGCTTGGATCGCCGGCATGAAACGCGATTACCCAGACCGACCCTTCGTCGGCGTCGGTACTGTCGTCCTGCGGGGCGACAAGGTCCTGCTCGTGCGCCGCGCCAAGCCGCCGAGCCAGGGCCATTGGAGCATCCCGGGCGGGGCACAGCATATCGGCGAATCGGTGGCCGAGGCCGCCCTGCGCGAGGTTCGGGAGGAAACCGGGCTGGATGTGGACCTGGTCGAGCAGATCGCCGTGATCGATTCGATCCGGCGGGACGAGGCCGGGTGGGTCCTCTTCCACTACACCCTGATCGATTTCGTCGCCCTGTGGCGGAGCGGCGAGCCGGTCGCAGGGGACGACGCCTCCGAAGTCATCTGGGCGCCCATCGCCCGGATCGGGGATTACGGCATGTGGGACGAGACCGAGCGCATCATCCGCCTGGCGCGCGACCGGGTGGCGGGTATCGAGGGGGACGAATGAAGCTGACCGAACATGAAGAAGCTATGCTGGCCGGCGAGGAGGGCGAGCCGCGCCGCTGGACCATGGACCATATGATCCAGGTCGGCCACTTCTTCGATGCCGAGGATTTCGTGCCCGTGGTCCAAGCCCATATGATGGCCGAGACGGAATCTCTGGGCGAGGCCGGGGTCGCTTTCGTCGAGGGGCTGGCGGTCCACCCCGAGACGGAGCGCCGGGTCCGCATTCCCATGATCACCGACCCGCGCGGCATCGATTTCGACCATTACCGCACCCTGGACCAGACCGAGGCGATGGCGGCCCTGGAACGCCGCGCCATCGACGCCTTCGAGGCCCTGGGCATCCTGATGACGGATACCTGCATCAACTACCAGACCATCATGCCGCCCGTGCAGGGCGAGCATCTGGCCTATCGCGATACCGGTGTGGTGATCTATTCCAACAGCGTGCTGGGCGCGCGCTCCAATTTCGAGGGCGGGCTCTCGGCCCTGGCCGCTGGGTTGACGGGAAGGACCCCGCGCCACAGGCTTCATCTGGTCGAAAACCGGCGCGCGACCAAGCGCTTTCGCGTGACCCATCGGCCCGCCGGCTTGGCCGATTGAGGGGCGCTGGGTCGGTTTCTCGGCAAGCGCGCCGGCTCCTATTGGGAGGTCCCCGCGATCGAGGAAATCGAGGCCGTGCCCGGCTCGGACGAGCTCAAGCATCTGGGCGCCGCGATGGCGAGTTTCGGCTCCGTCCCCCTCTTCCACCTGGTCGACGTCACCCCGGAGGCGCCCGATATCGACGCCATCGGCGACCCCGCGACCCTGGCGGTCGAGGACATCGGCGCGGCGGATTTCGAAGCGGTCTGCGGCGAATACGGGGCCAAGGGCGAAAGGGTCGATGTGGTCGTCTTCTCGGTGCCCCAGCTTTCCTTGATCGAGTTGAGCGCCCTGGCCGATATGCTCGACGGCAAGCGACTCCACCCCAAGACCATGATGCTGGCCGTCACCTCCCTCGCCGACGCCGCCGATGCAAGGCGGTTGGGCCTGGCGACAGGAACCGAGGGCTCCGGCGCGCTGTTCTTCCAGGGCATCTGCTTCTATCAGAGCTACGCGCGGGAAATGGCCGAGGCCAACGGCTGGACCCGGCTGCTAACCAACTCGGCCAAGCTGGTCAATATCATCGGTGGCTACGGCTACAAACCAACCCTGGCGAGCATGGCGAATTGTGTGGCTTCGGCCGTGGCAGGAGAGATCGTCTGATGACCGGCATGGAATTGCGCTGCCATCCGGGGGTCGGTCCCAAGGTGTCCGGCGAGGCGCTGGTGACCGACGACAATTTTTCGGCGCGCTACGATCTCGACCGCATCAAGGGCGCCTTCTGGCGCCCCGCCCATAAGCTGGTCGGACAGAATTACGTGGACAAGATCCTGGTCGTGAACACGGCCAAGGGCGGCGTCGCCTCGGCCTGGATGCTGTATGAGATGAAGGCGCGCGGCATGGCGCCCAAGGCGATCCTGTTCAAACGCATCAACCCGATCCTCGCCCAGGGCGGCGCGCTGGCCGGCATGGCCCTGTGCGACCGCGTCCCCGAGGGCGACGTGACCCAGCTGATCCGCACCGGCGACCGGGTGACGGTCGATCCGGCGGCAGGTCTGGTGACGGTGGAGCGCACCGGGTAGGAATTCCGCCGGCAGAAAGATTCGATCCGGCCTTGACTATTCCCGTATTCAGGACGACGAATCATGGGGACGGCGTCGTCGCGAGTGCGGCGGATGCTTCCGGGCATTCGCAGAGCCCGCCAGGGCTTGGCAGCTCGCGAAACGGCCGTCCCGAAGAACCGAGACAGGAGGGTGCGACAAGCATGAATCCGCCTGACAGTTCGTCGCGGCCACGCGGAAGCGCTGGGCCGCGGCTCGCCTAGCACGATCCCGCAGATCGGTCTTGCGAGGCCGAGCTGGCCAAACCAGACAAATCGACATCGCATCTAACCCAGGGCGTCCGCCAACCGGGCGTCGGGTTGGGAAATGAGTGCGCCATTGATGGCGACTATGGGCGTCAGAGCCCTGGAAACCGGAACTCCGCGCACCGAAAGGTCGCGGGGTTCCTCGTTCGCCATCGTGCGACCGCCAGGAATGGGGACGGGGAATGGCAATCGTTCGACAAGTGCTGCCCAGAAAGGGCAACCAGGTCTGGACGATCCAGCCCAGCGATTCCGTCCTGGCCGCGATCCAGATCATGGCGGAGCGCGATATCGGCGCCCTGGTCGTGATCGAAGGAAATCACCCGATCGGCCTGCTCAGCGAGCGCGACTATACTCGCAATGTCTATCTGAAAGACCGCTCCTCGCCGGCCACGACGGTGCGCGAAATCATGTCCTCGCCGATCGTCCCGATCGAACCCGGAGAGACGGTCGAGGCCTGCATGGAGTTGATGACCGAACGGCGCATCCGCTATCTGCCCGTGATCGAATACGGCCGGCAGGTCGGCCTGGTCTCGATCGGCGATCTGGTGAAAAGCATCATCAGCGAGCAGGAGCATGTCATCAAACAGCTCCGGCTTTTCATTCCGTCCTAGCCCGACCTGGGCAGGACCACCTCCCGCCGAGGCTATCCCGCGGCGGCGACCGCCGGGTTGGCCTCATCGGCCTCGATCCATTCGGCCAAAAAGCGCCGGGTCCAGGCTTCGATCAAATGCTCGTAACGGACGTTGGATGCCAGCTGCTGCTCGAGGCTCTGGACCTCGGGCCGGTCCAACCGATCGCCCGCATTACCGGCCCAACGTAGCATGATCTCGCGCGTCACCTCGGGGTGGAACTGGATGCCATAGCTCTTGTCGCCGTAGCGGAAGGCCTGGTTGGGATAGCGGTCGCCCTCAGCCAGCAGCACAGCGCCGCGCGGCAGATCGAAGGTTTCCTTGTGCCATTGGTAGAAATACATCGGCTCGGGCATGCAGTCGCGCCAGGCCTGGGTCGGCGTGACCCGGACATAGCCGATCTCGTGCATGTCCTCAGGATGCCAGGCGACGGTCGAGCCCAGCACCTTGGCCAACATCTGCGCGCCCAGGCAGATGCCGACGAAAGGCGTGTCGGCGGCCAGCGCCTTCTCAAGCCATTCGAGCTCGGCCCGCAGGCCCGGGTCCATATCGTCGTCATTGGCGCTCATCGGGCCGCCGAACATGACGGCTCCGGCCAGGGTTTCCGGCGGCGGCAGCGGTCCCTCGCGGCGCGGGCAGGTCGTCTCGACCTCGTAACCCAATTCGCGCAGCACGCGCCCAACCCGCCCCGTGTCGGAGGTTGCCTGATGGACGATGCAGAGAACTTTGTCGGTCATGAGTGCCGAAAGATTAGTCGAGCCAAGGCCATCGGGCAAATGCCACCAAATCCGGGCAGGTCTGCGCACCGCGGAGGGCGCGCCAGACCTTTTCGGGCGTGAGGGGCATGTCCAGATGGCTCACCCCGTGCCCGCGCAGGGCATCGACCACCGCGCCGACCACGGCGGGCATCGAACCGGTCGTGCCCGCCTCCCCCACGCCCTTCACGCCGAGCGGGTTGGTCGTGCAGGGCACTTCCTGAAAGCGGACCTGGAAATTCGGCAGGTCGTCGGCCCGGGGCAGGCAGTAATCCATCAGCGAGGCGGTGACGAACTGGCCCGTATCGGGCTCGTAGCGCGCCTCCTCCAGCAGGGCCTGGCCGATGCCCTGGCCCGCGCCGCCATGGACCTGGCCCTCGACCAGCATGGGATTCATGATCCGGCCCATATCGTCGATCACCGAATAGGCGACGAGCCGGACCCGGCCGGTCTCGCCGTCGACCTCGACCTCGCAGACATGGCAGCCATTGGGGAAGGTCGGCCCCTGACGCTGCCAGAGATGCCGGGCGGACAGGCCGAAACCCATTTCGGCGGTATGCGCCCCCGGCTTGAAAGCCGACCGCGCGACTTCGACCAGCGAGACGGCCTTGTCCGTGCCCGCCACGCGATATCCGCCGCCGGAGAATTCGATATCCGCCTCGGCCGCTTCGAGCAGCTGGCCGGCGAAGCGCTTGCCCTCCTCCGCCACCTTGTCCATCGCGGTGACGGCGGCCGAACCGCCGGTGCTGAGCGCGCAGGAGCCACCCGTGCCCTGGCCATAGGTGACGAGTTCCGAATCGCCCTGGACCACGCGCACGCTCTCGAAGGGAATGCCCAGCCGCTCGGCGGCGAGCTGGGCATACATGGTGTCATGGCCCTGGCCGTTGTTCTGGCTGCCGACGATCAAGGTCAGGCCGCCGCCCTCTTCGAACCGCGCCTCGACCAGTTCGTCGGGCGAGCCGCCGTTGAGCTTCATATAGGTGGCGATGCCCAACCCGCGCAGGGCGCCGCGTGCCTCGGCCTCCGCCCGCCTTGCCTCGAAACCCTCGGCATCGGCGAGAGCCAGGGCCTTGTCCAAGGCACCCGCCAGATCGCCCGAATCGATCTCATAGCCCGTGCTGGTGGTGAAGGGCATGGAATCGGCCGGGATCAGGTTGCGCCGGCGTATATCCACCCGATCGACGCCCATGACCTCGGCGGCCGCATCGGCCAAGCGCTCCGCAACATATTGCGCCTCGGGCCGCCCGGCCCCGCGATAGGCATCGGTCGGCACCGTGTTCGAGAAGACGGCGCGCACGCGCAGATCGTGGATCGGGGTGCGGTAGACCCCGGCGATGGTCGCGGCATAGCCCCCGGTCGGCACGCCCAGCCCGTGGCAGGAGCCGTAGGCCCCGACGGCGGCGACGGTATCGACCCGGACGGCGAGGAAGAGACCATCCTCGTCCAAGGCCAGTTCGGCCACCGTCGCGTGATCCCTCGCATGGACATCGGCGACATTCGAATCCGCGCGCTCGGCGACATAACGCACAGGCCGCCCCGTGTTGCGCGCGGCCCAGAGAACGAGGGCCTGTTCGGCGGTCGGGAAGACGCGCACGCCGAAGCCGCCGCCAACATCGGGCGTGATGACATGGACCGCCCAGGGCTCTACCCCGAAGACATGCTCGGCCAGAATCTTCCGCACATAGTGCACGCCCTGGGACGGACACTGCAGTTCATAACGCCCGCGCGCCGAATCGTAGTCGCCGACGGCCGCCATCGGCTCCATCGGCATGCCCATGACCCGGTTCTGCACCAGTTCGACCCGTGCGATATGAGCCGCCGAACCGAAAGCTGTCGCGACCGCCGCCGCATCACCGTCGCGGTATTCCATCGCGACATTGTCCGGCGCGTTGGGCCAGAGGGCCGGCGCGCCTTCCGCCACCGCGCCCGCCGTGTCGGCGATGGCGGGCAGGTCCTCGTATTCGACTGCGATCAGCTCGGCCGCGTCGCGGGCCTGTTCAAGGCTCCGAGCCACCACCAACGCGACCCCCTCGCCCGAGAAGCGCACCCGGCCCTGGGCCAGGAGCGGGCGCACCGGCATCTCGACATGGCGCACCGCATGGTGGTCGGGCTTCACATCGGAGGGAATGCCGCCCAGCCCGGCCGCCGCCACGTCATCCCCCGTCGCGACGAACAGGACGCCGGGCGCGGCCCGCGCGGCGGCGGTGTCGATCCGCTTGATCTCGGCATGGCCGAAGGGCGAGCGCAGGATATAGGCCTCGACCATCCCCGGCAGGGTGATATCGCCGGTATAGCGCGCCCGCCCGGTCAGGAAGCGGGGATCCTCGCTACGCGAGACGGATTGGCCGAACCCGAATTTTCGGAGCATGGCGAGAGGCCGCGTGTTGGTCGGACAGGATGAGGCCGGACCCTAACCCAGCCCGGCCGATGGGCAAACCGGCCAAGTCAAACGTCTAAGCCGCCACCACTGCGACATTGTCGTAGAGCAGTTTCAAGCCTGCCAGGAACACGAAGACGTAGCAGATCCGGTAGAACGGCCCGGGCGGAATGATCCGGTGCAGGCGCATGCCCAGCCAGATGCTGATCGGTGCGATCGGGACCAGGACGAGGGCCGTCGTCAGCACGCTGGTATCGAACAGGCCGAGCCAGATATAGGGCACCAGCTTCACGTAATTGACGATCAGGAAGAAGATCACCGTGGTGCCCACGAAGACCGTTTTGTCCATGCGCTGGGGCAGCAGGTAGAACTGAATCGGCGGCCCGCCGGCATGGCTGATGAAGCTGGTAAATCCGCTGGTCATTGACCAGACCGTGCCCCGCAACCGGTTCGGGCCCTTGGGCGGCGCATCCGCCTGGGCCGGTTTGAGCCAGCGCAGCAGACTGAACGTCACGGCGATCAGGCCGATGATCAACCCGATCCAGCGTTCGTCGAGCAGGCCGAAGGCCATCACCCCAATGCCGATGCCCAGCACCGCCCCGGGAATCATAATCTTCATGTTCACCCGGTCCCAGGTGCCCCGGTAGCCCCAGACCCCGAACAGGTCCATGACGCAGAGGATGGGCAGCACGATGGCCGCCGCCGCGACCGGCGAGACGGTCAGGGTGATCGCCGGGACCGCCAGGATGCCGACCCCGGAACCGAAGCCGCCCTTGGAAATGCCCGTGATGAGCAGGGCCGGAATCGCGACAGCATAGAAAATCGGATCGGTGATCATGAATGCGAACTCTTTCCAACCGGCGAGATTGTGGTCGCGCAGCCCGATTCGATAACCACACCGCCAATGCCACCCACCTCGCCCTTCGACAGGCTCAGAGTGAGGCCCTCAAGCTGAGCCTGTCGGAGG
>CAUZWC010000045.1:0-14621 GCA_963583595.1 Alphaproteobacteria bacterium | reverse complement strand
GCGGTTTTCCCATGTCAGGGGAGCCGATGCGCTTCGCTTCATGACATGGATCACATCCGATGAAGGCCAGGGTGTGATCGCGAGCTACCGGGTCAACGGCCAACAGCTTTTCTTCCCGAATTATCTAGCCCCAGGGTCTTGAGGCCGGCGATTGAAACTCGTCAGGGCCGACGTATGTTAGGGTCTGGCGGTTCAACCAGAGGCCCGCAATGCGACATGAGAAGATGAAAAAACAGGCAGACGACATCGTCCCGGACACCGCTCCCGAGATTGCTCGGCCCGCCCCGCTGGTCGATCCCTTCGCGCGGGCCATCACCTATCTGCGGGTCTCCGTGACGGATCGCTGCGATTTCCGCTGCGTCTATTGCATGGCCGAGGACATGACCTTCCTGCCCAAGGTGGAGGTCCTCAGCCTCGAGGAACTCGACCGCCTGTGCAGCGCCTTCATCGGTCTGGGCGTGCGCAAGCTGCGCCTGACCGGCGGCGAACCCCTGGTCCGCCGCAATGTGATGAGCCTGATTCGCGCCCTCGGCCGGCATCTGGACTCGGGCGCCCTGGATGAGTTGACCCTCACGACCAATGGCAGCCAGCTGGCCCGCTTCGCCGAGGAGCTGGTGGATGCGGGGGTGCGCCGCATCAATGTGTCCCTGGACACCCTGGATCCGGATAAGTTCCTGGACATCACCCGCTGGGGCAAATTCGACAAGGTCATGGCCGGGCTGGAGGCCGCGAAGCGCGCCGGCCTCGCCGTCAAGATCAACGCCGTCGCCCTGCGGGAGATTAATGTCGCGGAACTCGACAAGATGATCGCCTGGTGCGGCGATCAGGGCTTCGACATGACCATCATCGAAGTCATGCCGATGGGCGATATCGGCGAACAGCGGGTCGACCAGTATTATCCGTTGTCCATGGTCCGCGCGAATCTGCGCAAGCAATGGACCCTGGACGAAACGGACTACACGACCGGGGGGCCTGCCCGCTATTTCACGGTGCGCGAAACCGGCCAGCGGCTCGGCTTCATCACCCCCCTGACCCATAATTTCTGCGAGGCCTGCAACCGGGTGCGCCTGACCTGCACCGGCACCTTGTTCATGTGCCTGGGCCAGGAAGACGCCGCCGATCTGCGCGCGCCGTTGCGCGCCAGCGAATCGGACGAAAAGCTGCTCGACGCCATCCGCGAGGCGATCACCCGCAAACCCAAGGGCCATGATTTCGTCATCGACCGGCGGCGCGAAGCCGGCTCCGTCTCCCGCCATATGAGCGTCACGGGAGGCTGACCCCGCCCGGGGCCGGCCCCCGCGAGGCCGCCGCTCTCTGGGATTCGCTGGCGCGCGGCCCTATATCGAGGGTTAGATTGCCGGTTCACGGGTCGAACAGGATCGGCAGACCAGAAACTGGGCTTTCCGGGGTTCCCTTATTTCCATGCGCAGCGTCGGTTGGATCGAAGCATTCATGCCGTTCGGAGTGGCCGTGTCGGCGGCCCTCTAGAGCTCGATCCTCGGCGTCGTCTTCCTGGGCTAGCCGATTCTGACCTTCATGACGGACAACGACTGGTTCAGTCCCGACGAATACGTCCGGATCGACGTCGTCCTGTATTCGGAGAAGGAATACCCTGAGGTCGCCAAGGGCGAAGGCGTCGTTTCCTTCGAAACGGAAACGATCGGCAAGGGCCAGGCGCAGTCGTCCGGCCGCGCCTTCGGGCCCCTCGCGTCGCATTCCCGGGTGCCGTTGACCAGACCGAACTCGGTCGCCAAGTGCAAGAGCGGCCCCAACGCACCAAGCAAGGCGGCAGAAACGGTCAAGAGCGAGACCACATCCCTGGTCAAGCGGGAAACGGCCGAGGCGGAGACGGCCGAGGTGCGCAAGGCCAAATCGGCCAAACCCGGCATGAAAACGGCGAACGCGACCGCCGAGAACGGCAAGGCCGAAAAATCGAGAGACTCCGCCGCGGGACAGACGCAGGACGGCCGGAACGCCGCCAGCGGCGCGGATTCGGACGCCGGGCGCGAGGGCGCCAGCAAGTCGAGCGCCCCGCCATCGAAACAGGCGAATGCCAAGAACAGCCCCACGCAAGGGCAGGTCGCAAAGGGCGCGGAGACCGCCCGAGCCTCAGGCCGCCCAGAGCGAGGCGCTCGCGCCCGACCGCCCGAAGGGCAGGGAAGACGCCTCCACGGGCGCGACGGCAGAAGGCAGCGATATCGATCCGGCGGACGGAAAAACACCGGATCGGACCGAGACGGACGAAACTGCGCGTGACGGTGCCGAAACCGGCTTGGCCAAGGCGGAGGCCGAAGAGGGCCAGGCGGAGTCGGTTGCAAAAAGCGCCGCCTCGACCGGACAGCGAGCGGCCGAGGCCGCGCGAAAATCGGAACGCCCGACCGCCGGTGCCAAATCCGGTGCCGAAGAATCGACCACGGAACGCCGCACCGAGGCGAGCGCCGAAACGGCCACTACCGAGCCCGTCAGGGAGGCACAGGAAACGGCGTCCCAAACCCAGCCCCGACCGGCGACCGAGACGAGCGATCGGCAGCGCGAGGAAGCCCGCGCGGAAGGGGGCGACCGTCCCCGGACCGCGATAGGCGCCGAAGCGCCCAGCGCCGCGGAAAGCACCGAAACACAGGTCGCGACAACCGCGCGGCCCGAGAGCCGTCTGATCCGAGTCGCCGCCGTGCTGAACCTGACCCTCAACCGATCCGGCCTTCGGTCTGTCCGATGCGACCCCGCCCCTGCCCCTCTCCGCCGCCAGCGAGGCCTTCGCCTCGCAGGCCCGCCCACGCGCAGCGGAACCCGCGCCCGAGGCGCAAAAACCTGCCGAACGGCAGGAAGAACGGCCAGCTCCGTCCCAGCGGGCGGAAGGCGCAACGGTCCCCGTCGCGGCCAACAAGCCGGGCGGACAGCCGCCTCCGCCAAGCGCCGCGCCCCAGGTCGCACAGTCCAGCCCGTCGCAGATTCGCAATATCCCGCTTCGCATGCTGGTCGAAACCATGCCCGGCCTCGATGCCAAACTGGTCCAGGCCATCGACGAGCCGGACGCCGTGCCGGAACAACCCGCCACCGCCCGGCGCAAGAAGGCGATCGATCGGATCACGACCGCGGCGGAACGCGCCTATGTCCATGTCCAATACGGTATGGCTCGACGCTATCTGCTCGGGCAGGGTGTGCCGCGCGACCCTGCCGCCGGAGCCGAATGGCTCCAACAGGCGACGGAGTGGGGCCATGTGCCGTCCCAGCTTTTGCTCGGCCATCTCGCGGCGCGCGGCTATGGCAGAGAGCGCAACTTGTCCGACGCAATGACGTGGTCGAGCCTGGCCGCGGATACCGGCGATCCCAATGCCGCGAGTGCGGCCCGGATCATGGAACCGACCCTGGATTCCAGCGTTCTGCTAGAAGCCCGGCGCAACATCAACAGCTGGCGCTCCGCCTTCGGCCAGGTCGAAGAGACGACCAGCACCGGCGGCGACAACACGCCCAAGAGCGCACCGCTTCAGGAGGCAGTCGCCGCGGGAGATCTGCCGGAAGTGCGCAGCGTGCTGGCCCGGGGCGAGGACGCCTAGGCCCGCGATATCGACGGCCGCACGGCGCTGATCAACGCCGGCTGGCGCGGCGATCCGGACATCGCGGAGACTCTTCTGGAGGTCAGGGCCGCCCCCGACATCGTCGACCATGACAGCAAGAGCGCGCTGATCTGGGCGGCAAGCAACGGCAACCTGTCGGTGACCGCCCTGCTGGTTGATGCCGGGGCCGATTTGGACATTCAGGACAAACAGGGCCTGAGCGCCCTGATGCGCGCCGCCTGGAACGGCCATACCAGGGTGGTCGAGACACTGCTCAAGGGCGGCGCCGGTGGCCGTCTCAAGGACAACAGCGGCCAAACCGCGCTCGATCACGCCATGCGCGAGGAATACGACGATATCATCGCATTGCTGAAGTCCAGCGCGAACTAGCCTGTCGAAATCCGGTCCTGTCGGGTCGCTCTATTGCGGCTATTCCGGCCCGCTATTCGAGGAATATCTGGTGGGCGAATTTGTCGCCGTCCGACACCGTGATCTGCTTGAAGCCCAGCAAGCGCGCCAAGTCGAAGAAGGTGAAGAAATCCTCGACCCCATGTTCCTGAAAAAACGGCGTGCTGCGGGCGTTCGCCGTCAAGGCGGCCAGTAATCCCCGCATGCGGTAAAGCGTGTCGTAGAGGCCAGGGCCGCTGGCGACGATGATCATCTTATCGGCCTCGTCGCCTTTGGCGAAGATATGAAACGGCGGCGGATAGGGATTGCCGCGCATCATCTGGTTTGACAGCTCGGTGACGAAGCCGATGCGGGTTGCCCGCGTGGAATCGACCTGGGCCTGGGCGCGCGCCTTGTAGGTCTCGTTGCTCTGCGGCTCGGGATAATAGTATCCGGCATGGTGGTCAGCGGCCTGGGCCTGCAGCCCGAGAACGAGAACTGCGCCGAACAGAACGGCTGCTTGGGCGAATCGCGCCATCGATCGTTCCCCTTGTAGGCTTCGAACCGCGCCACGATGGCCGCGCGCGCGGATGAGCGCAACTGCCTCGCGCCGGACAAAGGCCGGGCCGCTGGCGCAAGAGAACGGCTTCGCTATACTCGGCGCCCCGGTCGGAGGGGCCGGTGCATTGAACAGTTCGAGGCCGAGGTGGGCGACCCATGACCAGGAAAAACATGGCCTTCGTCGCCGCGGATACCGCATACGCAAGGGACGCGCGGGACCGGCTCGAGGCGCGCTACGAAACGGTGCCGCCGGGAGAGGCCGATGTGGTCGTCGCCCTGGGCGGCGACGGCTTCATGCTGCAGACCCTGCACCGCTATCTCGATCGCCGGGTTCCGATCTTCGGGATGCATCGCGGCTCGATCGGCTTTCTGATGAACGACTACGGCGAGGACGACCTCGAACGCCGACTCGCCGATGCCCAGCCGGTGACCGTGCATCCCCTGCGGATGCACGCCGTCTGCCGCGACGGCTCGACAATGGAAGCCCTGGCGATCAACGAAGTCTCGCTTCTCCGCGAGACACGCCTGGCCGCCAAGCTGCGTATCGCCGTCGACGGCATCGTCCGCCTGGAGGAGTTGATCTGCGACGGCGTCCTGGTGGCGACGCCCGCCGGCAGCACGGCCTATAACCTTTCCGCCCATGGCCCGATCATCCCGGTCGGCGCCAATCTTCTCGCCCTGACCCCGATCAGCGCCTTCCGCCCACGCACCTGGCGCGGCGCCCTGCTGCCCGATTCCAGCGAAGTCGCGATCGAGGTCCTGGAATCGTCCCATCGCTCGGTCAGCGCGGTGGCCGACTACACGGAAGTCCGCGACGTGATGAAAGTGTCCACGCGCGTGGACCGGTCGGTTCCACTCAACTTGCTGTTCGACCCGGAGCATAACTACGAGGAGCGCATCCTCGTCGAACAGTTCCGCACAGCTTAGAGGACACGATGGCCCGCCCGAGCGAGAACAGTATCGACATGATCCGCCGTCTGGTCGGCTACGACACGACCAGCCGCGACAGCAACATGCCGCTGATCGACTGGGTGCGCGACTACTTGGCCGGGCATGGCGTAGACTCGACCCTGATCCGCGACGACACAGGCACCAAGGCCAATCTCTTCGCGACCCTCGGTCCCCAGGACCCGCCCGGCATCTGCCTTTCCGGCCATACCGACGTCGTGCCGGTCGACGGCCAGGACTGGGATAGCGATCCGTTCGATCTGACCGAAAAGGACGGTCGGCTCTACGGTCGCGGCACCTGCGACATGAAGGGTTTTCTCGCCATCGCCCTGGCCCTGGTGCCCGAATTCCAGCGCCGCGGCCTCCAGACGCCGCTTCACCTGGCCATGTCCCATGACGAGGAAGTCGGCTGCCGCGGCGTGCCCCATATGCTCGCGCGCTTCGGCGACGGGCTGCCCCGCCCGGCCATGTGTATCGTCGGCGAACCGACCAGCATGAAAGTGGTGCGCGGCCATAAGGGAAAGAAGGCGTTTCGCTGCGACGTCCATGGCGTCGAGGCCCATTCCTCGCTCGCGCCCACCGCCGTCAACGCCATCGAATACGCGGCCGAGATTGTCGCCTTCCTGCGGCGCATGGCGCGGCGCAAGCGCGAGGAAGGACCGCTGGACGACGGCTACGATATTGCGCACACGACGATCCAGACCGGCGTGATCCGGGGCGGGACTGCCATCAACATCGTGCCGCGCCATTGCAGCTTCGAATTCGAGTTCCGGGTCGTGCCGGCCGACGATCCCTATACTCTCTTCGAGGAGGTCCGCCGTTTCGCGACCGAAGAGCTCGAGCCGGAGATGCGCGCCGTCCACCCCGAGTCCCGCATCGATTTCACGCTCATATCCGGCTATCCGGGGCTGGACACGGTCGAGGACGATCCGGTCGTCGCCCTAGCCAAGCGGCTGACCGGCGCCAATTCCACCTACAAGGTCGCCTTCGGCACCGAAGCCGGCCTGTTCCAGCAGGCCGAGGTTCCGACCGTGGTTTGCGGCCCAGGGAGCATCGACCAGGCCCATAAGCCCAACGAGTTCGTCTCTCTCGACCAGTTGGCCCAATGCGAGCACATGATGAAACGATTGATGGAGCAGATGTGTCGGAACTGACGCCGAAATCGGGCCCGCGCTACGACGTGCGGATCGAGCCTGTCAATATCGACCGATGGCAGGCCGGCAACACCGGCACGGAGTTCGTCTGGAGCTTCGAGGCAGAGCGCCCAGGACCGCATGTCATGGTCAATGCCGTGACCCATGGCAACGAGCTATGCGGCGCAATCGCCGTGGATCTTCTGCTGCGCGAGAAGGTCCGTCCGAAGCGCGGCCGCCTCACCCTCTCCTTCGCCAATGTCGCGGCCTATCGCAACTTCGATCCGGAGGACCCGACGGCCTCGCGCTATGTCGAAGAGGACATGAACCGCGTCTGGTCGCCCGAAGTTCTGGATGGCCCGCGCGACAGTCTCGAACTGCGAAGGGCGCGCTTCTTGCGGCCGATCGTGGACACGGTCGACACCATGCTCGACATCCATTCCATGCAGCATGACGGTCCCGCGCTCAATCTTTGCGGCATGCCCGAGAAAGGCCGCCGCCTCGCGGCCGGGACGGGCGTGCCGGAATGGGTGGTTAGCGATCGGGGCCATGCCGCCGGCCGGCGGCTGCGCGACTACGGCCCCTTCGGCGAGGAGGGCGACGACCGCGCCGCTCTGCTGATCGAATGCGGCCAGCATTGGCGCCCCGAAAGCGTCGATATGGCAATCGCCGCCAGTTTCCGCTTCCTTCTGCATTTGGATGCCATCGAACCGGGGGTCGCGGCCGGCCACCTGATCGACGAAGCTCCCCCGCCCCAGCGCTTCGTCGAGGTGACCGAGGCCGTGACCATCCGCAGCGAAAGCTTTTCCTTCATCGGCGAGTATCGCGGGATGGAGATCGTGGCCAAGGCAGGCACGGCAATCGGCATGGATGGCGAGGAGGCCGTGCGCACGCCCTATGACGACTGCGTCACGGTCATGCCTTCGCAACGCCTGCGCAAAGGGCTGACCGCCGTCCGCTTCGGACGTTTCGCCGGATGAGTGCGGGCGCCGCGTGAGGTTTGCGGCCCTGCGCGACCGCCTCGGCGCCCTGGGTCTAGCCCTCGGGCTCGGCACGGTCGGCGGCGCGCTCTTTGATCAGATCGACGCACCGCTGGCCTGGATGATCGGCGCCATGGCGGCCAATACCGTCGCCGCCATGGCCGGTTTGAGCGTTGCCATCGGGCCGGGCCTGAGGGTCGTCATGATCGCCGTGCTCGGCGTCATGCTCGGCAGCGCCTTCACCCCCGATCTCCTGGGCCATGTCTCCGATTGGGCGCTCAGCTTCGCGGCCTTGGCCCTCTACTGCGTGGTCGCAGGCGGCCTGGCCTTTCTCTACTACCTCCGCATCGTCGGCTTCGATCCGGCGACCGCCTATTTCTCGGCCGCCCCCGGCGGATTGCAGGAAATGATCATGATCGGCAGCGCGATGGGCGGCGACGACCGTCAGATCGCGCTGATCCATGCCATGCGCGTCATGCTGATCGTTCTTCTCGTGCCGATCTGGTTCCGGGTGTTCAGCGACTACGACGCCGCGCAGCGGGCGACCTCCGCCGTGCCCTTCGTCACCCTGTCCGCCTCGGACTTCCTGCTTCTCGCCGGATCCGGTGCCGCGGGTCTCACGATCGCCCGTCTCCTGCGCATCCCCGCCAGCACCCTGGTCGGCGCCCTGCTGGGCAGTGCGGCGATCCACCTGAGCGGGCTGACCGCGGCGCGGCCGCCCGTCGAACTGGTGTCGATCGCTCAGGTCGTGGTCGGTTCGGCGATCGGCTGCCGCTTCGCCGGTCTGTCGGTCTCGCGCGTCCTGCGCTCGCTGCGGATCGCGGCGGGCGCCACCCTGGTCATGCTCGCCGGATCGGTGATCGCGGCCCTGCTGCTGCACCCCCTGCTCGGGATACCGACAGAGGCCCTAGTCCTGGCCTTCGCCCCAGGCGGTCTGGCGGAGATGAGCCTGGTCGCTTTGGCCTTGGGCGTGGACGTTGCCTTCGTCTCATCCCACCATGTTTTCCGAATCATGCTCGTCGTCTTCCTGGCGCCGCTGGCCTTCCGTCTCGTACATCGAGTCTACGGCCCGGCTTCCACGTCGGCCAAAGCCCAAAAGACACCCGAAAGGGGGAATGAATGATCGGTCCGGCCCCTGCCCTCGCCCTGCTGTTCCTCTGCGTGAGCCTAGTCCTCGCCATGCCCGCGCGCGCGGACGACGATTACGACGCCGGCGGCGCCGCCTTCGAGGTCGGGGACTACGACACGGCCCGCGAGTTATGGACCGTTTCGGCCGCCGCAGGCGATCCGCGAGCGGCCGCGGCACTGGGCGAAATCTATCTCAGGGGGATGGGGGTCGACGCGGACCCCGCCCAAGCTGGCGCCTGGTTCCGGAAAGCCGCCGAGCAGGACGAGCCTCACGCGCTCCACATGCTCGGCGTCCTTATGGCCGAAGGCCAGGGCATGCCGCGGGACGAAGCCTCCGCAGCCGAACTTCTCCTAAGCGCCGCCGCTGCCGGGCAGATCGGCGCCAACTATGCCCTCGGCGTACTCTATGAAGAAGGTCGTGGGGTGCCCCCCAACGCCGCCGAGGCGGCCCGCCACTACCAGATCGCAGCGGAGGCCGGCAATCCGTCCGCCCAATACGCCCTGGGCCTGCTCTATATCGCCGGGAAGGGCGTGCCCCAGGACTACGAGCGGGCGGCTGCGCTCTTTCTGGCCGGGGCCGAGGCGGGCGACATCAATGCCCAGATCGGTTTGGCGCGCCTCTACCGGGCCGGCCTCGGCGTGCCGCAGGACCAGACGGAGGAGGCGCGCTGGTATCGGCGCGCAGCCATTCAGGGCGACGATGAAGCGAAGCGAGAGCTGACCGAGCTCTCCCCCGAGGCTCAGGCCGAGGTCCGAAAGGCGGAAGCCTCGATTCCGCAACCTGCCGCCGAATCCGTCGACGACGTGACGGCCGAAAAAGCCCCCGATAGGGCGAATCCGGAGTCATTAAGGCCCCAGCCGCCCGAAGCCGACATGCCCGCCGATGCCGAACAGGCCTTTCTGCTGGCCATGCGCCACGCGCGTGGCATCGAGGCCGAACAAGACACGGCCCGCGCCATGGCGCTGCTGCGCCATTCGGCGCTCATGGGCTACGCTCCCGCTCAACTTCAGTACGGGCTGCAATTGGGCGAAGGGCGCGGCGCGGCGCGCGATCCCGAGGCGGCGACCGGCTGGATCCGCAAGGCAGCGGAGCAAGGCCTGGCACCCGCCCAACTCGCCATGGGTCTGGCCCATCTGAACGGACAGGGCACCTCGCAGGACGACGCGGCGGCCGCCGGCTGGCTTGCCAAGGCGGCCAAACAGGATCACCCGGCCGCGCTGTTCAACCTGGCGCAACTCTACCGTTTGGGCCGGGGCGTGCCGGCCGACCCGGCCGAAGCCAGAGGCCTGTATGAACGCGCCGCGGAACTCGGCGACACCAATGCCCAATACAATTTAGGCATCGTTTACTACCAGGGTGTCGGCGTGGATGAAGACCGCGAGCGCGCGATCGAATGGTTCCGGCGCGCAGCGGAAAACGGCGATCAACGCGCCCTCTACAATCTCGCTGTGATGTATGCCAGGGGCGACGGGATCGACAGCCATCTCGTCCAGGCCCTCGTGATGCTTGCCGGTGCCGCGGCCCAAGGATTCGAGCCCGCAATCGAAGCCCGAGACGTTCTGCGCGAACAGTTGGACGAAGACCAGATTCTATCGACCGAAGATATCGCCGCGATTTTCATCGCCGCCCTGAATGACGATCCTGTGGCCCAGGCCCTGATGGGCGATATCTATATCGAGGGAGAGAAACTGCCGCGCGAGGACCGAAGCGCGTTCCGGTGGTATCGCCGCGCGGCGCGCGGCGGCCATGCCCAGGCCCAGTATTCCCTGGGTTTGCTCTACGAAACCGGCATCGGCACCGAGAAGGACTTCGCCTATGCCCTCTATTGGCTGGGTCGGGCGGAGAGTGCCGGAGTTGAGAAGGCGCCGGAAGCTCTCGCCCGCGCCAATCGGAAAGCCAGCGACGAGGACCGTGCCCGCGTGCGCGATGTCGCGGTCGAAATGGCCGTGCAGTAATCCCCGGTCACCCGGCCTGACGCGCGCACTCCCGCTCCTCGCTCGGCCTAACGTCCTCGGAACGCAGATACAGCGCCAGCGCGATCACCATGCACAAGGCGAGAAAGACAAAAACCGCCCGATAGGCCGTTTCCGGCACACCGTCGCCGGACGCCTCCGGAAAGGCGCCGACGATCACGCCCGTGATCGATTGCAGCACCGCAACCCCGACGAAAACCACGTGATTCACTGCTGTCACGGTGCGACCCACCAGGCGTTCCGGGAAGAAAGCCTTGCCGTGCCAGGCACGACCAGCACGTAATGCGAGGTGTATAGGATAAAACAGACCAACAGGGCCCCAGCCAGCCAGAGCGGCGGAGCAAGCAGAGGCGCCAGTGCGGCGAGCAGGCCGATCGTCACCACCGTGCCGGTTACGACCACCCATTTGCGTGTATCGAACCGTCGGTCCATCGGCCCGTAGAGCAGTATTCCCCCGACCACGGCCATGGACATATAGAGGATCACGTCGCCCTGCGCGGTGCCGGCGAGGCCGTGGACATCGGCCAGATAAGGCCCCGCCCAAAAAGCGCGGACGACCAGCATGGCCGGATAGGACACGAAAGCCATCGGCAGCAGAAGCAACAACCGCCGATCGCGGAACACGGCGGCGGTCCCCGCCAGAACCTCGCGTAGAGTTTCGCGGCGCCTTGCATGGAAAAGATGGCCGGCCGGCGCATCCCGCACGGAAAGCAGGACCAGCAGCGACAATGCCCCGGAGAACAAGGCCAGCCAGAGATTAGGTGCCCCGCCACCCGATCGCATCGACCGCCGCCAGAAGGGGCGTGGCCGAAAGCATCGTGCCGGTGTTGCTGAAGGCGACTATGAAGGCGGCGACCTTGGCGAATCGAGCGGCCAGGAACCAGCGCGCTGCGGCGACCAGCCCGCCCATATAGACACCGGAACAGCCCAGACCGAGCAGAAGCTGACCCGCGAGGATGCCGCCGAAACCCCGCGCATGGGAGAATTGCAGCGCGCCCAGGACGGCGAACAGCAACAGCCCGGCAACCGTACGCCTGGGGCCGAACTGGCCCAGCATCATGCCCACGGGAATCTGCATGGCCGCGAAGGTGATAAAAAAGGCGCTCGTCACCAGGCCGAGTTGTTCCGGCGTCAGGGACAGGTCGCGCATCACCTCGGGCGCGATGGGCGAGACCGCGGTGCGAAAGAATTAGCTGATGATCAGGGCAAAGGCCAGGGTCGCGACGATCCGCAGGGCCGTCGCGCTCATCCGCCGCGCTCCGCCGCCGCGCCCAGGATCGGCCACGCTAGCTGCGCCACCGAAGGGTCCGGGGCCGGATCGGATTCATGAAGGGGCGCCCGTCCTCGCTCGCCCGTTCCCATTCGCGCTTGAGTTGATAATACCAGCGCGCCTGGGTATCGGAATCGTTGATCAGCATCAGCGAAGGCTCATAGGCCAGGCCTTCCTGCTGGAGCGCCACCACATCCCGATCCTGGCGCAGGAAACGGCAGGCGAAGGCCCGCAGGGCCGGGGCAAAGGGGGTCAGCCAGGGCACGTCCCAAAAGATCAGGTGATTGATTTCAGTCTCGCCGGCACGCAGAGGCGTCACCGCCGTCAGCCCGACGACCGTGTACTTGCTCGTCGTGATGTGTTCGATGCGGACACCCGGCAGACGAAAGAGAATCTCGGTTTCCGGGGCGCCGCCGAGAAGCTTGTACGCGAAGGAGTTCGAACTGGGCGTGTGGCGCACCATCTTGAAGCCCTGTTCCGCTGGGGCGAATTCCTTGGCCTTCTCGTGCATCGAACGGCGCGAGCGCCACCACCAGGACTGATGGACAAAGGGCCCGTGCGCCGGGTCCATCAGGCCGACCACGGCATGATCGATCTCGCAGGGAAAACTGAGCGTCTCGGCGATATGCAGATCGCTATCGCCCAGAGTCGGGATTTCCGGCGGTGCCGGCAGGGTCTTGTCCTCGGCAGTGGCGTCGCCGTGCCAGATCCACAGGCAGCCGCGCGATTCGCGCAGAGCGAAACTGCGGACCTTGACCCGGTCGAGGTTGAAATTCTGGCCCTCGACGAGCGAGGGGATGACCGTGCAGGTGCCGCCCTTATCGAAACGCCAGCCGTGGTAGCAGCATTCTACCTCGCAGCCGTCGAACCGGCCGTGACTCAAGGGGATGCCGCGATGGGGGCAGATGTCCTCGAATGCAAAGGGCTCGCCCGCGGCCGTCCGTCCGAACAGGACGGGACGGCCCAGAATCGTCTTGTGCAGCATCCGCCCGACGCCAAGCTCCCGGCTGGCCAGGGCGAAATACCAGATGTCGCGAAGCCACATGGCGGGAGGAATAGTCCCCAACCGCGCGCCCCGCAAGGCCCCGGCGCGCATGACCAGCCCGCGCGGTTGCGCGATGCTCCCGCCGCCCTATAACCTCGGCTCTGAAAATTGCCCGAACTGGCCCATCCCGGCGGCGACGGGTACTAAACGAGGAACGAGGCGCACCGCATGCCCGGCCAGAACAATCCTCGAAACACCGAGCTTTATGAGGACGGTCTCCAGAGGGTGGCGGCGAACCATGCACCGCTGACTCCTCTGACCCAGTTATCCCGGGTTGCCGGCACCTGGCCGGACAAGACGGCGATCATCCACGGCCCCGACCGCATCACCTATGCCCGATTCTACGAGCGGGCGCGGCGCCTTGCCGCCGCCCTGGGGGCACGCGGGATCGGTCTGGGCGACACGGTCAGCGTCATGGCGCCCAACACACCGCCCATGCTGGAGGCCCATTTCGGCGTGCCCATGGCCGGCGCCGTGCTCAATGCTCTCAACACCCGGCTCGATTCCGCGACCCTGGCCTTCATCCTGGAGCACGCGGAGGCAAAGGCCCTGATCACGGACCGCGCTTTTTCTCCCGTCATCAAAGAAGCCCTGGCTCGCACCAAGGCACGTCCCTTCGTCATCGATATCGACGACCCCCTGGCCGAGGGCGCAGGCGAACTTCTGGGCGAGGCGGATTACGAAAACTTCATCGCTGGCGGCGATCCAGATTTCGCCTGGCGAATGCCACAAGACGAGTGGCAGGCCATCGCGCTCAACTACACCTCGGGCACGACGGGCAATCCCAAGGGTGTAGTCTTCAGCCATCGGGGCGCCGCGCTGAACGCCATGGGGCAGGTCATCGCCTTCGGCCTCGATGCGCGCAGCCGCTACCTCTGGACCCTGCCGATGTTCCATTGCAACGGCTGGTGCTACACCTGGGGCGTGACGGTGGCGGGCGGCACCCATATCTGCCTGCGCAAGGTCGAACCGGCGCCGATCTTCGCCTCGATCAGCGAACACCGGGTCAATCGCCTGTGCGGCGCGCCCATCGTGCTCAACATGCTGATCCATGCGCCAGGGGCGGCGGATATCCGCTTCGATCACGAGGTTCGGGTGGCGACGGGCGGCGCGGCGCCGCCCAGTCCCGTGATCGCCAAGATGAACGCCATGGGTTTCGACGTCCTGCATCTATACGGCCTGACCGAAAGCTACGGCCCCGCAACCATCTGCGCCTGGCAGGAGGAATGGGACGGTCTCGGCCATGACGATCAGGCCCGTATGATGGCCCTGCAGGGCGTGCCCTACCCCACCTTGCAGGACGTCATGGTCGCGGAACCGGAAACCATGGCGCCGGTCCCCTCGAACGGCCAGGAAATCGGCGAGCTCATGTTGCGCGGCAACACGATCATGAAGGGCTATGTCAAGAATCCCGCGGCGACGGACGCGGCCTTTCGCGGTGGGTGGTTCCATACCGGCGATCTCGCCGTGCGCCATCCCAACGGCTATGTCGAGGTCAAGGACCGCTCGAAGGACATCATCATTTCCGGCGGCGAGAATATCTCGAGCCTGGAGGTCGAAGAGGTGCTTTACAGCCACCCGGCCATCGTCGAAGCAGCGGTCGTCGCCCGGTCCGACGAGCATTGGGGCGAGACGCCTTGC
>CAUZWC010000044.1:0-14625 GCA_963583595.1 Alphaproteobacteria bacterium | reverse complement strand
GAAACATCAGATAAGCGACAGGGTAGCCCAGGAGGAGGCAAAGGCCCGTGACGGTTATCGCCAGCCAAAGCGTCCGTACCAGAACGGCCAGCAGAATGTCGTCGCCGACGAGGCTCTGATAGAAGTCCAGGGTCCAGCCGTCTTCGCCGAAGCTCAGCAGAAAGATCTGGGCAAGCGGTGCGATAAAGACGCCGAGCAGCAAAAGCAACGCGGGCACGAGCAGCAGCAGGCTCAGCAATCGCCCTTGTTCGGCGAAGGAACGTTGCTTCGTGGGGGCATTCCCGGCGGTGGATCGGGTGGCGGATACGCTCGTCACGATTCGTCGAGCCTCTAATCGCCGGCTTGGGACAAGGCAGGCGCAACGCCCACGCGATGTGACGCGATCCGGCGCTCAAGACGGTCCAGAAGACGGTCCAGTTCGGTGTGATCGATAGCCGAAAGGTGGGCTCCAGGCCGCCGCAGATGAGCGGTCGCGATAAGGCCACGGCGGCGCAGGATCTCTTTTCGAACGGCAAGGCCGAAGCCGGGCTGCTGTTCGTAGCGCAACACCGGGAGATAGGCGTCGAACAGGTCGTCCGCCGCGTCTTGGTCGCCCGCGGTCATCAGGCGCAGGACCTCGACTAGCATTTCCGGATAGGCGAAGCCGGTCATGGCTCCGTCCGCGCCTCGGCCGAGTTCGAGCGGATAGTAGAGCCCACCGTTGCCGACGACGATGGAGAGCCGTCGCAATCCGGCGGCTTCGCTTTCGGCGCGAATCCGGCTGAGTTTCGTCAGACCTGGGCAGTCCTCGTGCTTGAACATTACGAAGCTTTCAACCTCTGCGATCAGCCTGAGAACGACCGCAACGGTGAAATGCGTCCCGGTCGCCTGCGGATAATCCTGCAGGCACAATGGAATGTCTGGGCCCAGGGTGTCGGCGACGGCTGAGATGTAGCTGTAGACCTCGTCGTCCGTCTTCAAACCGTTGGGCGGGGACACCATGACCCCTGCGGCGCCGGATTCCATGGCTTCGTTCGAAAGATCCTTCAGGCCGCGCAGGGACGATTGACTTGCGCCGACCACGATTGGGAGGCGGCCGTCGCAGCGGTTCAAAACGTGCCGGGCGAAATTCACGGATTCGTCGCGGGTCAGCTTATGCGCCTCGCCCATCATCCCTAGCACGGTGATGCCGGCGACGCCGCAGGCGATGTAGTGATCGATCAGACGATCGGCGCTGTCGAAATCCAGGTTACCGGTATCGTCGAAGGGCGTGGCCGCAATGACAAAGACTCCCTGGCTCTGCTCGCTGATCCTGTGTCTCGGCATCGATGTGCCTCTCCTTTTCCGTGTGCAGATTCTATGAGCCGGAAACGATGAGCTCGCGTGGGAATGCGGTCAGCCGCTCAGAACCGGAATCCGTGATCGCGATCGTTTCCGATAGTCCGAAGCCGCGCGCCAGAAGGTAAGTGTGAAACGTCATGCCGGGGAGAAAGTTCCAATCCGCCGCTGGGCTTGCCTCCAAGGCCTCACCGCCCGATGGCGGCAGCAATAGGCCGACCGAATAGAAGGTCTTGTTGGTGTATTGCGTCACCAAACCCTCGCCCAACATGCGCGACCGGTAGATGCGGTCTGGCGTAGTGGCGGGAACGCCCGGGGCGACGGCGGCTATGGCCTCGTCCTGAATCGCTACAAGGTGCTCGGCGAAGGCGATTTCATCGGGTGCTGCCCGGCCGACCTTGATCGGCCGCATGAAACGGGCGTGGTAGTGCCGAACGCAGGGGATGGTTTCGAGTTGAACCGTATCGCCGGCCTTGAGGACTCGGTCGGTATAGCTGCCGTGAAGATGCAGCGCGCCTTCACCGGAGGACAGAACGCCAGGGCCTGGAATATCGCTTCCGGACCGGATCATGGCATCACAGATTGAAGCCGCGAGTTCGCGCTCGCTCGTGCCGGGGCGGGCGGCTTTCGCCGCGGCGGCCATCCCGGCCTCCGCACAACGGCCGGCATGGCGCATATAGGCGATTTCTCGCGGCGATTTGATAAGGCGCAGGGAGCGGGCGATGTCGCTGGTATCCGTTAGCTCGGCACCGTCCAGCGCGGCCGCGATCGCTGAGAAACGGGCCGCGGAGAGCGGCCAGGCCGACATTTCGATACCCAGTTTCGGCCGCGAGCCGAGGAGTACGCGGACCATGGCCGCCCCGATGGCGATTGGGTCGTCCGTATCGGTCCAGTAAGCGTGACCCTGAAAGGCGGCGGTGCGTTCGAGATAGTAGGCCTCAACATCCCGGCAGCAGATCATCGGTTCGCCGGTGGCGGGCACGACCGCAAATTGGAATGACGAATAGCCGCGCGTGAAGAACCCGGTCATCCAGGTCACCGATTCGGGTTGGAAGAGCAGCACGCCGTCGAGCTGCTTCGCGGCGATCTCGGCCTGCAACCGTTCTAGGCGCGCGGCATACTCTTCGAGCGGAAACCAGGATTCGACCAACCCCGGAAGGTCGCGAACGACGCCTGAGCTTGTATCGGACATTTGATTGGTGCCGTCGGAATGTAGGAGAGGCAAATCTGCAGGAAGAAACCGGCCCCGCCACTAGGCGGCGGGGCCGGTTGACGCGGAACTACTGGAGAGTGAACTTGTTCCACATCTCCTGGTTCTTCTCGAGGTTGTTTTTGCCGTCCGGTCCGACCGTGGCCCAGAACTCGGCATTTAATAGCACCTGCTTATCTAGGTGGTCGGGATGCGAAGGAAGGATGCGCGCCTCGTCTTCGGTCAGATAGTCGAACGTCTTGAGATTGACCGGCCCGAGCGGTTGGATTTTGACCAGGGCGGCCTGAATTTCCGGCCGGGTCGCGAACTCGATGAACTTCATCGCGTTCTCGTAATTCTTCGCGCCCTTGGGGATCATCCAATAGTCGAACTGCATCAGTCCGCCGTTCCAAACGAAGTTGACCGGCGCACCATCCTTCATCAGCTTGAAGATTCGACCGAGCGTTGCCGGGGCCACCACGACTTCTCCGTCGACCAGGGCCTGGGGCGGCATTGCCGAAGCGGTCGCGAACTTCACGACATGCGGCTTGATCTTGGCGATGCTCGCATAGGCGCGCTCCATGTCGAGCGGATACAGGTTCTCCTTCGAAACACCATCCGCGAGAAGTGCGTATTCGAGCGGCGGAACGACCCAGTCGCCGGCATCGATCATCCGCGGTCCGGGAAACTTCTCGACATCCCATACGTCAGCCCAGCTTTGGGGATGGTTGTCGCCCGGGAAAGCCTCGGTGCTGTATGCGATGACCTTGGTATAGAAGAAGTTGCCGATACCGTACGGGTGAACGACTTCGGGCACGATGTCCGGCATCATGGACTTGAGGTAGTTGTCGTAGTCGATCTTTTCGGCCAGACCTTCGCGGGCGAGAATCATCAGGTCGCCGGGCGTAATGCCCGAGACATCCCATTCTGTGTTGCCGCTTTCGACCATTGCCTTGATCTTCGCGAGGCTGGGCCCGGTTGCCTCGATGACCTTGATTCCGGTCTCTTCCTCGAAAGGCTTGAACATTGTCTCGCGCTGGGCGTCCTGAAAGGATCCGCCCCAGGACGCGACGACAACACTGCCCTTGTCCTGCGCGACCGCGACATTCGCGCCCGCTGCCAAAGCCCCGGCTACGAAGATTGCCGAGGCGTGTTTCAATAGATGTTTCATAGATCTACCTCCCATAGGTTTCCGCAGTTTTTGACCCGTCGATCGTGACGTCGATCCACGGGGCGAATCCGGTCCTAAGACCCGATCCGCTCGAGGACGGATGACGACATTCGCCGTCATCCCACCAATCCTGGATGTGTGTCTGCCTGGGCAGGGGCAAATGACCCACCGGCCTTGCGACTGGCATATCGCAGGAATTCGCGCAGCATTGTCTTGGCTTTCCCCGCGTCGTCGGCTTCGGTGATCAGCGCGTCGACATCGGCGCCATCGTTTTCCAGGCGCGCGCGGTTTCGGGAGAACCAGGTGGGCGCTTCGGCCCGCGTTATCTCCAGATGACCCTGGACGCCCCAGGCCGGGACTTCTCGGTGGCGCCACATCTGATTCGGGCATTCCGGGGTGTGCCCGAGAACGATCATGTCGCGATGGTCGTGGCGCACCTCGTCGTTGTGCCACACGAACATGCGAACCTCGGCGCCGAGCTCGGCGCAAAGCGGATCGTGCTTCGCGGCGTCGGTCGTCTCCAGATCGAGGTAGCCGACCTCGCAGACTCCACGTCGAAAAACCTGGTCCGGGCCGCAGAGCGCTGAGGCGATGATCTGGCTGCCGAAGCAGACGCCGAACATGGGAATATCTCGCGCGGCTGCTTCCTCGACCAGATCATGCTGTCGGCGGATCCAATCGATATCGTCGTAGGCCCCCTGGGGACTCCCGGAGAGATAAATCGCGTCATAACCGGAAATATCCTCGGGCATGTCGCCACCGGCAGCCCAGCGGGCCTCAATGTGCCAATCTCTGCTGGCAAACCGATCCAGAATCTCCGGCCGCGCGCCGGCTCTCGGCGTGTTGTTCAGAAACAGGATTGTCGGCGTTCGCGTCATGGCATCACCCGTATCATAACTCCGTCAGAATCTTCAGGATGCTGGCTTTCACGTTGTCTAAATGAGCGGCCATCGCTTCGCGTGCGGCCTGGCTGTCACCCTGCCCAATGGCGTCGAGAATGACAAGATGCTCGCGGCAGCCAGGAAGAAAACGGTTGGGCATCCGCTTCAGATTGAACAGATGGGTCTTGCGCCGAAGAGTTTGGACATTCGCCGCCAGCAGATCGTTGCCGCAGGCCTCGGCGATCGCGCCGTGGATGTCGTCGTCGAGCGTACAGTGATCGCCTGGCGTCGGCGCGCCTGTTTCCATCATCGCCTGAACGCGCTCGCACAGCTCGGCGATCAAGTCACAGTCGATTCGACCGGCAGCAAGATAGGCTGCTTCGGTTTCCAGAAGGCGGCGCACGTGAAGCGCTTCGATATAGTCGCGCACCGAGATGGAGCGAACAATCAGACTCCGCCCGCCATTGCGGCCCACTAGTCCTTCGCCTTCGAGCCGTCGCAGGGCTTCGCGCAATGGTGTTCTGGAAACCCTGAGTATCGCGGCGAGCCGAACCTCCTGCAGAACGGGGCCTAGCGTCAATTTGCGCATCAGAATGAGATCTAGAAATGCGCTGTAGGCGGCCGTCACGGCCGTGGCTTCCAGCAAACTCGGGCGATCCTCGGTCAGAGAATCAGTATTGATAGCTGCGGCCAGCACGCCCAATCTCCAGTACATCTTCAACGTGCACTCTGTATACGATTTGATCGAAGCACAACCGGGAATCGTGTGGCGAGGCGAACATCGAGGTTCAGTAATGAAACGGGACATGGAAAACCGGGTTGCGATCGTCACCGGTGGCACTTCCGGCATCGGCGCGGCGACCGTGCGCGAATTTGCCGACTGCGGTGCGCATGCGGTGATCGTCGGGCGGGACGAGGCGCGCGGCGCGGCCATTGTGAAGGAGGTCGAGGCGAAAGGTCGGCGTGCCGCCTTTCTTCAGGGCAGCGTATCGGACAGCGCGTTCTGCGATTATGTGATCAAGTGGACCGTCGAACGATTTGGTGGACTCAACTTTCTCGTCAACAATGCCGGCTCAATCCATCGTGCGGATGCGCCCCAGACCACCGACGCCATGTGGTTGGAATCGATGGCCGTCAACGTCAACGGCACGTTCTGGATGTGCCGGGCGGCGATCGGTGCAATGCAGGTGTCTGGCCACGGCGGTGCCATCGTCAATGTCGCGTCGGACTGGGGCCTGCGCGCCGGCAAGGGCCATGTCGCCTATTGCACGGCGAAGGGCGCGATCGTGAACATGACCCGTGCCCTGGCGCTGGACCACGCCCAGGACGGCATACGCGTGAATGTGCTGTGTCCGGGCGAGACGCGAACGCCGATGCTCGGTGGTGGGTTGGCGGCGAGGGGTTTCGACCCCGTCGCGGGTTTCGAGGAACTCGGCGCGTCGCTGCCGATCGGTCGCGTGTCGGAGCCCGAGGAGCAAGCTCGGTGCATCCGGTTCTTGGCATCCGATGATGCGAGCTTTGTAACCGGGGCCGCTATGTCGGTCGATGGCGGAGCGACCGCTGGCTGATTCGAGGTTGACGGTTCGAGCGCTCGAAGATCGCTGCAATACATAGTTAGGCGGGTCCGCGAACCGTAGCCGCGGTGTCCAGAATGTCCGAACTTTCTTAGCCGGCAGCGTTGTCGAGAGCTTCCTGGCGGTCGAGCCACCGCGATTCCGCGGCGTCCAGATCCTTTTGCAGAAGGCCGACGGTGCGTTGCAGATCGAGCGCTTCGTCGGAATTGTCCCGGTAGAATTCGGGATCCTTGAGCCGCTCCACCATCGCTGTTTTCTCTTCGTTCAACCGCGTCAGTTCGGCCTCGGCGGCGCGCGCCGCGCTGCGCAATTTCGTCAGTGACTGGCGCTGCTCCGCCGCCAACCGCCGTTTGTCCTTCTTGTTGACGGGCGCCGATCCTTTCGCATTTTCGGCGTCGGAGCCGTCATCGGCCGGTTGCGGCGTGCGCTTCTGGCTGAGCAGCAGGCTGCGGTAGTCGGCCATATCGCCGTCGAAGGTTCTCACCCGGTTGTCGGCGACCAGCCAGAACCGGTCCACCGTCAGCTCAATCAGATGCGGATCGTGGCTGACCAGCACGACAGCCCCGGGAAATCCGTTGATCGCCTGGATCAGGGCCTCGCGGGAGACCATGTCGAGATGGTTGGTCGGCTCGTCGAGCAGGAGAATATGCGGCTTGGCCAGGGCGATCTGGGCGAAGAGCAGGCGCGCCCGCTCGCCGCCCGAAAGCTGCCCGATCGTCCCCAGGGCCATGTCCCGGGAAAATCCAAAGAAGCCCAGATGGCGGCGCACTGCCTCGGGCGTGTCCTCGGGTCGCTTGGAGGCGATGGCCGCGACGGGGCTCATCGCCAGATCGAGTTCGTCTGTCAGATCCTGGGAGAAATACCCGATCCGGAGTTTCGACGATTTGACGACTTCGCCGGATATTGGCGTCAGCGCCCCGGCAAGCAGCTTGATGAAGGTGGATTTGCCGTTGCCGTTGGCGCCGAGTAAGGCGACCCGATCGTCGTTGTCCAGGCTCAAGGTGACATTCTTGAGCACTGCTTTGCCGTCATATCCGACATTGACGCGTTCCAAGCTGTAGAGCGGCGGCGGCAGCTCGGCGATCTCGGGGAACATGAAGCTGGGCGCCCGTTCCTCCAGCGTCTCGGAAAGCGGTTCCATGCGGGCGAGCATCTTCAGCCGCGACTGGGCCTGCTTGGCCTTGGACGCCTTGGCGCGGAACCGGGCCACGAACGACTCCATATGGGCGCGCTGGGCGGCCTGCTTGGCGTGTTGCTTGGCGTTCATTTCCATCTGCAAGCGTCGGGTCCGCTCGAATTGGTCGTAGTTGCCCCGGTAGGTGGTGAGGGTCGCCGCTTCCAGATGGACAATCTGGTCGACCGCCACGTTCAGAAGCTCGCGGTCATGGCTGATCAACAGGACCGTGCCTTCGTAGCGGGCGATGAAGTCCTCGAACCACAGCACGGCTTCCAGATCGAGATGGTTGGTCGGCTCGTCGAGCAGCAGGAGATCGGGATTGGTGAACAGGAGCGAGGCCAAGGCGACGCGCATGCGCCAGCCGCCGGAAAAGGAATTGCAGGGCCGATGCTGGGTGGCCTCGTCGAAGCCGAGACCGGCGAGAATCTGGGCGGCGCAGGCGGGCGCGCGATGGGCGTCGCGACGATTCAGCGTCTCGTGAATTTCAGCGATCCGGTTGGGATCGGTTGCCGTCTCGGACTCTTCCCATAGGGCGGCCAATTCGCGGTCTGCGGCGATCACGGTATCGATCAGGCTTTCCGGGCCGTTGGGGGCATCCTGCGTGGTCACACCGATACGCCATCGCCCGGGCACATCGATGGTGCCGCCATCGGCCTGAATCTGGTCCGTGATCAAACGGAACAACGTGGTTTTCCCGGTGCCGTTGCGGCCCACCAGCCCAACCTTGGCGCCGGGATGAATGGCGGCGCTGACCTGGTCGAGCAGCACGCGCTCCCCGATCCGGTAGGTCAAGTTACTGATTTTCAACATATCGAATCGGTCGTTCGGGACTGTAATTGGGGGCAGGGCAGGCCGGGAGCGATGCCGGCACAGCAATAGTTACGCAGCGGCAGCCTGTCCAGTTTTTCGGCCCGGCTTACCCTGACGTGCCACTCCGCCCCCAGATGGGCCGCGGCCATTCGTTCCGTTCGGACGTCATGTCTTGGCCGGCCTGCCCGTATCAGGCGCCCTTGAAATCGGCGGGCCGCTTTTCGAGGAACGCGTTGCATCCCTCATGCGCGTCCTGTGAATCGAAGACCAGACTGACCATGGCCTGTTCGTGCTGCAGCGCGGCCGAGAGGGCCATATCCGCGCCCGCATTGAGCGTTCGCTTGAGCATCTTCAGCACCAACGGCGACATCGACGCGATCCGCTCGGCGAGCTTCATGGTTTCCGCCATGAGGTCCTCCTTGGGCACGGCGCGATTGGCGAGCCCGATGGCGACCGCGGTCGCCGCGTCGATATGCTCGCCCGTGAACATGATCTCCTTGGCGCGGCACAGGGGCACCTGGCGGAGAATGCGCTGGGTGCCGCCGGCGCCCGGGAACAGGCCGAGGGTGATCTCGGGCAGGCCCAGGCGGGCGCTGTCCGCGAGGATCCGCATGTCGATGGCGAGCAGAAGCTCGGTTCCGCCGCCCAGGGCCCAGCCGTTAACGGCGGCGATCGTCGGTTTGTCGCTGCATTCGATCCGACGAAAGGCACGGTGGACCACCTCGGCGAATTCCCGGTAATGGGCGAGGCCCGCGCGCGAATTGAGGTCGGCGATGTCGCCGCCGGCGACGAATGCCCGGTCGCCCGCTCCGGTGAAAACCACCACCCGGATGTCGTCGTCCTCTTCGAGAGCCGCGAAGGCGCTTTCGAGCTCGAGAATCGCCGGTATATCCAAGGCATTCAGAGTCTTGGGCCGGTCGATCGTCAGAATGGCGATCGGGCCCTTTTTTTCGACTTTGACGGCGACGTCGTTCATGGCTTTCGTCCCTCGAAGTTCAGCGAAGCTTTTGTGGCGGCGGTCGCGGACAAGCCTCCGCGAACAAGCATGATGCGGAGCAGACCATACCGGTCCGATATCGGATCGACGATATGAATGCGCCCGGAGCTCTGCTGATCGGATGGCCTATCGGAACCAATTTTGCCAGAAATAAATGTTGATTCATAATTTTATCATGGCGGATACGGAGCATGGCCTAGGCTTTCGCGATCCGGGCGGCAGGCCGGCGATCCGCCGGTTCCAGATCGAGCAGCCGCGCCACGATCTGGGACAGGGTTAGCCCGGCGCGTTCGGCGGCCGCCATATATCCGGACGAGCTCGACATGCCGGATCGCCTTGAGGCGACCGAGGAGATAATCGAGTTTGTCGTCCGAGAGGGTCAGCGGGTAGCCGCCCGAGATCAGCACGTCGTGGATTTCCGGATGGGCCGCGATGTAATCGAGGGCCGCATCCCACTGGCGGACGCCGAGGGCATATTCCCCGCCCAGATCGCCGACGGCGCGCGAGCGCGTGCAGTAGCGGCAATAGGTGGAGCAGGTGCCGGTGGCGAGAAACAGAACGTGGTCGGGATGGCGGTGAACGAGCCCGGGAACCGCCGAGTCGTGATCCTCGCCCAGCGGATCGTCGGCCTCGCCGGGCGAGCGCAGATATTCGCTGCCCGTGGGGGTATGGGTGCGGCGCAAGCCTTGGCTCGCGTCGTCGCCGGCTCAGCAGGTTGGCGTAGTAGGGCGTGATGCGGACCGGCAGGGAGCCGGAATGGCCGCGCACTGCCTCGCGCTCATCGTTTGTCAGGGTGAATATGCGCTCGAGCCCGCCGAGGGTGCGGATGCGGTTTCGCATCTGCCAGCGCCAGTCGTCCCAATTGACCTTGGTGGCTGTTGGGAAGAACTGCCGGCGAAACATCTGTGTCGCTTCGCCGGCGGGAAAGCGCTCGCGCATCTCGACCGGGCGTTGCGCACGCGCATGTTGCGCGGGTGCCGGCGCCGAAGGCTGTTCGAGGAAATCAGTGAAGGGGAGGTGTTTTTTCGCGCGTCACGCGGGCTCGGTGGCCGCAACGATTCCAAACCGTCGGAGATGGTTATTTTTGAATGAAGGACCCCATCGGATGCTCTCAGCCTCTCGCGACGATCATCGTCCGCCTCTAGCCAAGATTCGATTAAAAAAATAATTGTTCTCTTTTGTCTTTGAATTCAAGGCAAAAAATCGAAGACGTATCAAATTTTTCAAGTAGTAAAAACAGATATATTTCCAAGTACTCACGGAATTGCTAGCTGTCGGAATCCTGACCCGCCGACGGCCAAGTAATCGCGATTTCCGGGTGCGCGGATGCGAGACGGCATCGCTGGACGCGGACGGCAGCGAGGTGGCCTTTTCGACGCCGGGATTAGAGGCGTTTCCACCATCGGATTTTGCGTTATTCCTGGATGGTCCTAAGATGCGCGAATCTATCCGCCAGGCTGCCGGACCTCGGGTCCATGGCATCGGCCAGCAAGGATTTAGACCCTATGAGATCGATCCTCGTCACCGGTTCGGGCAGCAATATCGGCGCGGCGATCGCGCGTCGCTTCGCCGGCGCGGATACCGGCATCGTCGTGCATGCCCTCAAGAACCGGGCAGGGTGCGAAAGCGTGGTCGAGGATATCCGGGCGAAGGGGGGCGAAGGTGTGATTGTCCTGGGTGATCTGGCCGAGCCGGGCATAGCCGCGCGGCTGGTCGACACGGCAGTGGAGAGTTTCGGCGGCCTCGACGTTCTGGTCGCGAATGCGGGCTTCCCCGATCATCGCGTCTTCGGCGAATTGGACCGCGTCGGGATGGACAGCTGCTATTCGGTGATCACCGCCGGCCTGTTCGAACTGGCGGACCGGGCCATTCCGTATTTGAAGCGGGCGGGAAAGGGCGGGAGGATCGTTTCGATCGGGGCCAACGGCACCCGCATGTTCAGGCCAAATTTTCCCCTCGCGCCGGCTTCCGCCGCCGCCAAGGCGGGGCTGGAGGCTTTAACCCGCTCGCTCGCCGTCCAACTCGGGCCGGATGGGATCACGGCCAATTGCGTCGCCCCGGGGATCATCGCGAAGACGCGGGATACCGAGCAGTTCCACGGCGACGGCGTCTATGCGGAACTGCTTAAGCAGGTGCCGATGCAGCGCATCGGCCAGCCCGAGGAGGTGGCATCGCTCGTTGCCTATCTGGCCGGTCCTGACGCCGGATATCTCACCGGGCAGATCATCCATGTGAATGGCGGGCTGTGCTGACTGTTTTCGGCGCACCGGCGTTGGGAACCGGGGAAAAGCGCCGCTAGCCAGGCCCTGCGATCAAGCGTCCGGGCCGTCCTTGCCATGCAGGCGCTCGTTTCGATACCGCTCGCCGATGCGCAGGAATGCGCCGTTATGGCCGGCGACGCCAAGTTTCAGGCTTTCTGCGATGCGACGGGCGCGCTCGACGAAATGCGCTTCCGCCTCCGGAGGGCATATCTCGTGCGCGGCTTCCTCGAACAAGGCGATCCAGCGGTCGAAATGGGTGGCGTCGACGGGAAGCGGGGCATGCTTGGCCATCAGGCTGCCGTGATAGCGCCTGGACATCAGCGCGACGGAGGACCAGAAGGCGCACATCCGTTGCAGATGGGGTTCCCAGTCCTGGATCCGTGCCTCGAAAATCGGACCCAACACCTTGTCGTCGCGGATTTTTCCGTAGAAGTGCCGAACGAGGCGGTCGGTCATCGCTTCGTCAATTCCGGTGCGTTCGACGATTTCCGCCGTAATTCGCGCCCGCCGGTCAGACACCGTTTGAGACTCTGGCATCGTTCCGTCCGTCAATGAATCGTTCGCAGACCGTATCTAGGGTTCTATAAATAGGTATTATAAAAACCTATTATGTCGGGAATCGCCATGCGCCTCACAGCATTCACCGATTTCGGCCTGCGCGTCCTGATGCGGCTGGCCGGCGCTCCGGGCCGGTCCTTCACGACCGACGAGATGGCGGAAGAGTTCGACGTGTCGCGCAATCATCTGGCCAAGGTTGTCCAGGATCTTGCCAAGGCCGGCTATATCCGGACCCGACGCGGCGCTGGTGGCGGACTTCGCCTGGCGATGGCGCCGGACGCGATCACGCTCGGCAGCGTGGTGCGTGCCCTGGAACTGCGGCAGGCCCTGGTCGAGTGTTTTCGCGGCGATGGCGGGTCGTGCACGCTGACGCCGCAATGCCGCTTGAAGTATCGCCTGGCGGCCGCCCGCGAAGCCTTCCTCGCCGAACTCGACGCGACGACGCTCGCGCAATGCGCCTATCCCGGCACACCGTCACAGGCATGGCCCCCGAATGCGGCATGACGAATCGGCGGCCGACGATGCCGAGGACACGGAACGGGACATGACTTCGTTCGCGTTCATGGACGATTCTATTCAGGTCGATGCAAAGATCGTCGCGGCTGGGCTCGGTATTGCACCGGCCCGCCTTCTTGATCTTCTGCGGACCGGCGAGGCCACCAGCCTGTGCGAGCGCGGGATCGACGAGGATGCCGGACGCTTTCGGTTGACCTTCTTTTCCGAGAACGGCCGCTTTCGCCTCGTGGTCGATGAGGCGGGAAAGATCCTTCAGCGTTCGACGCTCGATTTCGGTGATCGGCCGCTTCCCGCCTCGGCACGCAAGCCCGGAGGATAGCGGCCGTGGGGCTGAACGGATCGTCGGCTGGTAAATATTCCACGATGCCTATCCCCTGATGGGGCAAATGACCTAATTTATGGGGTGAAACAGCGCATCCCTCATCCCATCGCTTGCCCGGCTGTCCGCGACGATACGGTCGGATCGATGTTCCCGAGCGAGTGAATGCGGGCCAAAGCCCGCTTTCCCGCAAGCAGGAACGATTTCGGCCCTGGCGGGCCATTTGAATCCAATGACAGGTTAGGAGAACCATCATGGCTCGAAAGAAGCCGAAAGGAACAACAAGCAGCGTTCTGTTCGATGTTTTCTATGACGACGGCTCGCGGAGTTCGAATCGCAAGGTTCCGGCCGCCGAGTTGGAAGGTCCCTCCGGAGACGATGCGGCCCGGACTTTCCTGGAAGACCAGGAAACCAAGATCGGGCAGATATCTGGCAAGCCGCGCGCGCGAATCAAATCGGTCGCGCGCTCCGGAAAGAAGCCCAAGGCGACCTAGCGCTCGTCGATTGGCGTGGTCCGCGGTGTTTTAGACCTGGATCAAGCCTCTTTCGGGGAGTCGCCCAGGGCCTTGCGCGCTTCCTCGACGGGGATATCGTCGAACGACGCGTAGTTCATGCGGTAGAGACGGGCGTATAACCCGTCCGCGGCCATGAGTTGGCCGTGATTCCCTTGTTCCACGATGCGCCCGTCCTGCAGAACGATGATGCGGTCGGCACCCCGGATCGTCGCCAGTCGATGGGCGATGACCAGCGCCGTGCGCCCCTGAAGCAGCCGGGCGAGGGCGCGCTGGATTTCCAGTTCGGTATAGCTGTCGACATTGGCCGTCGCTTCGTCGAGGACCAGGATCTGGGCATCGGCGACCAGGGCGCGGGCGAAACTGATGAGCTGGCGTTGGCCCATCGAGAGGTTGGAACCGCGCTGGTCGAGAACCGTGTCGTAACCCTGCTCCAGCCGGGCGATGAAGTCATGGGCGCCGACCGCCGTGGCCGCCGCAATCACGTCCTCGCGTGTCGCCCCTGCCTTGGCGTAGCGGATGTTCTCCTCGATCGTGGCCGAGAACAGGAAGGGTTCCTGGAGAACCATCGCGATATGGCGTCCCAGAGAGGCTTGGGTCAGGCTGCGCACGGGGTGGCCGCCGACCAGGATATCGCCCTCCCAGGCATCGTAGAAGCGTTGGATCAGCGCCATGGTGCTGGTCTTGCCCGAGCCGGTCGGGCCGACCACCGCCACCGTCTCGCCCGGTGCAACCCGAAAGCTCACGTCATGCAGGACGGGCTGATCTGGGTTGTAGCCGAAGGTGACATGGCGGAATTCGACCGAACCGTCGATCTTTTCCGGATCCTCCGCGTTGGCCGCGTCGGCGACGTCGATATCGACATCCATGACCTCGAAGATGCGCTGCCCGGCCGCCATGGCTCGCTGCATGATGCTGTATTGGATGGTCAGGGTGCGGATCGGGTCGAAGAAGCGCAGGACATAGAACAGGAAGGCGACCATCACGCCGATATCGAGATCCTGGTCCAGCACCATGGAGCCGCCGACCACGACGACGATGGCCATGGCCATGCCGCTGAGGGTGTCGACGATGGGTACCATCATGTTGGTGAACTTGGATGCCGTGAGATGGGCCCGCAGATTGTCTTCCGCCTTGGCCTCGAACAGGGCGTAGTTGACGTCCTCGCGCGCCAGTTCCTGGATTGCCCGCACCCCGTGAACGGTTTCGGCCAGCGCGGCATTGGTCGTGCTGTTGGTCTCGCGCGCCCGCATGAAGGCCCGGCGGGTGCGGGGCAGCCAGACGATGCGCACCAGGAACAGGATCGGCACGACGGACAGGGTCAGCGCGCCCAAGGTGGGATT
>CAUZWC010000043.1:0-14667 GCA_963583595.1 Alphaproteobacteria bacterium | reverse complement strand
ACGGGGATGCGGCCACAGATGGCGGATCTGCCGGTCACCCTCTCGGCTGGGCGCTATGGCCCCAA
Source organism: Alphaproteobacteria bacterium (assembly GCA_963583595.1). Classification (GTDB taxonomy): domain Bacteria; phylum Pseudomonadota; class Alphaproteobacteria; order CADEGL01; family CADEGL01; genus JABIRQ01. The sequence goes on along the minus strand of CAUZWC010000043.1, from coordinate 14,602 downwards.
GACGGCAATACCGCGCATCCTGGCCCTGCTCGAACGCTTCGCCGTTCCCGCCACCTTCTTCGTGCCCGGCCGGCCGTCGATCCGCGTCAGGAAATGGCCGTCCGGATCGGCGGCATGGAAAGCGGCTGCGTCGTCCAGGCCCGAATTCCAGCCCTCGGCCGCCGCCCAGTCGACGGCGAGCGCCATATCGTCGGCGCGCATCCTTTCGGTGCGGATATCCGGCATGAGAACGACTATCCCGCCGAAACCGGTGCGGGTTGGCGGCCGTGTTTGGCCAGGGCCCGGCGCCAGGCGCCGTTGTCGCGCCGGCGGTGGTATTCGCGCATGACCGGCAGGGCCAAACCCGGGTTGCCGGAATAGAACGGCCGGGTCGGGAAGGGCCGGTCGGCGAACACGGTCTCGCCCTCCGCCTCATTACCCAGAATGCGGTTGGCCAGCTTCCAGCCGAAATAGCCGCAGGACGGCACCCCGGTGCCGACCAGGCCGAGCAGGTAGTGCACGCCGGTCTTCGGGTCCCTGCCAAGATGGGGCAACCAGTCGAAGGTCAGGGTAAAGATCGCGTTCCAGCAATAGTCGGCGCGCACCTTCGCCAGCATGGGCATCCGCTCGGCCGCCTGGGCGATCACCGCCCGCGCCGCCGAGTCCGCGCTCGGGTGGTCGAACAGGTGTCGCGCCGTGATCAGGACCCGGCCGTCGGGCTGGATGGCGCGGATGCCGGTATAGAGCAGGATGGTTTCGAGCTGCATGCGGCCGCTTGGCATGGCGGCTCGGATAACCGCCTCGTCCAAGGGCTCCGTGACGAGGGTCCAGGAATGGATCGGGATGATTCGCCGCCGGAAGTGGCGCAACAGGGGATGGTGCTTGCCGGTCACCGCATTGGTGCAGAGCACCAGCTCCTTGGCCCAGATCGCGCCGCGCGGCGTGGTCACCACATGGCCCTCCCCGCCGTGTTCGAAGCCCTCGGCCCGGCATCGGCCGTAGACGCGGACGCCGGCCGCGAGCGCCAGGTCGAGAAGGCCGGCGAAATACTTACCCGGATTCAGCAGGCCGACATCGCGCAGGACATAAGCGCCGAAGAAGGCGTCGCTGTAGACCTCCTTGTGCTGCTCCGCGCGAGGGACCATGACCGAGTCGACAGGCATGTGCTTCTGATGGGTATCGAGATCGCGGGCCAGGGCCTCGTAGGCCTCCGGCGTATGACAGCCGTAGACCCGGCCGTTGCGGGCTAAATCGCAGTCGATCCCCTCACGCGAGACGAAATCCGCGGTGTAATCGAGCCAGGCCTGGGCCTCGTTGAAGACGCGGATCGTGTTCTGGAGGCCGATCTTCTTGCCCACGGTGGTGAATTTGTGGCGGATGGTCCGGCCGCATGCCCCGAAGTTCTGGGTGCTGGCGTGTTCGCCCGGCCGATCCTGGTCGATGACCACGACATCGCGACCGGCGCGCGCCAGATGAAGCGCCGTGGAGAGGCCGGAATAGCCGGCGCCTATCACGACGACATCGACCTTCTCGGGCAGCGGCCCGTCCTCGCCGACCGCGCGCAGGGGCGTCTGGTCGCGCCAATACGGATAGTCTCGGACCTGGTGCCCGGCGATACGCTTCTCCTGAACCCTCACCGCCGCCACAAAATCGGGCCAGCGACCCGACCAAACAGTCGCACCAAAGCCACCGCGTGGCAACCGGATCGAAGGAGAAGAATCAAGCAGTTTCGGCGAAGAGGCGACCGTAGCCTTCGAGCGGCTCCAGCGCCTTGGCCAGGCGCAGCCCCTCCCAGATTGTGACCTGATTGGCGGTCAGGACGGGCTTGCCCAGTTCGGCCTCTAGCGGCTCGACCAGATGCAGGCAGGCCATCGCCGTGTCGGGAATCAAGATGGCCTGGGAGTCCGGCTTGTCGACGGCGCGGGCGGCCTCCAGCATCTTCTCGCGGTTGAACTGGAAGGCGTCCCGCCCGCCCGGCGCGCCCAGGGCAACGACTCCTTCGAGGTCGAGGCCGAACTCGCCCAGGAAACCGACGAAAGCCTGGACCGTCGGCTCGATATAGGAGCCGAGCAGGGAGACCTTGGTCAGGCCCAGGGCCTGGATGGCATGGGCGAAGGCGAGAGAGGTGCTGCTCGCGGGCACGCCCACCGTCTCGGTCAGGGCCTCGGCCTGGCGCTCGGCATGGGCGCGACCGTCGATGAAGCTGCCGCTGGTGCAGGCCCACATGACCGAATCGGGCGAAAGGGGCAGGAAGCTGCGCGCGGTGAGGCACAGGCTTTCGGGCTGGCCCGTGCGGCTGAGCGCCGGCGGATCATGATCGAAATCATCGCCGTAGAGCCGCGCCGCCACGACGATGGGCCGGATGCGGTAATCGGTCTTTTCGGCAAGCTGGTAATACTCGAACTCGCCCCCGCCCGTGGGATAGATCAGCCCTAGGCGCACGATCCGTTCGGCCATGGCCGATTCCTCCTCCAAGGATTTCGAAACCCCGCTCTCTCATAGGGGCGGGCGCGGCCCGCGGCAAGCGGAAGCTACCCACCGGTCTCCCGGTCAAGGACATCGAACAGGCCTTCCAGGCTTTCGCGTTCGATATCCCGGGTGATGCAGACGATGCGGGTGCGACGGTCCTCGTCGGGCCAGGTCTCGAGCCAGGCGAGCGGGTGGAAGACATGCTGGACGCCGTGGATCACGGCCGGGCGTTCGGGCGTTTCCTTGACGTTGACGATGCCCTTCACGCGCAGGATGTCCGGGCCGCGATGGGCGGTCAGCGCCTCCATGAAGACCATCAGGGCGACGGCGGGCACCGGCCGGTCGCGGGTGATGCAGAAGGCGCGGATACGCGAATCGTGGCGGTTCACGTCGTCATGGTGGTGGCCGTGCTCCGCTTCGGCTTCGGCGTCCTCCTTGGCGGCATAGGCCTCGTCGCGCAGCCAGCGGCGGACATCCGCTGTCTTGGTCGCGGGATCGTAGAGCCCCGTGTCGAAAAGCAGGGCCGGATCGATCTGGCCGTGGGACGCCTCGATCAGGGGCGCAGCGGGATTGAGCGCGGCGAGGCGCACGGCCAGGGCGTCGGTATCGGCGCGGCTGGCAGGGTCCTTCGCGAGATCGGCCTTGGTCAGCAACAGGCGGTCGGCGACGGCAGCCTGTTTTATCGCCTCCTCATGAGCATCCAGGGTCGCCTCGCCGTTGACCGCATCGACCGTGGCGATCACCCCGTCCAGGCGGATCAGGTTCAGCAGCACGGGATCGTCCATCAGGACCTGGAGGATCGGCGCCGGATCGGCCAGGCCCGTGGTCTCGACCACGATTCGGTCGAAATGCGTGACCTCGCCGCGCGCGCGGCGGGCAAAGAGGTCTTCGATGGTCGCCGCCAGATCGCCCCGGATGGCGCAGCACAGGCAGCCGCCGCGCAGCTGGACCACGGATTCGTCGCCCTTTTCGACCAGCAGATGGTCGAGGGAGATTTCGCCGAATTCGTTAATGATGACGGCGGTGCGCGAGAATTCAGGGCGCTTGATCAGCCTGGACAGCAGGGTCGTCTTGCCGCTGCCCAGGAATCCGGTCAGGACGGAGATCGGGACGAGATCGGCTGCCGGCGAATCGCTCATCCCGCTGCTCTAGCCCTCCGCGCGGGCGCGGTCAACGCGAGCGCGGGTTCTGGGGCATGGACGGGCGGCGCGGGACGAATTAGGTTTCGGCCGCATTTCGCAGCGGAAGGAACAGCGCATGTTCGCCAAGCGCATCTCGGTGGAACAGGTCGAGGAAGGGGACGAACTGGCCCCCAAATTCGACAAGGGCGGCCTTATCCCGGTGGTCACGACGGACCATGGCTCGGGCGAGCTGCTGATGCATGGCTATATGAACGAGGAAGCCCTGCGCCGCACGGTCGAGACCGGCGAGGCCCATTACTGGAGCCGCAGCCGCGCCGCCCTGTGGCACAAGGGCGCCACCAGCGGGCTGGTGCAGAAGGTCGTGGAGATGCGCATCGACGACGACCAGGACGCCGTCTGGCTGCGGGTCGACGTCCAGGGCGGGGCGAGCTGCCATGTCGGCTACCGCTCCTGCTTCTACCGCTCCTTGCCGCTGGGTGAGGTGGGAGGCGAAGCCGGCGAGGCGTCGGTGAAACTGCATTACGAGGAGACCGAGAAGGTCTTCGACCCGAAAGAGGTCTACGGCGACGCGCCGAACCCGACGAAGCTTTAGCGGTTTCCGCGCCCGGCGGCCCCTCACCCTACGAGACGGCCTTCGACCTCCTCAGGGTGAGGGTCCTAAAACGACAATCGGCATCTCATCCTGAGGAGCCGCCGCAAGGCGGCGTCTCGAAGGATGAACGGGCACCCCGCGCCGGCTACCCCACCTCTCGCCAGGCCGCTTCATGCTGGGCGCGGACGGGGCCGAAGCCCGTGTCCTCGGTCATGCGCGCGAGATGGTCCTCCAGGCGGGGCAAGGGCGCCAGCGGGCGTCCGATCACACCCTCGATCGCCGGGCGCCAGGACGCCAGGGTCGCCATGTACAGATCCGCCGCGCTGAAGGTCGCCCCTAGGAGATAGGAACCCAGGTCCAGAGCCTCCTCCAGCCTCGCATACATTTGGTCGCAGAGGTTGCCGCCGGCCTGGATCACGGCCGGAATATCGCTTTCGTCGGTCGAGCAGCGATGGGGATAGTTGACCTGCTTGCTGGCGGGATGGACCGCGCTCGCCAGGAAGGAGAGCCATTGATAGAACCAGCCGCGCTCGTTCGTCCCAACCGCGGGGGCCAGCCCCGCTTCCGGATGACGGTCGCAGAGATGCACGCAGATCGCCGCCGCCTCGAACAGGACGAAATTCCCCTGCACCAGGGTCGGCACGCGGCCGTAAGGGTTGAGCTCCCAATACCAGTCCGGCGGCGCCCCGGAATAGACGTCCACCATCTTCAGGTCGTAGGGCTGGCCCAGTTCCTCCAGCACCGCTTGGGGCGCCATGGCGATCGCCATCGGCGCCGAATAGAGCGTGTACATCCTAGTCCTCCTTTCCCGTTCCGGGTACGCTGAGTGTGGGCGGTTCCGGCGTGTGACGGAAGGCCTGTGCGCCGACACGCCAGGCTATAGGATGCGCCGACGCGAGATCGCAAGGCATAGGGAGACGGCGGAATGAAGATCACCAATGTCGAGGTCGTCGAGCTGCGCGCGCCGATGCCGAAGGGCGATTGGTATGACGGTGCCTTTGTCAACTGTCTGATCCGCCTGCACACGGATGCCGGCATCACCGGGATAGCCGAAATCGACAGTAGCCCGGCGATCATGAAGGCGATCATCGATCCGCCCCTGGGCTCCCTCGCCTGGCCGAGTCTCAAATCCATCGTCCTGGGTCAGGACCCCACCGATCCCACCGCCCTATGGGCCCATATGTATGCCTTGAGCCATTACTACGGCCGGCGCGGCGCCGCGATCCATGCTATCAGCGGCATCGACATCGCGGCCTGGGACATCAAGGGCAAGGCGGAAGGCAAGACCGCCGCCGAGTTGATGGGGACACCCAAAAGGGAGCGGGTGCGAGCCTATGTCACGACCTCACGCCTGGGCGAGACCGACGATTCGGTGCGCCGCCGGCTGGATACCTGCCTCGAAACGGGCGTTCGGGCCCTCAAGATCGCCTCGGACCCTCATTGGGGCCGGGAGGTGGACTATGCCTGCCATGTCCTGGCCCTGGCGCGCGCGCATGTCGGCAAGGATATCGACCTGATGTTCGACGCCTTCGCCTGTTTCAAAACTGCCGAAGCCGCCCTGGGCGTGGTGCCGGTTCTCAAGGAAAGCGGCTATCTCTGGTTCGAGGCGCCGATCCCGATGGACGATCTAGACGGCTTTGCCGAGATCGCCGGCCAAGGCATTCCCGTGACCGGCGGCGATATGGGCTTGACCACCCGCTTCGAATACGAGGCGATGCTGGTGCGCGGCCGGGCCGACATCGCCCAGCCGGACGCGACCATGGTGGGCGGGCTGAGCGAGATGTTGCAGGTCGCGGAAATGGCGCATGGGCTGGGCCGGCGCATCATCCCGCATGGCTACAAAAGCGATATCCTGCTGGCCACTAACCTGTCCTTCCTGGCCCAGCATCGGGACGAGGAATGGCTGGAATATTCGATCGCCGATTCGCCCCTGCGCTGGAACATGGTGCGCGAGGCCTTCCCGGTCGGCCCGGACGGCAAGGTCGCCGTGCCTCAGGGGCCGGGCCTGGGCCTAACGATCGACGAAGAGACGATCGCGCGCTACCGCGTGGATTGACGCTCAGTCGCCCGCGATGGCGACGAGACCCTCGATATCGAGCAGGCGCACCGAATGTTCGGGCTCCAGTTCGATTAGCTGCGCCTTGCACCGGGCGGTGAAGGTACGGCTGACGGTTTCGATGGTCAGCCCGAGATAATCCCCGATATCCGTACGCGTCATCGGCACATGCACGGGGTTGCCTTGCTGGCTGCGGGTTTTGGCCCGCCGCGACAACATGATGAGGAAGGAAGCCAGCTTTTCCCGCGCGGTCTTGCGGCCCAGCAGGACCATCTGATCCTGGGCCGTGGCCAGTTCGTTCGAGGCGAGACCGAGCAGACGCCGCTCCATCCGAGGATGCTCGTCGAGCAGGGTTTCGATATGGGCGCGCGAGAAGCGGCAAAACTGGGGCTTCTCGATCACCTCGGCCGAAAAGGTGTAAGTCTTGTCATAGGCGAGGTCGAGAAAATCGCCGGGAAAGAGAAAGCTGGTAATCTGGCGGCGTCCATCCGGCAGCAAGCGGGACAGGCGAAGCCGCACCAGACCCGGCCGAACAGGCTGGTCACGAAGAACAGCCCCAAGGCGCCGAGTATCAGCAACCCGGTGATGTAATAGACCTCCGGCGGCCAGATCTCGATCCACAGGAAATAGGCGCGCCGCGCCAGCATATCGATCAGCACGGCCTGGTCGGGGGCGTCCGGGCCCCGGTCCCAGCGCAGCCAAGGCACGGTGTAGTAGATGCCCAGAAGAACGGTCAGCGCGATCCATTTCATGCGCCGGAAAAGCCCGCCGACGCGTTTGGGATAGACCTTGATCAGAGAGGCGCAGAACGGCTGCTTGCCGCCCGCCCTGGTCGATACGGCATCGAGAACCTCGACCTCGCCGCCGGTATTGGCGGTCTGCTCCGCCATCCGCGCGAGGTTTATCGGGCCTGCGGCCTCCATTATCTCGTCCGATCTGCTGCCGGCACTTCTACTGTCCACCATCGAGGGCGTGGACATAGATCGTCAACATCTTGATCGTCTCGGGGCTGAGGCGACCGCCCCAGGTCGATTTGCCGCCGCGCGGCCGCTGACCGGGGAACCTTCTCCCACCGGCGATTGACCGAGCATGACCCCGTGCTACCGTCCTGGCCGCGAAGCCAGACGGAGGGTCCTGCGTTGCAAAGCACAATGATGCGCCATCCGCTCGTCCTGCCCCGCGCGCTCGCGCGGGCGGAGACCCTCTATGCCGGGCGGCAGATCGTCTCGCGCTATGCCGACCGTTCCCTGCACCGCTACGGCTATGGCGAGATGGCGGGGCGCGCCCGGCGCCTGGCCGATGCCCTGCGCAAGGCCGGCCTGAAGCCCGGCGAGCGGGTCGGCACCCTGATGTGGAACCACCATATCCATCTCGAAGCCTATTTCGGCATTCCCGGTGCGGGCGGCGTGATGCATACCCTGAACCTGCGCCTGCATCCGGACGAGTTGGCCTTCATCGCAACTCACGCCGAGGACCGCATCCTGATCGTCGATGACGTGCTGCTGCCCTTGGCGCGGCGCTTCCTCGACCGCAGCCGGATCAAGAAGGTCATCGTCGCGCGCATTTCGGACGAGGCAGCGCCGGGCGATTTCGAGTCCTACGAGGATTTCATCGCCGCCGGCGATCCGGCCGAACCGCTGATCGAACCCGAGGACGAGTTCACCGCCTGCTCGATCTGTTACACCTCGGGCACGACCGGACGGCCCAAGGGCGTCGCCTATTCCCACCGGGCGCTGATGCTGCATGCCATGTGCCTGGGCATGAAGGACGGCTGGGACCTGGGGCAGAACGACACGACCTTGCCAATCGTGCCCATGTTCCACGTCAATGCTTGGAACTTTCCCTATGCCGCGACCCTGGTCGGGGCCAAGCAGGTCCTGCCCGGACCCTATCTCGATGCCGAAAGCCTGCTCGACCTGATGGCCGGAGAGGCGGTGACGATCACCGGCGCCGTGCCGACGATCTGGTTTGCCGTGGCAGACGCACTGCGCGCCGAACCCGGGCGCTGGACGCTGCCGCCGGGCATTCGGGTGATCGCCGGCGGCGCCTCGCCCCCGCCCGCCCTGGTGCGCGGGTTGGACGCGCTCGGCATGGTGCCGATCCACGGCTGGGGCATGACCGAAACGACGGCGGGCGCGACCATGGCCCATCCCAAACCCGAAATGGCCGATTGGCCGCGCGAACAGGTGCTCGACCTCTTCGCCGAACGTCATCTGCCGATGCCCCTGGTCGAGATCCGGGTGGTCGGCGACGAGGGCGAAGCGCCTTGGGACGGCGCGGCGATGGGCGAATTGCAGATCCGCGCGCCCTGGGTCGCCGCCCGCTATCACGACGCGCCCGGCACCGAGGACCGCTGGACGGAGAACGAAGCCGGGGGTCGGACGGGCGACAGCTGGTTCCGCACCGGCGATGTCGCGAATATCGATCCGGCCGGCTTCGTGAAGATCAGCGACCGCACCGCCGACCTAGTCAAATCCGGCGGCGAATGGATCAGCAGCCAGGATCTGGAAAACGCGATCATGGGCCATCCCGCCGTCAAGGAGGCCGCGGTGATCGCCCTGCCCCATCCGAAATGGGGCGAAAGGCCGCTGGCCTGCGTGGTCCTGCGCGAGAGCGCGGTGGCGGGCACCCCGGATACTGTCCGGGAAATGGTCAAGGATCTTGCGGCGCATCTGGCGGCCGAATTTCCAAAATGGTGGCTGCCCGACGCCTACGAGTTCATCGCCGAGGTGCCGAAGACCTCAACCGGGAAATTCCAAAAATCAGCCCTGCGCGAGCGTTTCTCCGGGCGGTCCTGGCCGGGCTAGAACGGGCGCCGGGCGAAACGGTCCAGCAGGTTGTTGAAAAAGGGGCATTGTGCCAATCATCCTTCGAGACGTTCGCTGACGCGAGCTCCTCAGGATGAGTAAAATCAATGCTTTAGCCTCACCCTGAGGAGGCCCGCAGGGCCGTCTCGAAGGGTCTGCTCGCCTTTTTCAACAGCCTGCTAGCGGGTTTCGCCGAACCAGTCGCGCAGAACCTCGTTGGCGCGCGACTCCGCGACCTCGGGATGATAGGCGCGGTAGACCGGGATGGCCGCAGCGAGGGCGTCGTCCCGGTCGAAGCCGATGGCGCGGAGTGATTGGTAGGTTCGCGTGACCGCCGGCCGGCAATCGCAAGCTTCCAGACCCAGACCACGTTTGCGGTCGGAAGAAATCGTCCTGTCCATGATCTCGCTCTCGTGCTTTCGCGCCACGCCCGTATCAGCAACCGGAAAGATCGCCGCGTCACCGCATCGCCGCGCGCTTTCGCACCATTCATGGATCATGGAGCGCCCCACTGGCAAGCCCTCAAAGCTTTACCCCGGGCATGGCTCCTCCGCGCTCAGTGCAGGCGGGCGGCTTCGTTCTTGAGGCGTATGCGCCGATATCCCGACCCCTCTCCATCCGCGACAGCATCCGCTCGCGGCACCAAGCGAACCGGCCCGGCTCTCAGCTCCAGTTCGCGGGAAGACGGGTGCCCACGCCCTTGGCCTGAGCGGTCTCGTAGACCAGCTTGGCCAGGGCCAGGATGCCGATGGCATGGCCGCTATGGCAGATCACGCGGCGATCCTCGGGCTTGGGCGAAACGTTCTTGGCACTGGAAACCAGTTCCCGCAGATCGACATCGAACGGGCCGGTCATTTTGAAGCGGCCGATCTCGACCTCGTGTTTGGCCTGGTCGTGGTCGTCGGTCGCGGTCAGCTCGAAGGATTCGAGGCCGGGATGCCAGGACCGGGCCAGATCGACCAGGCTGCACCAGGTGCCGGGACGGACCCAGGCCGGGTCCAGGATGGGCTTGGTATTGGCCGAGACGGGCACCGCCGTCACCAGCACATCGGCCGCCTCGACCGCCACGCGCGGGTCGTCCGTGATCTCGATCTCGATACCCGAATCCGCGAATTCGGCGGCGAAGGCCCCGGCGCCGGAGCGGCTGCGGTTATAGGCCACGACCTTCTCTATCGGCAGGACGGCGCGCAAGGCCGGCACATGGACACGGGCCTGGGCTCCCGTCGCTATGATCCCCAGAACCCTGCTGTCGGGCCGCGCGAAATAGCGCGCGGCTAGGCCGGAGACGGCGGCCGGAATCCAGGTCGAGGCCCAGAAGGTGTCCATGGCCGCCAGGGGCTGGGCCGTGCGATAGTCGCTCAAGATCTGCATGCCGTTGAGATGATGCATGCCGGGCCGGGCGAGCTCCGCCTGCACGCCCATCGAGTTGTGGCAGATGTTGTAGCCGAGCTTTGACGAGCAGGCGTTGAGCCCATAGAAGAAACTGCCGACATCGGTCAGGGAAGCGACCTTCGGATGGGCGATCGCCTTGCCCGAGGTCCAGGCGCGGAACGCGGTCTCGACCCTGTCGATCATGTCGCCGTAGTCGATATCGAGGCCGCCGATCTCGCTCCGAGTCAGATACAGAAATCGCGTGTCGTCGCTCATGGTCCCTCTCCCTCCGGCTCAATCGTCACGGCGCAACCTAGCGCCCGGCTCCGACGAGGTCGAAGGGGAATGCGGAGCAGATACTCGGTAAAGACGGGCTATCCCCCACCTTACCCCGACCATGCCTCTACCGCTTGCACGGCAGATGGCCGCCCAGGATCCAGCCGGCCATCTGATAGACGCAGAGATAGACAGCGAGGCGCGCGGGATAGGGCGTGTTGGGGGCGACGAACTGGATGGACAGCACATCCGTTCCCGCCTTGGCCGATTCATGAACGGCGCGCACCACGTCGCGCGCCGACAGGCCCAGAGGCTCGTCGCCCCAATCGGGGAATTCCCCCATGTCGAAAACATCCATGCAGAGCGAGACCCAGGTCCGGTCCACCCCCGCCGTCGCCTGGGCCATGACATGGGAAATCGCCTTGGCGCAGATCGCGGCCATGCCGTCCTCCGCCACCTCGGAGGCCGGGAAGACCAGAGCGCCGTTCGATCGGTATAGATGCAGGGTCTCGCGATCGTTGCGAGGGCCGCGCATGCCGATCTCGGCATGGCGGGCCGGGTCGATATTCTGGGCATGCTCCCACATTCGCCGCTGCCAGGTGCCGCCTCCCGGCTCCGTATTGCCCCAGGCCGCGCCGATATCGTCGAAGGCGTCGCCATGGGCATCCAGGCTGATGATGCCGATCCGGCCCGCCGTGGCCCGGGCCATGCCGCGCGCGACGGCATAGCTGGCCGCCGGGACCGAGCCGCCCAGGGTGACGATGCGGCAGCCTGCGTCGAGCGCCCGGCCGACCATGTCCATGACGCTTTCGATGCCGACCTTCGGATTGTCGGGATCGATGGTCGCGTCGCCCATATCGACGGCAGCCAGATGCTCGAAGACATCCAGGTCGTGTTCGGGCAGGAAGCCGGTGTAGCGCATGGACTCGCGGCGCGTGACCAACGGCCCCTTGCCCATGTCGGACCATTCCGCCGGATCGCGCCCGGGCGTGGCGGCGGAGCCCTGGGGGATGCCGATGAAGGCGACGTCCGCCGCCTTCAGATCTGCATCGGTCTCCGCATAGGGCACGGCCAGCATGGTCGGCTCGCCGCTCGGCAGATAGGAGGTCTCGACCCCCTTGATGCTGGTCCGGAAGGAGACGAGTTTGGTCATGATCGCCGGTTCCTCTGTGCGTGCCTATACTGATTCTTCATTGCCCGGCGAAGATTCACCCATCGCATCAAACGACTCACCTCGCCTTGCCACATTATCGATGTCGTCCCAGGACTTGTTCCCGGGACCCATGGGCATCGCGACGGGCGATGCCGTGGCAGGGTATTCACTGTAGATCACCGCATTACCAGGACCCGAATCCGCAAGCCCAACACACTTATCCGACGCATTGAGGACAAGGGCCCTACGACCGAGTGATCGGACAGGGCGATGGGTCCCGGGACGACGGCTATGTATTTGTCAGGACCACGACCTAGCCGGTCGGGTATTCCCCTCAGCAGTCCAGGGTGTTGTCGAGTTCCCACTGGCTCAGGCTCTTGGTGAAGCGGCCCCATTCCTCGAATTTGAGCTTGGTATAGGCCTGGACGAATTCCTCGCCGAGCCCCTCCCGCACCGCCTTTGACTTGTCCATGAGCCGGATCGCGTCGAGCAGGTTGAGCGGCAGCCGCCGGATGCGCTTCAGGCGGTGACCTTCCTCGTACATGTTGATATCGAGGCGCGGGCCCGGATCGCGCTTGTTGGCGACCCCGTCGAGCCCGGCGGCGAGGACACCGGCCTGGAGCAGATAGGGATTGGCCGCGCCGTCCATCAGGCGCAATTCGAAGCGCCCCGGCTCCGGGATGCGGATCATATGCGTGCGGTTGTTGCCCGAATAGCTGATCGTGTTGGGCGACCAGGTGGCGCCCGAGAGGGTGACCGAGGCATTGATCCGCTTGTAGCTGTTGACCGTCGGGTTGAAGACGGCGCAGAGCGCATCGGCCGAATGCACCAGCCCGCCGAGGAACCGATAGGCCAGGCCGGAGAGGCCCATCTCGTCCTTGGCGTCGTCGAACAGGTTCTTCTTGCCGGTCTTGTCCCAGATGGAGACATGGCAATGACAGCCGTTGCCTGTGAGATTCGGGATCGGCTTGGGCATGAAAGTCGCGCGCAGCCCGGCTTCCTCGGCCAGGGTGCGGGTCATGTATTTGAAGAAGACGTGGCGGTCGGCGGTGAGCAGGCAGTCGTCATAATCCCAGTTCATCTCGAACTGGCCGTTGCCGTCCTCGTGATCGTTCTGATAGGCGCCCCAGCCGAGTTCTATCATGCAGTCGCAGATGCGGCTGATCAGGTCATATTGGCGCATCAGGGCCGATTGGTCATAGCAAGGCTTAATTTGGGTGTCGCGCCCGTCCGCCGGCGCCTTGCCGTCGTCCTGCAGCAGCATGTATTCGCATTCGACGCCGGTCTTCATGCGGTAGCCGAGCTTGGCCGCCTTCGCGATCTGGCGCTTCAAGACGACGCGCGGAGCCTGCTCGACCTCCTTGCCGTCCATCCAGAGATCGGCGGCGAGCCAGCCGACCTCCGGCTTCCAGGGCAACTGGATCAGACTGTCGGGATCGGGCACGGCGAACATGTCAGGATGGGCCGGCGTCATGTCGAGCCAGGCGGCGAAACCGGCGAAGCCCGCCCCCGCTTTCTGCATGCCGCCGATAGCACGGGCGGGCACCAGCTTGGAGCGCAGCACGCCGAACAGGTCGACGAAGCTGATCAGGAAATACTTGATCTTCTTTTCCTTGGCGATCTTCGCCAGATCGACGGCCATGACCCTGTCCCCCTATGTTAGCGATCTTCGGTATCGGTTCTTTTTTTCAGTATGCGTGGAGCGACAGACTCCGCCAACTCCCCTTGGCTGACAATTGAATCAAGGCCAGCAAGCCCTTCGAGACGGCTCCCTGTTCCTGAGGAGCGCGCGCCAGTGAGCGTCTCGAAGGATGATTGGCACAATGCTTCTTTTCAAAAACCCCGCTAAATCCGCCCCGGAATCCAATCGGTGCCGGCCAGCGGCACGCCGGCCATGGCGGCAGCCTCGACGGTCAGGGCGACCAAGTCCTCCGGCTCCAGGTTCAGCACATGGCTCTTGCCGCAGGCCCTCGCCATGGTCTGGAGTTCCAGGGTCATCACTGCGAGATAGTTGCGGAGCCATCGGCCGGCCTGTTCGGGCTTGAGACGCGCCTCCAAAGCCGGGTCCTGGGTCGTCACCCCGACCGGGCAGCGGCCGGTATGGCAATGGTGGCAGAAGCCGGGTTCGGTCCCGATTGCGTGGTAGTCCTCGACGAAGACGGGCTTGTTGCAGCCGAGGGCGACCATCGCGGCCGAGCCGATGGATACCGCGTCAGCGCCCAGAGCCAGGGCCTTGGCGACATCGGCCCCGGTGCGGATACCGCCCGAGACGATTAGCTGAACCTTGCGGTGCATGTCCAGCTCCTGCAGGGCCTGAACCGCCTGGCGCACCGCCGGCAGTGTCGGGATGCCAACATGTTCGATGAAGACGTCCTGGGTCGCCGCCGTGCCGCCCTGCATACCGTCGAGGACGATGACATCGGCCCCGGCCTTGACCGCGAGGGGCACGTCGAACTTGGTCCGGGTCGCGCCGATCTTGACGTAGATCGGCTTCTGCCAATCGGTGATCTCGCGCAGTTCCTCGATTTTGATGGTCAGGTCGTCGGGGCCGGTCCAGTCGGGGTGGCGGCAGGCGCTGCGCTGGTCGATGCCGACGGGCAGGTCGCGCATGCCGGCGACCCGCTCGGTGATCTTCTGGCCCAGCAGCATGCCGCCGCCGCCGGGCTTCGCACCCTGGCCGATCACCACCTCGATGGCGTCGGCCCGGCGCAGGTCGTCGGGGTCCATGCCGTAGCGCGAGGGGAGGACCTGATAGAC